>CAMKJS010000013.1 GCA_946413245.1 uncultured Clostridia bacterium
CGATGCGTACCGAAATCACCAAGCTGCATCAGCGCCTGCAGACCACCTTCATCTACGTTACGCATGACCAGACCGAAGCTATGACGATGGCGAGCCGCATCGTGGTTATGAAGGACGGCGTCGTGCAGCAGGTGGATACTCCCCAGAACCTGTATGACTATCCGGCCAACGAGTTCGTCGCCGGCTTCATCGGAAGCCCCCAGATGAACTTCTTCAACGTCAAGCTGGACCGCGAAGGCCAGGATGTCGTTGCCAAGTTCGGCGACAACAAGATCGTCGTTCCGGAGAAGAAGGTCGCCAAGTTCGTTGACGAGAGCTACATCGGCAAGGAAGTCGTGATGGGCATCCGTCCCGAGAACATTCATGACGACGAGCAGAAGCTGGCTGACTTCGCTACCGCCACCATCGACGTGGACGTCGAAGTGACCGAGCTGATGGGTTCCGAAACCTACCTGTACCTGAGCACCACCGGCAAAGACGGAAACATCATCGCCCGCGTGGATCCGAGAACCACCAGCAGAGCCGGCAACAAGATCAAGATCGCTTTGGATACCAACCATCTGCACTTCTTCGACAAGGAAACCGAGAAGACGATGCTGAACAAGTAATCCTTGCAAAACACAGGAGCGGCCCGACTGAGAATCGGGCCGCTCCTTTTCTGTCTTTCGCGCGGGGACGGAAGCGTTATTCGTCTGCCGGTTTATCCTGCAGATTCATCTGGCTTCTGCTGATTTTCAGATAGGGAAGATCCCCGATGTCCTCAAGCGTAGAAAGATTGATGAAATTTCCGTCGGAATACCCGGTATCCACCGAGATCTGGTTGAAAGCGCCGCTGGAGACCTGCAGAAAAGAAATCCGGTCCTCCGTAACTTTGTACACAACCGCGCTGTGCTGATACTTTTTCCCCCGGCGCTTGTATTCGGCCCGGACGATATCGCCGACCCTGAGCCCCTGGGACGCTTTGATATTGTAATAGAACTTCCAGTGCCCCTGCGGGTTTTTTTCGCCGGAAAGCAGATATCCGATAAACTGGGCAAAACCGAAGCATTCCCCATAGCCGCCCTGATCCGGACGGACCGACCGGACCCGATTGATCATCCACCGGCAGCCGTACCAGTCCTCCAGATAATTCGTTTTCTTCAGATACTTCACCGCGGTATAAGTCCATCCGGGGCAATATTCGTGGCCGTGAAAATCCTGGTCCACATCCGCGGGAGTCGTCCAGAACCACCCGTCGTACAGCTCGTATTCGTCGATAATGGCGTTCAGGTTCTCGGTGGTAAAATCTCCGCGGAACCGGTCATCCTCAAAGGTGAAATCCGCCGAGGCGGATAAGGCTGAGGAGAGGATCAGAACGAGCATGCACAGTGCTGAAATAAAACGTCTGTTCATAGCGCAACTCCTTTCATCCCGTATTATATCGTCAAGTCATTTTTCGTTCAATGCTTTTTTTCATTCCTATTCTATGGTATAATGGGCGGGATTTCAGGAAGGAGGCAGGCCCGTGTCCGTCAACAAGGTTCAGACCGCGCTGATTCATCCGGACGATCTTACCGCTGAAACACGGGAAGCACTCCGGACCCATACCGGTTTTCCGGTTCATCACGCCGGTTTTCTGTATGTTCCGATCGGGCAGCAGTATCTGATGTGCGAGGACACGGCAGAGGGAGAAAGAATCATCACGGCCGTTTCCGATTCCCTGAGCCAGAAGAGCAGGCCGGTTCATACGCTTCAGGACGCGTTCCGGCATCTTCTCACCGCCGGGGAAGACGAGCAGACACAGATGCTGATCCGCCGGTTCGGAATTCAGCAGAACAAGCCCCGCTGCGTGATCGTGTTCGAACAGACGGTATCCGACGGGGAACCGATCTATCCCCGGCTTTCGGACCTGGCGCAGGGGAATCCGGGTGAGATCTGCGTGGAAATGTCCCCTGTTTCCATGGCCTTTATCAAGGATATGGACGGGATCGATCAGGACGAGCCCGCAGAATTCTCCAAAGCCGTCATCTCCATGGCGGAAGAAGAAACCGGCATCTCGCTGACTGCCGGGATCGGCGGGACAAAGGCTTCCTGCGTTTCTCTGGCTGACAGTATGAAGGAAGCTGTTCTGTCGCTCCGGACCGGGAAAGCGTTCCGGCTGCAGGGGCCTGTTTACATCTATCAGGAACAGGCGCTGGAGCGCCTTCTGACAGCTGTGCCTGAAAAGGAAAGAATGAAATTCCGCAGCGGGCTGCTCTCTCCGGATACGCAGCGAAAAATCCTGAACGACGAGAACAAAGCCGTCATTCAGTCGTTTTTTGAGAATGACTTAAACCTGTCCACCACGGCCCGCCAGCTTTTTATGCATCGGAACACGCTTTCCTATAAGCTGGACCGGATTGAACAGATTACCGGGCTTGATCTGCGCAGCTTCAAGGACGCAGCGGTTTTTCAGATCCTGATGGAGCTGACAGACCTGGATCAGGCTTGAGACTACCATAAAGGGATAACACCAGAAAGGCGGTAAACGGAATGAAACAAAAAATGATCGCTGTTCTCTGCATCCTGACGGGCTTTTGCCTGATCTGCGGAAGCCTGCTGCTGGCAGGCACTGCTCCTTTTTTGAGATCAGCCGCCGCGTCTGATACCAGCGAAGAGGGAGATCTCTCCGGCACGGTGACGATCTCCAGGGAAGAGTACGAAACGCTGAAGCAGTTTTCCGAGCTTGCTGAACTGCTCCTGGAGACGGATCTGTATTTTTATAAGGAAACCGACCGGGAGAAGCTGCTGCAGTATGCCGCCAAGGGGCTGATGGCCGGGCTGGACGATCCGTACTCCTTCTATTATACGCCGGAAGAATTCGCGAAAATGTGGGAGGACGACGAAGGAAAATACGTGGGGATCGGCGTACTGATCTCCGCGGACTATACGACGCAGATCTGCACGATCAGCCGGGTCTTCAGCGACAGCCCGGCCCAGAAAGCGGGCGTACAGCGCGGCGACATTCTTTACCGTGTCGGGGACGACCTGTATGTGAACGCGGACAATCTGCAGGACGCGGTGAATATTATGCGCGGACTCCCGGATACAGACGTGGAGGTCACTTTCCTGCGCAAAGGGGAAGAGGTTACCTTCACGATTACCCGTGAGATGATCACGGTAAACCAGATCGAATACAGCATGCTGGATTCGAAAGTGGGATATATCGCTTTCTATCAGTTCGCCGGCGAAGCCGAAATCGAGTTCGAGAACGCGCTGAACCAGCTCCTCGCGGAAGGAGCGGAAGGTATTATGATCGACCTGCGCGACAATCCCGGCGGATGGGTCAATCAGGTGCAGTATGTGGGCGACCTTTTCATGGACGAAGGGGAAGTCTGCTATCTGGTATACCGCAACGGGGAAGAAAACCATGCGGAATACCGTACGAAGGACGGAAAAACAGACATTCCGCTGGTGATCCTGATCAACGAGAACAGCGCAAGTTCTTCCGAAATCCTTTCCGCCGCACTGAAGGAATGCGCCGGCGCGACGCTCGTCGGCGTCAAGAGCTTCGGAAAAGGAATCGTGCAGGGCGTCTGGAATGTAGGCACAAAGGGAGCCGGCGTTCAGATGACGGTCGCCCAGTATTTCACGCCGAAGGGAAACGCGGTTCATCAGGTCGGAATCGAGCCGGACATCGTCGTTCCGCTGCCGGAAGGCGATAACGGAATGTACGAATTTGCCGATCTTGAAAACGACGTTCAGCTTCAGAAAGCGTATGAGGCCATGCTGGAAAAGTTGAAATAACCGATCTTTCATGGTATGATATTCACGGACAGCGGAACAAAGACTATCCCGCGGGAGCGTCGGAGCGAAACCTGTCCGGTTTCCCGATTGAGCGAAGGGAATTCCTGACGCGAGATGTGAAGGAGGCGAGATTGATGATGCTTCTGTTCAGCACGGCTTAGGAGTGTTTTCTTCAGCCGTGCTTTTGTTTGCTTTGGGAGGGAAAACCAATGACTTCCGCTGAGAAGAGAATCGGTTTTGTCGGAATCATCATCGAACACAGGGAGAAGGTCCAGGAAGTGAACCGGATTCTGTCCCTGTTCGGGGATATGATCCGGGGCCGCATCGGCGTTCCGAATCAGGAGGATCACACCGCGGTGATCGGCCTGATCGTGGAAGGAACCAACGAACGCGTCGGCGCCCTGACGGGAAAGCTTGGCAATATCCCCGGCATCACAGTAAAAAGCGCGTTATCCGCGAAAAAAGAAAGGAATGAAAACCCATGAAAAAAGGATTGATCATATTCACAGCCCTGGTGCTTTGTCTGTTTGTTTTCTGCGCGGCCACCGCGGAAGATGCGGTCCGCTTCACCGTCGCATCCCCGAACGGCGCTCCCGGCCTCGCGCTGGCGACCATCGCCGCGGAGAACCCGGACAATTTCACCTATGTGGCGGCGGACACAATTGCCGCTGAATTCGCCGGGGAAAAGGCTGACTTTATCATTGCTCCGGTGAATGCCGGCGCGAAGCTGTATAAGGCCGGCAAGTCCACCTACCGCCTGGCTGCCGTGGTGACATGGGGCAACCTCTATATCGCTTCTCAGAAAACAGACTTCAGTCTGAATGATATCAGTTCCGGAACGCTGACCCTGTTCGGCGAGAACACGATCAACGCTTCGGTGGCGTTGTTCGCCCTGCGTGAAAACGGAATCACCCCCGCCGAAACGGTTTATCTGGCTGGCGCCGCCAACACGCAGAGCCTGCTGCTTTCCGATCCCGAAGCGATCGTGATTACGGCGGAGCCTGCGCTGACGGCCGCCAGAATCAAGAACGAGAACATTACCGCCTACGCGGTGAACGAGCTTTATGAAAAGGCAACCGGTTTCTCCGGCTACACGCAGGCGGGCCTGTTCGTCAAAAAAGAAACAGCTGAACAGTATCCGGAGCAGGTGAAGGATTTCCTTCTCCTGGCGGCCGAAGCCGCGGAAAAATGCAGCACGGATGTGAACCTTGTGGCCGAAGCCGCCGTGCAGCTGGAGCTGCTGCCGAATATGAAGGTCGCGACACTGGCGATTCCCAACTGCGCGATCCGGTATCTGAGTGCCGCGGAAGCCAGGAAACAGATCGAAACCACGGCAAATATCGATCTTCAGCAGTACGGCGGCGCGGTTCCCGAAGACGATTTCTATTATGAGTACGAATAAATACCGAAGTATTACCGCGTTTTCCATCGGGATTGTACTGACCGGCTGCCTGATTCAGGCAGCCGGTCAGCTCCGGAACGATCAGCTGGTATTTCCGGGTGTGCAGGAGATCATCCGCGCTTTTTTCAGCCTGCTGGGGCAGGGGAAAACCTATGAAAGAATCGGAACGACCCTGTTCCATCTGCTGCAGTCCCTGCTGCTTTCCTTCGGGATCGGGGTCCTGATCGGCCTGGCGGAAGGCTTGTCTGACTGGGTACGGCAGATGCTGAAGCCCGTCATGATCCTGTTCCGGTCGATTCCGATGATCGTGCTGGCAGTTGTGCTAATGGTGCTGCTGCGCTATGAGCACGTGCCAGCGATCTCGGCGGTGATCATTCTCATCCCTCTGTTTAGCGAAGCTGTCTGCGAAGGATGCCGGAGAATCGATCCCGAACTGATCGACGTATACCGGATGAACAGCAGTATCAACGCCACCATTGTTCTGCACGTCTATCTTCCGTCGATTACCGGATATCTGAAGCAGGCGTTTGAAAACGCTGCCGGGATGGGCATGAAAGTGGTTGTGTCCGCCGAGTATCTCGTGCAGGCCCGAAATTCGCTCGGAAAAGTCATTTTTTCAGCCGGATATTTCAATGAGTATGCCGAGATTTACGCATACGCGCTGATTATGGTTCTTCTGGTGGTGATCGTTTCCGCTGTGCCGGGATTCATTCTGCGATGCGCCTCTTTTTTCAGGAAGAAACAGGAATCCGGAATTGTCTGAATTACCAGGCGGCGATTTCCTTTTCAATCAGATCCGCCGCGACCCGGGTACCGTCCTCCGCGCGAAGCTTTTCACCGAGAGCCCGCGCGTTTTCACTGTATCGGGGTTTTCCCGTCAGATCGAGAAGGCTTTTCGTCAGGCGCTGAACCGAAAGGCTGTCCCGGGGAACCGGCTTCGGACCGCAGCCGAGGGAATACACCCGATGACCCCAGAAATACTGATCTCCCGAAAACGGGATCACCAGCGCCGGCTTTCCGAAGCGAAGGCCGGCGGCCGTCGTTCCCGCGCCGCCGTGATGAATCACGGCGCGGACGCGCGGAAACAGCCAGTTGTGCGGGATATAGTCGGCGAAATATACATTCCGGGTGGATTTCAGCTTCGTTCCGCTCCATCCGAGATTGATCACCGCGCGAAGGCCCGCCGCGTGAACAGCGCGGAGCGTCAATGCCATAAGCCGGTTCATATTTCCGCTGTTCATGGAGCCGAAGCCGATGTAGACGGGTGTTTCTCCGTTTTCCAGGAAATCCTGAAGCGATTCCGGCGGAACCCAGTCCGACGTTTCGGAATCGAACCAGTAACCGCTCATGTATATGCGGGAATCCCATTCCGTGGGGCGTGGAAGAACAAGCGGGCTGATGGCATAGATCACCGGGATCCGGTGATCACCGACGCGGCAGTCGGGGACCGTAACCAGCTTCCGCTCCTGCAGATGGTTTTCCCGGCGCCAGGAGGAGAGATATCTTTTTTCTACAATACTCATGAAGAGATATCCGAGCCGGTAGCTCGCGGAATTCATCCAGGGGGCCATTTTCTGGTTTTTCACCACGGGAATAGGCAGCTTCCGCGTGGGATCCATGGGGAAATAATGCGTCTGAACGCAAGGAATATTGTACTTTTCGGCAATGGAGTAGTATACGGAACCGAAAAAGCCGCAGACCATGGCGTCGGCGTCGCTGCAGCTTTCGGACATGTCATGCAGCAACTGCGGCGCTACGGCCTTCAGCCCTTTCTCCACATGCGGAAGATACAGCCAGCCGCTGGATCCGGGCTGCATGATACAGCTCATCAGACGGTCGGCACTTCCGCTGAGCGCGTAAAAATGCAGACCGGCATTTTCAACCAGCTCACGGAACCGGGAAAAGCCGGAAATCGTAATTGCATGCCCGCGGGACTGAAGCTCTTTGCCGAGCAGAATATACGGAACGACATCACCGGTGGATCCGATGGTCAGCATCGTTATCTTCATTCCATCACGCTCCCTGCAAAATATTATATACCAGATTCCTGACCGCTTTCAAGCGGCCGGAAGCCCTTCCGGACCGGCTCCGGATCAGCCCCGCGGAAAAATCGCCCTGGTGTCAAGAAAAAACAGGGAATTTGATTGCATATTTGCCAAAGTTCAGGTATAATTGTCCCGGTATTTTTTATGGGTGGAGGTCAAGGATGTACAAACTCTTGCTCGTATCAGACCGAGAAGAAGTACTGAACGCCTTTAGTCAGGTTACAAACTGGGAAATCTACGGTTTTAAACAGCCGCATATCCGGTACAGTTACGACGGCATGCTGGACAGTCTCGCGAAGCATCACGCGGACGGGATTGCCATTGCCATGACGGATCAGGACGAAGAGGAACGGATTCTGGCCTATCTTCAGGTCCATTATCCGACTGTTTCCATTTTCGAAGCCGGGACGACGCAGCAGGAGATTTTTCGGTATCTGAACGAGCTGAAGACCCTGCTGAACAGAGTACGGGCGGATTTCTCCAATGACCGGATCACCGAGGCGGATCTGCTGCAGCAGTGCCGGCATGAGTTCCTCCGGAAAGTGATTACCGGGAAAGTTTCAGACGAGGCGGAGCTTCGCCGCTCCATGCGTCTTCTGCGCAGCAAGATGGACGCCGACAGCCCCTGCCTGATTCTGGAGATCGAGCAGAGCGCCGTGCTGGACGACCGGCTGGAAGGTCGCTGGACCTTCGGGGATAACCGCCTGGAGGGGGCGCTGCGCTACGCGTTCGGCGGGAATTATCTCGGCATGCACATATTCCCCGCTGTTTATCCGAACGGCCGCATCGTCGTGCTGGTGTGCCCGCTTCACGGAGAGGAGCACCGGGTTTCCGAAGGCGAAATGGAAAAAGAAGTCACCACGCATATCAGCGACGGGATTGATCATCTGAAACAGTATCAGGGGCTGGATCTTCATATTACGAACATTCGCGTATTGCCCGCGCTGACGGCGTTCTGCGGCGATACGAACGAATAATTCCAGAATAAAAGACAGACAAGGGAGGCGTTCAAATGGGTATTCTGAACATGATTAAGGGGCAGCTGATCGACGTTATCGAATGGACCGATCCATCCAACACAACCATGGTTCATAAGTATGATATGAACGGCAAGGAAATCATGATGGGCGCGCAGCTGACCGTGCGGGAAAGTCAGGTTGCTATTTTCGTAAACGAAGGTCAGCTTGCTGACATTTTCCAGCCCGGCCGCTATGAACTGCAGACCAGCAACATGCCGATTCTGACCGCTCTGAAGAGCTGGAAATACGGCTTCAACAGTCCTTTCAAGGCGGACGTCTATTTCGTGAACACCAAGCAGTTCCTGGACATGAAGTGGGGGACCAGCAATCCCGTCATGATGCGGGATTCCGAGTTCGGCATGATCCGGCTGCGGGCCTTCGGTATCTACAGCTTCAAGGTTTCCGATCCGGAAACGTTCCTGAAGGAAGTATTCGGAACCGCCGCTCTGTTTACCGTGGACGGAGTGGAAGGGCAGATCAAGCGCACCCTCGTCAGCGGCCTGAGCGACGCGATCGCGGAAAGCAAGATTCCCGCGCTGGATCTGGCAGCCAACTACGACGAACTCGGAAATTATGCCCTGCAGGCGATCAATCCGAAGCTCGCCGCGCTCGGCCTGACCCTGTGCAGCTTCGTCATCGAGAATATTTCTCTTCCCGAAGAAGTCGAGAAGAGCATGGATAAGCGGACCTCCATGGGCGTGCTCGGCAATCTCGATCAGTATGCCAAGTACCAGGCCGCAGAAGCCATGCGGGACGCCGCCAACAATCCCAACAGCGGGATGGCCGGAATGGGCGTCGGAATGGGCGCCGGCGCGGCGATGGGCCAGATGTTTGCCCAGAGCTTTGCGCCTCAGGCTCCCGCTGCCGCACCCGCTCCCGCGCAGCCTGCCGGCGGCGCGGTGTGCACCGCCTGCGGCGCTTCCATTCCCGCCGGAAGCAAATTCTGCCCCGAATGCGGAGCCAAGCAGGCATCCAGCGCTTTCTGCACCTCCTGCGGAAAGGAAATCCCTGCCGGCACCAAATTCTGCCCCGAATGCGGAGCCAAGCAGTAACAGCTGAACGAATTCTCAAAACAACGCGGCGTCCGGGTTTTCCCGGACGCCGCGTTTTCCATAAACAACCAACCTTACGAGAGCATGGCAGCTCCGATAATGCCGGCATCCGCGCCCAGTACAGCCAGATCCACCTCCGCCATGGGCTGATCCCTGAAGATAACGTACTGCGAATACAGCGCGCGGATCGGATCCAGCAGGAAAGAGCCGGCCTTGCTGACGCCTCCGCCCAGAACGATGATTTCCGGATCCAGGAAGTTGATCACGCTTCCGATTGCCTGCGCGAGATACTCACAGTAACGGCGGAACACGTCCGACGCCGCGGGATCTCCGGCGCGGGCAGCGTCGATCACGATCTTGGCCGTAATATTCATCGGATCCGAATCCGCCATGGTCAGCATCATGGAGTCCGGACGCTTCGAAGTTTCTTCCCGGCCCATCCGGATCAGCGCGGTGGCGGAACAGTACCGTTCCAGACATCCATGGTTTCCGCAGGTGCAGGGCTCTCCGTCCAGCTTCATGATCACGTGCCCCAGTTCGCCGCCGATTCCGTGGAATCCACTCCAGATTTTCCCGTTCAGAATAATGCCGCTGCCGATGCCCGTGCCCAGGGTAATAAACACGCTGGAGGAAGTATTCCGGCTGATGCCGGCAACGCTCTCGGCCAGCGCCGCCACGTTTGCGTCGTTTTCGATCAGAACGGGCTTATCCAGGCGAAGTCTGAACTCTTCCCGGAACGGCACGTGATTCCAGCCCATGTTTGTGCATTTGATGATTTCACCAGTCGCCGCGGAAGCAATTCCCGGGATTCCGACGCCGATGGACTCAATATCGTCCGGGGACAGGCCTGCACCGGATACGGTTTTCAGAACGCAGTCCACAATCTGCTCCACCTGAACGGCAAAGGGAAGGTCTTTGGCCGTGGGAATGGAGGAAGAGGCCACTATTTCCATGCCTTTGTCCAGCGCGCCAACCTTGATGCCGGTTCCGCCTACGTCAATACCGATTCTGACCATTTGAATGCCTCCTTCTGTATCTTATGACTCCTGCAGGCTGTTCATCAGTTCCTGCGCTGAATTATACCCCATTTTCCTCAGACTGAGATTCCGCGCGGCGACTTCCACAATGATGGCCAGGTTTCTGCCGGGCTTCACCGGCATCATCTGGCAGGGGATCCTGACCCCGAGAATCTCGATGGTTTCATCCTCAATGCCGATCCGGTCATAGGATTTGTTTTCGTCCCATGTTTCCAGCTCGATAATCAGGTCAATCGACTTGCTGACCGCCACCGCTCCGATGCCGTACATCGCTTTGATATCAATCAGTCCGATTCCCCGAATCTCCATATAGTGACGGATGGATTTCGGACTGGTTCCGATCAGGCGCTGATCCGCGATCCTGCAGATATCCACCACGTCGTCCGCCACCAACTGATGACCCCGCTTGATCAGTTCCAGGGCCGCTTCGCTTTTTCCGACGCCGCTCCGCCCGGAAAGCAGAACGCCGACGCCGTACACGTCCAGCAGTACGCCGTGCCGGGTAACGTGCGGCGCGAGGCAGCGATTCAGATAATTAATCGCGGACGCCATCAGCTTGCTGGTAACCAGGTTCGTCCGGAATATTCCGATCTGCTGCCTGCCCGCGATTTCCAGCAGTTCCGGAGGGGCGGACATCCCACGGCAGATAATGACGCACGGAAGGCGGTACTCAAAATAGTTCTCCAGAATCTGACGGCGCTTTTCCGGAGGCTGCTTTTCCAGGTATGTCATCTCGACCTTTCCGATTACCTGGGGCCTTTCAAAGGCGAAATACTCATAAAAGCCGCAGAACTGCATACCCGGCCGGTTCAGGTCCGGCGTGCGGATGTCCCATTCCGGTTTTCCGGAGGGCACCAGGCATTCCAGATCCAATGCCTTCTGAAAATCCAACGCTGAAATCAATCCATCATCTCCCGCGGAAAAAAGTACCGGCTCAGAAAACGGGCCACGCCGTCCTCGTTATTGGAAAGGCAAACCTCGTCGCACCGGCTGCGGACTTCCGGCCTTCCGTTCATCACCGCCACGGAGAGCCCGGAGGCCTGCAGCATCGAAAGATCGTTCAGGCTGTCCCCGAAAGCGATAAAGTCCCGGCTCTCCATCCCCAACAGACGGCTGACCCGCTCCAGGGCCGCGCCTTTCGTCGCCCCCAGGGGATTGAATTCCAGATAATGCGCTTTGGAACTGGTCACGGAAGCCCTCCCGCCGAACAGGGCCTGCGCCTCCTCCAGCATGGCCGCTATTTTTGCTTCCTCGTCAATCATCAGGATTTTGTTCCTCGGTTCCCCAAAGCATTGATCCAGGTCACCGACATATTTCCCCTTCAGCATCGCGGAAGCGGAGTATTTTTCCGCCCAGGGAGAGTATTCCGAAAACAGGAAACAGTCCTCCTCATAGGTATGCATATAGCAGTGATGCTTTTTGCCGAAAGCCACGATTTCCCGCGCCAGGTCCTCGTCAAAATAGACGTGATGCAGCAGCCTGTTCGTTCCGCCTTCCCAGACCTCCGCACCGTTGGAAGCGATATAGAGATCCGCGCAGTCAAAACGTTTGATCAGCGGAAGCATGCTCTGCTGCGCCCGGCCACTGGCCGGAACGATTCGGATCCCGCTGTCATGCAGCTTTCTCAGGACCTGAACGGTATAGGGGGAAATGGAAAGATCGTCATGGAGCAACGTATCATCCAGATCAAAAGTGACTGCCTTCATGAACCTCCTCCTCGGTCCCTGACCCGTTTCCGGGTTACACAAGGTTGTCGGCGGCGGCTTTTTCAGCGGAGAGGCAGGCGGCAAAACGCTCCATGTACTGATCGAACCCGAGCTCGTCCCGCGGATCCGGCTGAACGGTGATCTGTTTCATCTCAGCGAACACACGGCGGTCCAGATAGTCTTCCAGCGTTTCATCGGGCTCACGGTTCACCATATAGGCGGCAAGGAGAGCGATGCCCCAGGCTCCGCCTTCGCCGGCGGTTTCCATGACAGTTACCGGCGCGTGTATGGCGGCGGCCAGCAGATTCTGCCCGACGCCTTCCGTCTTGAACAGCCCGCCGTGCCCGAACACCTTGTCAATAGCGACATGTTCGCGGTTCATGATTTCCATGCCGTATTTCAGCGTTTCCATACTCGCGTAAATCTGGGCGCGCATAAAGTTCGCCAGGCTGAAAACGGTATCCGGCTTCCGCAGAAGCATGGGCCGGCCGGAGGCAAGCCCCGTCACCGGTTCGCCCGCGAAATAGTTGAAACTGACGATCCCGTCACAGTCCGGTTTTCCTTCCATGGCTTTCCGGAACAGCTTCGGGAACACTTCTCCCGGATGAACGGATAATCCCATCGTCTCCGCAAATTCGCAGAACAGGCTGACCCACGCGTTGATATCCGAGGTACAGCTGTTGCAGTGAACCATACCGACCGGACTGCCGGTAGGCGTGGTCACGATGTCGATTTCCGGATATACTTTGCTGAGCGGCTTTTCCAGCACGATCATACTGAAAATGGACGTGCCCGCGCTGACGTTACCGGTCTTTTCACGCACGCTGTTCGTCGCGGCCATCCCGGTCCCGGCGTCGCCTTCCGGCGGGCAGACAGGACATCCGCAGGCCAGATCCCCGTCGGGGTCCAGCAGCTTTGCGCCGGCCTCCGTCAGCACGCCGGCTTCCATTCCGGCGGAAAGCACTTTGGGAAGAATGTCCCGCAGCTTCCAGGGGAAATGATATTCCGCCACCAGTTCGTCAAACGCCTCGACCATCCGCGCGTCATAGTCGCACGTATCCCTGTCGATGGGCATGATGCCGCTGGCGTCGCCGACACCGATCACCTTCTGCCCGGTCAGGAGATAATGCACCCAGCCGGCCAGCGTCGTCAGAAACGCGATATCCGGAACGTGCTCCTCGCCGTTCAGGATCGCCTGGTACAAATGGCTGAGGCTCCAGCGCTGCGGCATGTTGAAGGAAAACACCTCCGTCAGCTTTTCAGCCGCTTCCCCGGTGATCGTATTTCTCCAGGTGCGGAAAGGAACCAGCAGCTTCATTTCCCGGTCGAAAGGAAGATAGCCGTGCATCATCGCGCTGATCCCGAGAGCCGCGATTTTTTTCAGCGGAACCCCATATTCCTTCTGCACGTTGTTTTTCAGATCCGCGTAGCTCGCCTGCAGGCCTTTCAGGATCGCTTCCTCGCTGTATGTCCAGATTCCGTTTGAAAACTCATTCTCCCATTCATGGCTTCCGGAGGCTACCACCTGATGCTGCCCGTCGATCAGAACGCTTTTGATGCGGGTGGAACCAAACTCAATTCCAAGAATACAAGAACCGTTTTCAATGCTGTTTTTGTTCATCGATAGTCCCTCCAGATGATATTTTTATCTGCACCTGTAACCTGTTCTATTTTATCAAACCGAAACATGACTGTAAAGACAATTTTCCGGGCTACTGAAGATGACGGCTGACAGGCTTCGGGCTTTTGATCCGCCGGCCTCTGATCCGCCTGAGCAGAAAGCGGACAGCCAGGATCACCAGCAGCAGCGCGATAAGCGGGCTTGAAATCACAAGCACGAATTCCACATTGAAGGGAGGGAAGGGATTCGGATCCGCGTAGGTTTCCTCGATGATCTGTTCCAGCGTTTTCGGCGCGTTTTCACGCATGTTCACGGTCCGGGACGCGGTCAGCTGGTAAACGACGGGATCCCCGTGCTCCGGGAACCAGGTCATGGTTCCCATCTCTTCGCCCGCTTCGATCGGAGCGATAAAATCCCGGGTATACTGAATCAGCACGTAATCGGTCAGATTGTCCGCCATCCTGTCGATCTCCGCCTTGGTGGCAATGATCGAAGGATCCTCGCCGGAGCCGGAATCCATACGCCTGCAGACCAGCTGAAGCTTTCCGCGGTTGGTATCGGATGTGGAATAATTACTCGTTTCCCGGACGATCGGATTCATATTGTAGAGCTCGATCGGGGTCACGCGCATATACTGGCTGAAGCCGTAGTTCATCAGCTTGATGGTATCCGCCCATCTGGCCCGCCTGCCGGTGAAGAAAACGACGGAGATCAGTTCCACGCCGTTCCGGGAGGCCGCGCCGGCGAAACAGTATCCGGAATGGGAATGGGAACCGGTCTTGATGCCGGTAGCTTCCGGATAATAATACGGATTCGGCTTCTCATCCGATCCGGTCAGCATATATTCGGATTTGGTCGTGATCGTTCTGGCGCGGGACATATTCGTTTTGGGAATGGAATAGGTAACCGACCCGGCGATGGAGCGGAACAGATCGTTGTGCATGGCCTCCCGGGCAATCACGGCCATATCCCGGGCGGTCGTATAATGATTGTCGTCATGATAGCCGTGAGCGTTCATGAAGTGCGTATGATCGCATCCCAGGACAGCGGCTGTCTCGTTCATCAGATTCACGAAGTTCGGAATGGATCCGGAAACAGTTTCCGCGATCACGTTCGCCCCGTCGTTTCCTGAAAGCATCATCGTGCCGTACAGCACGTCAATAAAACGGATTTCCTCGCCGACATGCAGATTCATCGTGGAGGAGTCTGACGGAATATTCATGGCGGATTCTGAAACCGTCACGATCTGCTCCAGATCGTCCACAAGCTGAATTCCCAGCAGAACGGTCAGAATTTTCGTCGTGGAGGCCGGATAGCGGATCTCATCCGGATCTTTTTCAAAGATGACTTCTCCCTTGTCCTCCGTCACCAGAATGGCGGAAAGGGCGTAAAGCTGATCCGGCGAAAGGTTTTCCGGATGGTTTTCGTCATATTTCTCCGCGTCCGGAGAAAGGGTGGGTTCCGGGATCTTTTCAGGGGTGGCGGATTCAGCGAAGGCGGGGGAAGAAAGGCACAGCGCCGCAAGAATCACGGACAGCATGAACGCCATGATTCTTTTCAAAGGACACCGCCTCCCTTCCGAACAGGATGCCGACAGATACTGAAAAAAATCCGGAAGGATCCCGGGCAGGATTCGTTCCGGTTTATGGCTCCGCCGGATGTTTACAGGCCGGCCGGAACCGCAAAGGCAGGCAGCACGGAAACGCCGGCCAGCTGCAGGAACAGATAAACGACGCCGAGAATCGCAAGATACAGGGAGAACCAGGCCAGGGGCAGCTTCGTGATCACGTTCAGCATAAACCGGATGGCCAGGAAGCCGCACACGGCCGCCACAAGGATGCCCACCAGGGTGGGGAACAGCTCAATCTGATTGATATAGCCTGCTTCGACGGCGTCTTTCCCTTCCAGAAGAAGGGATCCCAGGATGGCCGGCGCGCTCATCATAAAGCAGAAGCGGGCGGCCTCTTTCTTGTCAAGCCCTGTGGCGACGCCGCCGAAAATGGTGGAACCGCTGCGGGAAATGCCCGGGATCATGCCGATTCCCTGAAACAGCCCCATGACAATCGCCTGCACCACGCCGACCTTCCGGTTCCTTTTTCCGGATGCCGCAAGCCGGTCGCACAGCAGCAGAAACAGCGCCGTTATGATAAAGGAAACCCCGAGGAACCAGCCGCTGTCAAACACGGCGAAACCGTTCACAGCGGGGAAAAGCTTTTTCGCAGCCAGATAAACTGCCAGCGTCGGAAGGGAAGCGATGAAGAGCAGCCTCAGGGTCGGATCCTTCACGGGATGGCAGATCATATGGATCCAGTCCTTCCAGAAAACGATCAGCACCGGAAGAAGCGTACCGACGTGCAGAAGAATATCGAGCATTTTCAGGGCGGGCGTATCCTCCTGAATTCCGAGAATCAGCCGGGTCAGCAGTAAATGCCCGCTGGAGGAAATCGGCAAAAATTCTCCGATACCCTGAACAAAGCCTAAAACAATACCGGTCAGAATCGACATACAGCATGCTCCCTTCACTGAAATCAATGTATCATACCATATTTGCTCCCATTTGGAAAGCTTGACGGGCAGAATGACATCCAATATAATATGATTTTAGGATTCTGGGTTTTCCGGAGAATCGGAAGGAGTGTCAGAGAAAGAATGAAGCTCGGCGTTGTAGGGTTACCGAACGTAGGAAAAAGCACATTGTTCAACGCGATTACCAAAGCGGGTGCGCAGGCTGAAAACTATCCTTTTTGCACCATCGAGCCGAATACCGGCGTCGTGATGGTTCCGGATGAGAGGCTGAACGTTCTTGCAGCCATGTATCATCCCAAAAAAGTAACGCCGACGACGGTCGAGTTCGTGGATATCGCCGGGCTTGTGAAAGGCGCGAGCCGCGGAGAAGGCCTGGGAAACAAGTTCCTGAGCCATATCCGGGAGGTGGACGCCATCGTTCATGTGGTCCGGTGCTTCGACAACGAAAATATCATCCATGTGGACGGAAACGTCAATCCCGCCCGCGATATCGAGACGATCAACCTGGAGCTGATTTTCGCGGATATGGAGACCGTGACCAAAAGAAAGGAAAAAGCCATCCGGAATTTCCACGGCGGGGATAAGAAAAGCGGGATGGAAGCCGAGCTGGCCGACCGGATTTATCAGCATCTGGAATCCGGGAAACCCGCGCGGACCTGTGAAGTGAACGACGAGGAACAGGCTATTCTGGACAAATGGTTCCTGCTGACCACGAAGCCGGTGATCTATGCCGCCAATATCGCGGAGGACGATCTGGGCAAGCCCGAAGCCGAAATCCCGTACGCGGAAGCCGTCCGGGAAATCGCCGACGCGGAAAAAGCGGAAATGATCGTCATCTCCGCCGCCATCGAGGAAGAAATCGCCCAGATGGCTCCCGAGGAAAAGGCGGAATTCCTGGAGGAGCTCTCCATCGGGCAGAGCGGCCTGGACCGGCTGATTACCGCCTGCTATAAGCTGCTGGGGCTGATCTCCTTCCTGACAGCCGGCGAGGACGAGTGCAGGGCCTGGACCATCGTGAAGGGAACCAAGGCTCCGCAGGCAGCCGGAAAGATACATACGGATTTTGAAAGAGGATTTATCCGCGCCGAGATCGTTCCCTTCGAAGTGCTTGCCGAAAACGGCAGCCTGGCGGCCTGCAAGGAAAAGGGGCTGGTCCGGAGCGAGGGAAAAGACTATGTCATGAAGGACGGGGACGTAACGCTGTTCCGGTTCAACGTCTGAGGAGGGCTGTGAAACATGTCACGGTTAAGCTACTTCTGGAACCGTCTCCTGAAAATGGACTGGAAAGCCATGTGGAAAACCACCGGCCTTCTTCATCAGAAAAGCGGAAAGAGCCGCCTCTGGCTGATGCATGACATGCTGAAGTGCGCGGTTACCTACAACGCCGGATATATCGACTACAAGATCGCCCAGATGTACCGGCTGAACGACGCCCAGCGGAAGACCGTCATCACCCGCGGTATTTCGAACGACATCGTCCGCAGGATGAACGACAAGGCCTACTGGCACTATTTTGACGACAAAGCGCTGTTCAACGAAACCTTCAAACAGTGGATTCCGCGGAAATGGCTGCGGATCGATGCAAACACGGATCCGGAGGAGCTGTTCGCGCTGTGCCGGAACCAGACCCAGCTGATCGGCAAACCGCTGGAAGGCTCCAGCGGGCAGGGGATTAAAAAATATACGCCGGAAGACTGGAAGGAAGGCGCTCCAGCCTTCCTGAAAAAGCTGATCGGGGACCAGATCGGAATTCTGGAGGAGATCGTCGTGCAGCATCCGCAGATGGCCTCCCTGTGTCCCACTTCCGTGAACACCTGCCGGATCGCCACGCTGCTTGGCGATAAGCAGCAGGGAATCGTCTACGCCTTCCTCCGGATCGGGAACGGAAAGATCATGGACAACGTCGACTGCGGCGGAATGGCCGCCCGGATCGACCTGGAAAGCGGAAAGCTGCTGA
Organism: uncultured Clostridia bacterium; assembly: GCA_946413245.1. Lineage (GTDB taxonomy): Bacteria > Bacillota > Clostridia > Christensenellales > Aristaeellaceae > Aristaeella. Next base: position 18,131 of record CAMKJS010000013.1, read on the forward strand.
CGGTGGGCGCCGACAAGCAGGGGAATACCTTCCTGAAGCATCCGATCACTAACACCAATCTGATCGGGTTTAAAATTCCCTTCTGGCAGGAAGCGAAGGAGATGTGCCTGGAGGCGGCGCAGGTCATTCCCCAGATGCGTTTTGTCGCCTGGGATGTGGCGATTACGGAACAGGGGCCGACGTTCATTGAGGGAAACAGCTTCCCGTCCCACGCCATTCCGCAGTTCGCCGCCCATTATCCGGACGGGATCGGGATTCTGCCGGAATTCGAGAAATTTATCGATCTGTAAAGAGGCGACTCCTTTCTTCTCCGGCGGCTGAACGGCCCGGGCGACTGAACCGGGCGGAACGCTCCCGAAATCCCCAAAAACGCAAAAAAAATGCTTGCTTTTCCCCGGAAGAAGTGATATTATTTAAACGTTATGCGGGCGGTCCGCTGTCCGGATCAGAAGGCAGTTCCGTTCGGTTCTGTCACCGGGACATGAACGTCTGAGAGGGAAGGAGGCAAACCTCATGAATGAAATTATCCGTTCGATCGAAGCGAAGCAGATCAGGGATGACCGACCCCAGTTCAACGTCGGCGACACCGTCCGCGTGTGGGTGAAGGTCGTTGAAGGAAACCGGGAACGTCTGCAGGCCTTTGAAGGAACAGTCATCGCGAAGCGCAACGGCGGAGTGCGGGAAACCTTTACGGTTCGCCGCGTCTCCTACGGCATCGGCGTGGAAAGGATTTTCCCGATCCATTCTCCCCGTGTCGACCACGTTGATCTGGTTCGCCGCGGCAAGGTCCGCCGGGCCAAGCTGTACTACCTGCGGGAACGGCAGGGCAAAGCAGCGAAGATCAAGGAAGTCAAGCGCGTGTAAGCGTCGCACAAAGATTGCAGCATAAGGCTGCAGTCTTTTTTTGTCCCCTGTTTTCGTGCGTTTTGACATCCTGTGCGGAATTGCATATAATAGGAAGGATTCAGGAGGTGATGTATGTTCACGGGTTTTACGGATGAGACGGTCCGGTTCTTTCTGGACCTGAAGTTCCACAACAGCACCGAGTATTTTCATCAGGAGCGGCAGCGCTATCTGGAGGTCGTACAGAAGCCGTTTTACGAAATGATTGAGGCATTGGCCCCGGAGATGCAGCAGATCGATCCGATGATGGAGATCCGCCCGCACAAGTGCCTCTCGCATATTCACCGGGATACGCGGTTTACAAAGGATAAAAGCCCGTACCGCGATCATCTGTGGTTCCTCTTCCGCCGGGCCGCGGAGCCGAGGGACAAATCGCTCTTCTACTTTTTTGAGTTCGGTCCTTCGCGCCTGGCATGGGGGATGGGTTTCTGGGGAGAGAACCGGGATGCCATGGATCTGTTCAGGCGGAGGCTGGAGGCCAATCCGGCATGCTTCGACGGCATCCTGCACGACGTGAGCCCCGAAAGCCGGAATCTGTTCCCCGGCGGCACGGTGCATAAACGCATGACCGTTCCCGCTTCCGTTCCCCTGCATTTGCGGCGCTGGTACTGCGCGAAGGAGCTCTATATCGGAAAGCAGGATCCTCCTTATCCGCTGGCCTTCACGGAGGAGCTTCTGCCGGAAGTCCGCGGAGACTTTGCCGCGCTGGCGCCTGTATACCGGCATTTTCGCGGCATTAAGGACGAAGTTGATCAGGAAGATCAGGAAAGGATGGGTTAACATGGATTGGCTGCAGCTGAAAAGCGGATCGGACGTAAGAGGAACCGCGACCGGAGAGGGTACCGTTCTGACCGATGACATCGCGATGCGCCTCGGGATGGCTTTCGCCCTCTGGCTTTCCGAAAAAAAGGGGGTTCCCGTTCAGCAGATCACCGTCGCGCTGGGGCGGGACAGCCGGATCACGGGTGAAGCGCTGCTTCACGCCGCGGCAGAGGGAATCCGGAAATGCGGCGCATCGGTGCTCGATTTCGGAATGTGCACGACGCCGGCGATGTATATGAGCATTCTGTCGCCGCAGTTTCATCCGGACGGGTCCGTGATGATTACGGCGAGCCATCACCCCTGGAACAAAAACGGGCTGAAATTCTTCTCGGAAAAAGGCGGCCTTGAAGGAAAGGACATCGAGCATCTTCTCCGGGAAGCCCAGTCGCTGAAGCCGGAAGAGTTTACCGGGCAGGAGGGTTCCCTGACCCGGGAGGACTATCTTGCCGTCTACAAATCCCAGCTGGCGGAAAGAATCCGGACCGGACTGAAGGACGACTCCGACAAACCGCTGGAGGGGCTGCACGCGGTCGTGGACGCGGGCAACGGCGCGGGCGGTTTTTACGCCGATTTGCTGCAAAGCCTGGGCGCCTGCACGGAGGGAAGCCAGTTCCTGAATCCGGACGGATATTTCCCGAATCATATTCCGAATCCGGAAAACGCGGACGCCATGAAATCCCTCCGGAATGCCGTAATCCGTTCCGGAGCGGATCTCGGTGTGATTTTTGACGCGGACTGCGACCGGGCCGCGATTGTGGACGCCGACGGCAAGGAAATCAACCGCAACCGTCTGATCGCCCTGATCAGCGCGATCCTTCTGGATCAGGAGTCCGGCCAGACCATCGTGACCGATTCCGTCACGTCCTCCGGGCTGAAAACCTTTATCGAGAATCACGGAGGCACCCATTACCGCTATAAAAGAGGATACAGGAACGTGATCGACGAGGCGGTCCTCCTGAATCAGCAGGGGATCAGCTGCCCGCTGGCGATTGAAACAAGCGGCCATGCCGCGCTGCGGGAAAATCACTTTCTGGACGACGGGATGTATCTCGTGACGGTTCTGATCGTCCGGGCCATGGAGATGAAAAAAGCCGGAAAGACGCTCGGATCCATCATCGCGGATCTGAAAGAACCTGCGGAAAGCACCGAGCTTCGCCTGAACATCCTTGATCCCGACTTCAGGGCGAAAGGGAACGAAGCGATCGGCAAGGTGCTGCAGTACGCCGAACATCACAGCGACTGGCACGTGGCGCCGGATAACCGGGAGGGAATCCGGATCAGCTTCGATATCGGCGGCCAGCCGGACGCGGGCTGGTTCCTTCTCCGGCTGAGCGTGCACGATCCCGTGCTGCCGCTGAACGCCGAAAGCGACGTTCCCGGAGGCGTGCGGGACATTCTTACCCGCCTGGATTCGGTGATCGGTGGCATGGAAGGAATCGAAATGAAATCGCTGAAGGAAATCGTCGGGGAGAGCTCCGCCGCACGGTAATCCTGCATCGCGATCAACACCGGCTGAAAGCGGGGAGAAGGATATGAGAATGCATTTCCGGCCCAAGAACAGGCCCGGCGAACGTCCGCCTCACAGAAAGCTTCATATCGCGCGCGACGTGCTTGCGCTGATCGGTGCGGGGACGCTGCTGTACCTGTTTATCACGGAAGTGGTCATGCGTATTCTGGCATGGTTCACTCCCGCCGGCGGAGGAAGCCTATGAAAAAAGCGGGACACTGGTTTTTATCGTTCGTTTCCAGGCTCCTCCTGCTTCTTCTGGTCATCGTTCTTCTGCCGTATTGTTTCCGGCTGGCTGAAAGCGTTTTTCCGGATTTGACGGGAAACATCGAAAGCCAGAGCGCGGTACTGATGCGTGAGCTGCAGTCCAGCAGCCGCCTGGAAACCACGATCGTGGACGAAGAGGGTGTGATCGATTCCAAAACCAGCGTGATTCTGCTGGGCACCGTCGGAACGACGACGGTGCATTACCGCTATCACGCGAGTATCGGAATCGACCTGAGCCGTGTTCAGATGAAAATCAGCGGAAAGAATATCACCTTTCTGCTCCCGGAGCTGGAGGTGCTGAACGACAGCATCGAAATGCTGAAGGTGCAGAAAAACGATTTTCTTTCCCATGCCATCGACAAGGATGTCAACCTTTTGCTTTCAGAACAGCGTGAAAAGAGCCGGGCGTATTATCTGGATCAGAACGAGCATTCCGAAAAAGCCTGGGAGGATACGCGGAAGGCTTTCGAAAACACGATCGCACAGTGGATTACCCGGGTCGGCGGCGAAAAATACACGATAACCTATGAACGTCTTGCGGGAGAAAACAAGGAATGAGCGAAGGAAACGTTCCGATTCACTGGTATCCCGGGCACATGGCCAAAGCCAGGCGCCTGCTTCAGGAACAGCTGAAGCGGGCGGATCTTGTTCTGGAATTATGTGACGCGCGAATCCCGGAAGCCTCCAGAAATCCGGAACTGAGAAAAATGATCTCCGCGAAAAAGAGCATGCTGCTTCTGAACAAGGCCGATCTGGCTGATCCCGACACGACGGAGAAATGGCTGCGGGAACTGCCCGGGGCGATTGCCCTGAATTCTCTGAAAAGCAACGGGAAGACAGTGCTGGACGCGATGCGGAACGCCACCCGGGATCTGATTCAGAAATATGAATCGCGCGGGGTGCATAAAACAGTCCGGGCCATGATCGTCGGGGTGCCGAACGTAGGGAAAAGCACGCTGATCAACCAGCTGCATGGTTCAAAAATCGCGCAGACCGGGGACCGGCCCGGGGTAACGAAAAGCAATCAGTGGGTCAGGATCACCCCCTATCTTGAGCTGCTGGACACGCCCGGCATGCTATGGCCCAAACTGGACGACCAGGACGCCGCCCGCAGGCTCGCCTATATCGGTACCATCAGCGACGAGGTGGTCGATCTGAACGACCTGGCATTTCATCTGCTGCAGGATCTGAAGGCGCTGGTGCCGGACCGCGTGGCGGAACGGTTTCATGTGGACAGTCCGGAAACCCTGGACGGGATTGATCTGATGGACGCGGTCTGCCGGGGCCGGGGCTGGATCATGAAGGGCAACACCTGCGATTACGACCGATGCAGCCGGATCGTTCTGGATGAGTTCAGAGCCGGCAGGCTCGGAAGAATCAGCCTGGAAGCGCCGGCTGCCGGAGAGGGGACGGAAACATGACGGACAGGAAGCTTCACGCGGAAGCGCTGATGCGCTTCGATCAGCCCTACAGGGAGCGGGGGATCGTCGCTGGGATGGATGAGGTCGGCAGAGGGCCGCTGGCAGGTCCCGTGGTTACCGCCTGCGTAATCATGCCCGCGGAGCCGCTTCTGACATGGGTGGACGACAGCAAAAAGCTGAGTGAGAAGCGCCGCGAAAGTGTATACAGCGAAATCATGCAGATCGCGAAGGCTTTCGCTTTCGGCCGGATTGAGCCGGAAGAGATCGACCGGATCAACATCCTGCAGGCTACCCGGAAAGCCATGGTTCAGGCCGCGGAACAGGTCCGGGCAGACTTTTATCTGATCGACGCCGTGTCGGACCTGGGCCTGGCGGGAACGGAAGTCCCGATCATCAAGGGAGACGCGAATTCGTACAGCATCGCCGCTGCCAGCATTCTCGCGAAGGTTTGCCGGGACGCTGAGATGATCCGTTACGACGCGCTTTATCCGGAATACGGCTTTGCCCGAAACAAGGGATACGGAACGAAGGAACATATCGATGCCCTTCGGAAATACGGTCCCTGTCCGATTCACCGCAGGACCTTTATCGGAAATTTCATATGAAAGATACGTATCAGACCGGCGTGCTCGGGGAGCAGGCCGCGGAAAACTACCTTTGCGGCGCCAGGGGAATGCGGTGCCTGGCGCGCAGGTTCCGGGCGCGCTGCGGCGAAATCGATCTGGTGATGACCGACGGCGGCACCGTGGTGTTTGTGGAAGTGAAAACACGGAAAAGCGGCGCGCCGGGCTCAGGGCTTGTGTCCGTGAACGCGGCCAAGCAGAAAAGAATCGCACAGGCTGCCGTATATTTTCTGATGAGCCGGCACTGGCTGAACAAACCGGTCCGGTTTGATATCGTGGAGATCACGCCCGCCGGGATCAATCACATTCAGGATGCTTTTCAGCCCGGCGGAATGTTTTATGCTTAGGGAAAGGTGGACAATATACCATGCGCGGAACGGTTCGTTGGCTTCGGTTTCTTCTTGTGACAGCGCTTATTTTCGGTATGCTGCTTCCTCTTCCTGCCGTAACGGCGGAAACGGAAGACGGCAACCTGATCTATAACGGGGATTTTTCCGTCATCGACGAGGACGGGATTCCGGAAGGCTGGTATACGGAAGCGTATATCGAGGATCCCGGTTATTCCGTCTTCAAAGTGGATCCCTCGGAAAAAAGGAACGGATCGAACGTCGTTTCCATTCAGAATATCGCCCTCAACGACGCGCGGTTCGCACAGGTCGTGGAAGTGCTTCCGGAAACCGTATACCGGTTCTCAGGCGATATCCGGGCCGAGGACGTGCAGGAAGGCCACGGCGCGAACCTCAGTATCGAGGGGATGTATCTGTTCAGCGAAAAGGTTTACGACACGGACGGCGAGTGGCAGCATATCGAATGGTACGGGGAAACCGGTCCGGATCAGGAGGATGTGACCCTGTTCGTCCGTCTGGGCGGCTACAGCGGTGAAAGCATGGGGAAGGCCTGGTTCGCCGACATCCGGCTGGAAGAAGTGGAGGAAATTCCGGACGGCGTGATTCCGGATTCATGGTTCAAAGAGGAACGGGAACCCGCGGTATACGACGACGAGGACGAGACTGCTGACGAAGAGGAGGCGGGGCCCGCCTGGCCGTGGCTGCTGTGCCTCGGTATCGCCTATGCCTGCGCGGTCGTTCTGTTCGTCCGCGGAACCAGAGACGGCGCTGCCCTGAAACCCGAAACGACCGTCGCGGACAAGCTGGCTGTTCCGCTGTTGTTCCTGTTCGCACTGATCGTCCGGATCATCGTGAGTGCCGTCTGCAAGGGGTATGACGTGGATGTCGGCTGCTTCCTGAGCTGGGGAGGCACCATGCTGACCTACGGCCCGACGCAGTTCTATCTGAACACCGGTTTCTGCGATTATCCGCCCGCCTACACCTATGTGCTGGGCCTCTGCAGCTTGCTCAGCAAGCTGACAGGCGCGTCGGACGCGCTCACCCGGGTCATCTTCCGGCTCATTCCGTCCATGTGCGACGTCGCCGCCTGCTGGATGATTTACAGAATCGGCATCAAGAACAGACTGGAGTCTAAACGTTGGATCTTCGCCGTTACCTTTCTGATGGCCCTGAATCCGGCCACGATCCTGAACAGCGCGGCCTGGGGACAGATGGACAGCGTTCTCTGCCTGCTGCTGCTGGCAGTCGCTCTGTACGCAGTCAACCGGAAATGGGAGTTCGCGCTGCCGCTCTATATGCTGTCCGTCCTCGTAAAACCTCAGGCGCTGATGCTGGGCTTTCTGGGGCTTGCGGCACTGATTCTCGCCTGGATCCGGGAACCTGACCGGCGCAAATCCATCCTGAAAGGCCTCGGAATCAGCCTGGCGGTTTTTGCCGTGATCGTGATCCCCTTCAGCATCGGGCAGCCTCTTGACTGGCTTTATCAGCTGTACGCCTCCACGCTCAGCTCCTATCCCTACGCAGTTCTGAACACTGTCAACCTGTTCTACCTGCTGAACGGAAACTGGGTGAAAACCGCGGAGCCGGCCAACCTGTTTGCGCCGATCATTCTCCTGCTGATTTCCTGTGGCTGGGGTGTCCTGTGGCTGCTCCGGGGCAAAAGCCGTTTCCGTTTTTGGTGGATCGAGCTGTCCCTGTCCGGGGCCTTTGCCGCGGCTTTCCTGGTTTTCACGATCATCCGCGCAAACTGGGGTATTGTGGGAGCTTTGTCCATGGCCTTCGCGTTTATGATCGTTCTTTCCCTGTACATCCGGAAGGGAGATCTGAAGTTCCTTCCGTATTGTGGCGCGCTGCTGTTCATCCTGCTTTACGTGCTCGGGGTCAAGATGCATGAGCGCTATATCTTCCCGGCCGTTTTCCTGCTTCCCGCCGCCTGGATGATCCATCGGGATCGCAGGATTCTGTGGGTGACGGCGGCGATCTCCGCTACGACCCTGATCAGTGAAGGAATTATTCTGGACAACTGCATCCGGCTGGGGGCTACCCTGGGACACTTAAACAACGATACTGTTCTTCTTGCTGACATACTCAGCGTAGTGAACATTCTGGCGACGCTATACGCCGCCTGGCTCGGTCTTGAAATCTGCCTGGAAAGAAGCCCGAAGGAAATTCCCGTTGCCGCCGCTCTTTTCCCGGTCAGAACCGTTTCGCGGGTTCGCTCGCCGCTGGATTACGCTCCGGATTCCCGCCTGCGCTGGTCGCTCCGGGATTCGGTGATTCTCGGCGCCATCGTTCTTGTTTATTCCGTCATCAGTCTCACCACCCTGGGCAGCACAAAGGCCCCGCAGACCGCCTGGACCTCCAGCGGATATGACGAAAGCGTGATTCTGGATACCGGCGAACACGAAGGGCCTGTTACCGTGCTGTATTTCGCGCAGGTCAGCCGGTACGATTTTTCCGTGGCGGAAAGCGACGACATGCAGGGATGGTCTGAGGAGCACTATGCCGAGATGAATCAGGGACAGTGCTGGAGATGGAAATATGTCACGGAATCCTGGGAAACCTCGGACGGGGAGCGCCGGTATTCCAATTCCCGCATGGATGACGTCATCCGCTTTACCGGCAGATATCTGCGCATCTCCGCGCACCAGATCGGTCTGGCGCTGAACGAGATTCTCGTCCGGGATGAAGCCGGACAGATTCTTCCGGTGACGGTCGTGGAACGGATCGGCGGCACTCCTGATTCCGAGCTCTATTCCGATCCTTCCTTGCTGCTGGATGAACAGGACACGCTGGAAGCGCTGCCCAGCTGGTTCCCGACCGCGTCCGAAGAGGGCGGGGAAGACATCCCGCAGCCCAGCTGGTGGAACAGCACCTATTTCGACGAGATTTATCACGCGCGCACCGGCTTTGAATTCCTGCACGGAACGTCTCCGTATGAAACGACCCATCCGCCTCTGGGAAAGGTGCTGATGAGCTTCTGCATCTCGGTGTTCGGAATGACCCCCTTCGGCTGGCGCTTTGCCGGCGCTCTGGCCGGGATTCTGATGCTTCCGGGCATGTACCTGTTCGCGAAGCAGCTGACCGGCAAAACGCTGCTGGCGTCCTTTGCCTGCGGGTTTATGGCGCTGGACTGCATGCACCTGACGCAGACCCAGATTGCCACCATCGACAGCTTCCCCGTGCTGTTCATTCTCTTCGCGTTCTTCTTCATGCTGCGCTTCATGCAGCTGAATATCCTGACGGAGAAGCCGGCCCGCGTTCTGACGAATCTGTTCCTCAGCGGCCTGTTCATGGGCTTCTCCATCGCGAGCAAGTGGATCGGCGTCTATGCCGGGGCCGGCCTGGCGGTGCTGTTCTTCTGGCACTGCCTGCGCCATATCCGGCTGTGCGGGGAAGCGGAAATCCTGGCGGCCGGCCAGACATGCAGTCCGGAAGAAAAAAAGAAGCTGGCTCCCTATCTGAAAACAAAGTCTTCCAGGCAGTCTCCCGGCATCCGGAAAACTATGATTCTCTGCGCCTGGTGCGTGCTGTTTTTCGTTCTGATTCCGCTGACGATTTATCTGCTGAGCTATGTACCGTACTTCGCTTACGACAAAAGTATCCACTCTTTCGGCGATTATCTCCGGGCCGTATGGAGAGCCCAGGAAGGGATGTTCAACTATCACAGCATCAAGGGCCTGGGAATGGATCATCCGTTCTATTCTCCCTGGTGGGAGTGGCCGATTATTGGAAAGCCGATGTATTACGCTTCGGAACAGTATCTGCCGGATCACGGGCTGCATTACAGCATCTTCTGCTTCGGAAACCCGGTTGTCTGGTTCGGCGGTCTTGCCGCGGTCGCCTGCTGCCTGGTTCTTCATCTTCTGGGGAAAAGGTATGCCGTGGAAGGCAGGAATTCATCCGTCTGGCATCTTTTCAGCGACAGCTTTGACGGCCGGTACGGCATTGTGCTGATCGGGCTGCTGGCCCAGTATCTGCCCTGGATGCTTGTGCCCCGCGGAACCTATATCTACCATTATTTCGCGAGCGTTCCGTTCCTGATTCTGGCGTGCGTCCTGGCTCTGAACGCGTTTACGGAAAAATTTGAGAAGCCGGGCAGGATGCTGACCGTTCTGCTGCTTGCTCTCGCCGCTGTTTTCTTTATCATTTTCTTCCCCTATGCCAGCGGAATCCTGGCGCCCTCGTCCTGGATGGACATCGGAAAGAATATCCTGTCGATCTGGTATTAGGGGGGAGCGTGAAACACCTTGAATGAGATCATCTCGAGAACGCTCAGCTTCGGGGTCAGCGGTGTAAACGGGTTTCCTGTGCACGTCGAGGTGTTCGGGATCAACGGGATGCCCGGCATGGAAATCATCGGCCTGCCTGATGTTTCCGTCCGCGAGAGCAGAGACCGGGTCAATGCCGCCATCATCAACAGCGGAAGACAGATGCATCCCCGTAGAATCACCATCAACCTCGCTCCCGCTGATCTGAAGAAGGAAGGCCCGTCCTTCGACCTGCCGATTGCCGTCGGGGTTCTGACCGCGAACGGAGAGCTGATTCCATCCGCGGATTACGATCCCGATACCACAGCCATCTTCGGAGAACTGAGCCTGACCGGAGAGGTGCAGCCGATTCGCGGCGCGCTGCCGATGGTCATCAGCGCGAAGGAACACGGCGTCCGGAATGTGATTCTGCCCGCGCAAAACGCCCGGGAAGCCGCCTGTATTGAAGGAATCACGATTCTGCCTGTGAGTCATCTCCGGGAAGTGATCGAACATCTGGAAGGGAAATGCCCCATTCCGCCTCAGAGCCAGATTCCCTTTGAAGAGCTTCGGAACAACGTCGCTCCTGCGGCGGACATGTCCCAGATCAAAGGGCAGCTCGGCGCGCGCAGGGCGCTGGAGGTCGCTGCCGCAGGCGGACACAACATGCTGATGATCGGCGTTCCGGGCAGCGGAAAAACCATGCTGGCCAGATGCCTTCCCGGTATTCTTCCGCCGATGAGTTTTGAGGAAGCGCTGGAAACCACCCGCATTCATTCCATTTGCGGGAAACTGAACTCCGGCGGCGGCCTGATGGTCACGCGGCCGTTCTGCGCTCCGCACCACAGCGCTTCGGTAGCCAGCCTGGTGGGCGGGGGACAGAACGCCCGTCCCGGGGAGGTTTCCCTCGCGCACAACGGGGTTCTGTTTCTGGACGAGCTGCCGGAATTCAGCCGCAGCGTGCTGGAAGCGCTGCGGCAGCCGCTGGAAGACGGGGTCGTCTCGGTAAACAGAGTCAAAAACCAGGCGCAGTATCAGTCCTCCTTTATGCTGGTGGCCGCCATGAACCCGTGCCCCTGCGGTTACTACGGCAGTAAAAACAGGGCGTGCCGGTGTACGCCGAATGAGATCAGACGCTATCTGGACAGGATTTCCGGCCCGCTGCTGGACCGGATTGACATCCAGATGGAAGTGGACGCTGTCCCGGTCAGCGAGATTCAGCAGTCCGGCGACGCCGAGCCCAGCAGTTCGGTGGCGGAGCGGGTCCGGGAAGCGAGAACGGTTCAGATGAACCGGTACCGCGGCACCGGGCTGCACAGCAACGCGCAGCTGAAAAACCAGGAAATCCGCAGGTACTGCCGGATGACGTCCGAAGCGGAGCAGCTGCTTCGCGCCGCGGTGGAATCCATGCACATGAGCATGCGTGCTCATCAGCGGATTCTGAAGGTAGCGCGCACCATCGCGGATCTGGATCATCAGGAGACCATTCAGGCGCAGCATCTGGCCGAAGCCGTCCAATACCGTGAGCTGGATCAGAAATACTGGAGTTGAGTATTCATGCCGAAATGCTTCGAAGAAAAAGTATTCTGCGCCTGGATGGCCGGCGCGATGCTGAGCTCTTCCTCGGCGCAGCAGGCGCTGCGGCATTTTGGCGGCGCTGCGGCGGTGTATGCCGCGGTCCGGAAAGACGACCCGGATCTGAAGGAGATTTTTTCCGCCCAGGAACTGCAGCGGCTGACCGGGCTTTCCTCAGACCGGCATCTGGGAACGCTGGAGGACAGGCTGAACTGCTTTTCAATTTCCGTTCTGTCCTTCCTGGACGAAGCGTATCCGGTCGTACTGCTGAATTATGACGATCCCCCCTGCGTGCTTTTTTATCAGGGTGATATCGGCTGCCTGCGTTCTGACAGAACGCTTTCCATGGTCGGAAGCCGCCGCGCTTCCTGGTCCGGTATCCGGGCGGCAAAAGACATCGCGGGGGAACTGAGCCGGCATCGCGTTCAGATCGTCAGCGGGCTGGCCTACGGGATCGACACCGCCGCGCATCAGGGATGCATCGCCGGAGGAAGCCCCACCGTCGCGATCCTCGGCTGCGGGCTGGATATCGATTATCCATCTGGCAACGCACAGCTCAAAAAAGAAATCCTGCTGCACGGAGGCCTTCTGCTTTCTGAATTCGCGCCGGGAGAACAGCCCCTCGGATGGCATTTCCCGTACCGGAACCGGATCATCAGCGGGCTGAGCCGGGCCGTCGTGCTGATGGAGGCCAAAATACGGAGCGGAAGCCTTACGACCGTCCAACACGCCCTGAATCAGGGGAAGGATGTGTTCGTGTATCCCGGCGATCCGGCCTCGGAGCAATTCAGCGGAAACCGGCTGCTGCTTCGGGAAGGCGCCAGATACTTCACGACAGCCGGAGACATCCTGGAGGATATGAACTGGCTTGACAATCAGGCTGAAGTAAGGCAAAATAGCGAAGGCGCGGCGCCGGAATCTTCGCTGACGCCAACGGAAAAAAGGATTCTGAACGTTCTGAAGCCGGGAATTCTGAGCTTTGAACAGATCTGCGCGGAGACAGGGATCGCACCCCGGGAGATGATGAGCGCGCTGACCATGCTTCAGATTCACGGATTGGTGGAAGCTCTTCCGGGAAAAAACTATCAAAAGAAAGTCAGATAAGATGCTGACGATCAATTCGGAGGGTTGTTGAAATGCCGACTGCAAAACAAAAGCTTGTGATTGTGGAGTCTCCGGCGAAAGCCCGCACCATCAGCAGGTACCTGGGGAAAGGATATAAAGTGGAGGCTTCCCAGGGCCATGTGTGCGATTTGCCGAAAAGCCAGCTCGGAATCGATCCGGACAATGATTTTGAGCTGAAATATATCACAATCCGCGGCCGCGGCGAAATCCTGAGCCGGATCCGTAAAGAAGCTCACAACGCTTCACAGATCTATTTCGCCACCGACCCTGACCGGGAAGGGGAGGCCATCAGCTGGCATCTGTATCACGTGCTGAACGTCAACGAGGCAAAAGCCTGCCGGATTGAGTTTAACGAAGTGACCAAAAAGGCCGTGCAGGCCGCCATCAAGCACCCCCGGAAGCTGGACATGGGCCGGATTAACGCGCAGCAGGCCAGGCGTGCCCTGGACCGGCTTGTCGGATACAAAATCAGTCCGCTGCTCTGGGTGAAGATTAAAAAAGGGCTTTCCGCCGGACGGGTGCAAAGCGTAGCCACCCGGATGGTGGTGGACAGGGAAAACGAAATTCAGGCCTTCGTTCCGGAAGAATACTGGGAGATTTCCGCGGACTGCTCCGTTTCCGTGAAAAGCAGGAAATATCCGTTTACCGCGAAGCTGAATACGGTGGACGGGGAAAAGGTTCAGATCACCGGGGAGGAACAGGCGAACGGCATTCTGAAGCTGATTGAGTCCGAATCCTTTACGGTCTCGGACGTCCGCAAAAAGGAACGGCGGAAAATGCCGGCCCCGCCCTTTACCACCTCCAGCCTGCAGCAGGAAGCCAGCCGGAAGCTGAATTTCACCACCTCCAGAACCATGCAGGTCGTTCAGCAGCTGTATGAGGGAATCGAACTGGCGGGAGAAGGAACCCAGGGCCTTGTTACGTATATCCGTACGGACAGCGTCCGGATCAGCAGCGAAGCGATGGACGCGCTGAGATCCTTCATACCCGAGCACTACGGGCCGGAATTCCTTCCCGCGGAGAAGAACGAATACAAAGGCCGGAAAAACGCGCAGGACGCCCACGAGGCCATCCGCCCTACGGACGTCACCCGCACGCCGGAAAGCATCAAAGGTTCTCTCAGCCGGGAGCAGTTCCAGCTGTACCGGCTGATCTACAACCGCTTCGTCGCCAGCCAGATGGCTCCCGCCGTATATCAGACCCTGACCGCGGATCTTTCCGGGAGCCGGGTTTCGCTGCGGTTCTACGGAGAGCACAAGGTCTTCGCGGGCTTTACGTCCCTGTACGAAGAGGGAACGGACGAGCAGGTCGACACGATGGAAACGGCGCTTCCTCCGCTGGAGGCAAAACAGCCCGTAACCATATCCGGAACGAACGGAAGCCAGCACTTTACGCAGCCGCCGAGCCGGTTCACGGAAGCAAGCCTCGTGCGGACGCTGGAGGAAAACGGCATCGGCCGGCCCTCCACCTACGCGCCTACGATCTCCACCATCATCTCGCGGGGGTACGTATCCCGGGAGAAGAAGCGGCTGTATCCCACCGAGCTGGGCATTATGGTGACCCAGATGATGGAAACCTATTTTAAGGAAATCGTGGATACGGATTTCACTGCGAACATGGAAACCCAGCTGGACGAAGTAGAGGAAGGAAAGCTGGACTGGAAGGAAGTTCTGCGGGAATTTTATCCTGCCTTCGAAGATACCCTGAAGCTGGCGGAGCAGGAGATCGACCGGGTCACCATTCAGGATGAAGTCAGCGACGTCATCTGTGACCAGTGCGGAAGCAGAATGGTCTATAAGATGGGGCGGTACGGAAAATTCCTGGCCTGCCCGAATTTCCCGGCCTGCCGGAATACGAAGCCGGTTCTGAACTATATTGACGCGCCGTGCCCGAAGTGCGGAAAGAAGCTGCTGGAAAAGACCAGCAAGAAGAACCGCCGCTTTTTCGGATGCGAGGGATATCCGGACTGCGATTTTGTGAGCTGGGAAAAGCCTGTGCCGAAGTCCTGTCCCAAGTGCGGCCAGTACATGGTGGAAAAGCGGAACGGCAGGGGCGACCTGCTTTATCTGTGCTCCAACGGAAACTGCCGCTATAAGGAGCTTGCGCCTGAAGAGGAAAACACGGATGAATGAGATCAAAGCGACGGTCGTGGGCGGCGGCCTGGCAGGTTCCGAGGCGGCCTGGCAGCTGGCTGAACGCGGCGTTCAGGTATCCCTGATCGAAATGAAGCCGGGCAAAAAAACGCCGGCGCACCACGCGAACGGGCTGGCTGAGCTCGTTTGCTCCAACAGCTTCCGCAGCAACCGTCTGAGCAACGCCGTGGGCCTGCTGAAGGAAGAAATGCGCCGTTTTCACTCCCTTGTCATGGAAGCCGCTGACGCCACGAGCGTGCCGGCGGGAGGCGCCCTGGCGGTGGACCGGAATTCTTTCTCTGCCTATATAACCAAAGCGGTCTGCGCTCATCCGCGGATCGAAATGATTGAGGAAGAGGTTTCCTCGATTCCTTCGGGTCCTGTGATTATTGCCACAGGACCTTTAACCACGGAAAAGCTTTCTGAACAGATTTCCTCTCTTCCCGGGCTGAAAAATCTGCATTTTTACGACGCTGCCGCCCCGATCGTCACAAAGGATTCACTGAATTTGGACAGAATGTTCAGACTCAGCAGATATGATCGTGGTGAGGATTACCTGAACTGTCCGATGACCCGCGAGGAATACGACCGGTTCATCGACGCCCTGCTGACCGCGGAAACGGCGGAAGTACACGGATTCGAGGAAAGCAGCGTCTTTGAGGGCTGCATGCCGATCGAAAGCATGGCGCGGCGGGGGAGAATGGTCCCCGCCTTCGGACCGATGAAGCCGGTGGGGCTGAAGGATCCGCGAACGGGAAGGGAGCCCTTCGCCGTGCTGCAGCTTCGTCAGGATGACGCCGCCGATACCCTCTATAATCTGGTGGGCTTTCAGACGCGGCTCCGGTTCGGCGAGCAGAAGCGGGTGTTCAGCCTGATTCCCGGGCTTGAGAATGCTGAATTCGCCCGGTACGGCGTCATGCACCGCAACACGTTCCTGTCCAGTCCCGGCTTCCTGAACGCCCGGTTCGAAATGATCGGCCGGAAACAGTGTTACTTCGCGGGGCAGATGACGGGCGTGGAAGGATATGTCGAAAGCGCCGCCAGCGGGCTCGTGGCCGGGATCTCTCTCGCGAACGATCTGACAGGGCGGTCCTCCCTCAGCCTTCCCGGATGCACGGCCCTGGGCGCCATGGGGAGATATGTTTCCACGCCCAACAGTCACTTTCAGCCGATGAACTGCACCTTCGGCCTGATCGATCCTCTGCCGGACGCAAGAAAAATCCGGAACAAGCAGCTGCGGTATGAGGCCGTTTCAAAAAGAGCGCTGGAGGAAATCGACCGAATCGTCCAAACCATGAATCAGGAGGAATGAAATATGCCCGGTATGTTTAAGGGAACAACGATCTGCGCGGTTCGGCGGAACGGCGAAATCGCCATCGCCGGAGACGGGCAGGTCACGATGGGAGAGAACACCATCTTCAAGACCACCGCGCGCAAGGTGCGTCGCCTGTACCACGGGCAAGTCGCCGTCGGCTTTGCCGGTTCCGTATCCGACGCTTTCGCCCTTTGCGAAAAGTTTGAGGAAAAGCTCGTTCAGTGCAACGGCAATCTGGAGAAAGCGGCTGTTCAGCTGGCACAGACCTGGCGCGGCGATCAGGTGATGCGTCAGCTGGAATCCATGATGATCGTCGCGGACAAAAACAGTCTGCTGATAATCAGCGGCACGGGCGAGGTGATTGATCCGGACGGCGGGATCGCCGCCATCGGGTCCGGCGGCAACTATGCCCTGGCCGCTGCCCGGGCACTCATGGAAAATACGGAACTCAGCGCGGGAGAGATTGCGGAGAAAGCGCTGCACATCGCGGCGAGCATATGCGTTTTTACCAACGACAATATTATTGTCGAAGTCGTGTAAGCAGGAGGAATGACATGAGCGAGCAACTTACTCCGAGACAGATTGTGCACGAACTGGATCGGTTCATTATCGGGCAGGACGAGGCAAAAAAGGCCGTGGCCATCGCCCTCCGGAACCGGTACCGCCGTAGCCGCGTGGATGAAACCCTCCGGGATGAGATCATTCCCAAAAACATCCTGATGGTAGGGCCTACCGGCGTCGGGAAAACGGAAATCGCCAGAAGGCTGGCGAAGCTCGTCAACGCGCCGTTTATCAAGGTGGAAGCCACGAAATTCACCGAGGTCGGCTACGTGGGCCGGGACGTGGAAAGCATCATCCGGGATCTGACCGAGAACGCCATCCGGATGGTCCGGAAGGAGCATGAGGAAAAGGTCCTCCCGCGGGCCCGCGTTCTCGCGGAGGAGCGGCTGTCCGATCTGCTGGTGCATCCGCCCCGGAAGGCCGCTTCCAATCCGCTGGATTTCCTGCTCGGAAAGCAGAAGGAGCAGACTGCTACTCCCGAGGAAACGACCGCGCTGGCCCGGAAAAAGGAAGATATCCGTCAGCAGCTGATGCGCGGGGAAATCGAGGATCTGGAGCTGGAAATCGAGGTCGAGGAAGAAATGCCGACGCTGGAGGTGGGCGGCAGCAGCATCAGCATCGGGGATATGATGGGGAACATGATGCCCCGGAAAACCAGAATGCGCCACGTCAAGGTGAAGGAAGCGCGAAAGATCCTGACGGATCAGGAAGCCGCGAAACTGATCGACAACGACGCCGTTCAGGAAGAAGCGATCGAGCGAACCGAGCAGAACGGCATCGTCTTTATCGACGAAATCGACAAAATCGCTGGCGGTTCGGGCGGCCACGGGCCGGACGTCAGCCGGGAAGGCGTGCAGCGGGATATTCTCCCCATCGTGGAAGGCTGCACCGTGAACACCAAATACGGCGCCGTAAAGACCGATTACATGCTCTTTATCGCGGCCGGCGCGTTCCACGTCAGCAAAGTGACCGACCTGATTCCGGAACTGCAGGGACGTTTTCCCGTTCACGTGCAGCTGCACAGCCTGACCCGGGAAGATTTCCGCCGGATCCTGACCGCGCCGGACAACGCCCTGACGAAGCAGTACAAAGCGCTGCTGGAGGTGGACAAGGTCATCCTGCAGTTTGACGATTCAGCTATCGCCGCGATTGCCGATGCCGCCTGCAACGCAAACGAAAACGCCGAGGATATCGGAGCCAGAAGGCTGCACGCCGTTTTTGAGCAGCTGCTGGAGGATATTTCCTTCAACGCCGGGGATGAAAACATGCCGCCCTTCGAGCTGACCATCGACGCGAAATACGTCAACGATCACCTGCAAGAAGAAAACAAACGGACCGATCTCAGGAAATACATTATTTAAGCGGCCGGCGCCATCTGCAAACCTTTGCAGATGGCGTTCCGCATGGTATAATGGATGCAGGCAGAAATACAGACGGGGAGGATACGTACATGAACAGAATCATCGGCATGATCGGCACCGGAAACATGGGATCGGCAATCCTGCGCGGGATCGTGGAAGCCGGAACGGTAAACGCGCAGCAGATAGTTGCCTTCGACAACAGTTCGCGACGTATCCGGGAGCTGGAGGAGGATCTTCCCGGCATCCGCGCCGCCCGTTCCTGTCTGGACGTGGCGGAGCAGGCTGACATGATTATCCTGGCAGTCAAGCCCCTGTACATTCAGGAAGTCATCGACGAGATCCGTCCCGCGATGAGCGGGAAAGCCGTCATCAGTATCGCCGCGGGCTGGACGACCTCCATGCTGGAAAAAGCCCTGCGCGGGTCCGGCGCCTACTATATGCGTGTGATGCCGAACACGCCGGCCCTTGTCGGGGAAGGAATGACCGCGATCTGCGACGAATCCACCTTCTCCCGGGAGGATTTCGACGACGCCAAGCGGATTTTCGACTCCGTCGGGAAAACCAGGATTCTGCCGGAACGGCTCTTCGACGGCGTTACAGCCATCAGCGGCAGCAGCCCTGCCTATGTGTATATGATGATTGAAGCCATGGCGGACGCCGGGGTGAAGGAAGGAATTCCGCGGACGTATGCCTACGAAATGGCAGCCCAGAGCGTGCTCGGCAGCGCGCTGATGGTGCTTTCCTCCGGTACGCATCCCGCCGCCCTGAAGGACGCGGTCTGCTCGCCGGGAGGAACGACCATTGAAGCGGTGGAGGAGCTTGAGCGCAAAGGGTTCCGGGCCGCTATCATGGACGCCATGGGCGCCTGCGCGCAGAAAAGTCGGGAACTGTCCGCCGGAAAATAATCCCGGACCGGTTCAGGCATACAAGAAGGAAAGAGCATGAAGAAAGTCAATATCTATACGGACGGCGCCTGCAGCGGCAATCCAGGGCCCGGGGGCTGGGGCGCCATTCTCGAATATGGCGGGCACCAGAAGGAAATCAGCGGCTACGTGCCGGGTACCACCAACAACCGGATGGAGCTGTTTGCCGCCATCAGCGCGCTGGGCGCCCTGAAGGAGCCCTGCGAGGTGACCCTGTATTCGGACAGCAATTATCTCGTCCAGGCGTTCAACGATCACTGGATCGACAACTGGAAACGGAACGGATGGAAGACCAGCGGGGGAGCGGCGGTTGAAAATCAGGATCTTTGGTTCGCTCTGTCCGCGGCGGTCAGAAAGCATCAGGTTTCTTTCGTCAAAGTAAAGGGCCACGCGGATCATCCGGAAAACAACCGGTGTGACGAACTGGCCCGCCAGGCGATTGAGGAATACAGGAAAACCTACGGAGAGGATAGTGCGGATTCTGATCCAACTCTTCGCTAAACCACAGTTTTACGAATAGTTGAGCCTATTTTAGGATATGCCGCGGGAGGGCTTCTGGGTTATGGCGGAAAAACTCTCATACCGTGAAGAGATTGATTTTAAACGTACTGTACAGATTCGGGAGATCTGCAGAGAGCTTCCGCAGGCCTGCGGTGATTTTCTGCGCTCTATTGCCGTTACGTCCAGAACGCTTACCCGTCTGGCTTATGCGATTGATCTGCGGACGTTCTTTTTCTTTCTTCATGAGGAGCGCCTGTTTTTCTCCCGGAAGCCGGTAATCCTCCTCACCGACGAGGATCTGACGCAGCTGACCCAGGCGGACCTGACCGCCTACACCGAATATCTTTCCTATTATTTTAAAGATCCGGAAAGTTCGTTACCGAACAAAGTGATCATGAACCACGAGCTTTCCATTAAACGTAAGCTCTGTTCCATCCGTTCGTTTTACGATTATCTGTTTAAAAACAAACGAATCGCCTCGAACGTAACGGAGCTCGTTCCCCTGCCGAAAATCCATGAGAAGCCGATTATCCGGCTTTCCAGGGACGAAATGATCCATATCCTCTCCCAGGCCCAGTCCGGAGAATCCCTCACCAAATCGCAGCAGAAATATCAGAAGATTACCGCCAAACGCGATTATGCCCTTCTGCTGCTGTTCCTGGGCACCGGCATCCGGGTCAGCGAATGCGTCGGCATCAATCTTGAGGACGTGGATTTCGAAAACAACGCGTTTCTGGTCACCCGCAAGGGCGGAAATCAGGTCGTACTGTATTTCCCCCCGGAGGTCGCGGAGGCCATGGCGGATTATCTGGCGGAGCGGGAGCAGATCGAGCCCCTGCCCGGGCACGAGAACGCGTTTTTCCTGAGCCTGCAGCGCCGGAGAATCTCCCAGCGGGCCGTTCAGAATCTGGTCAAAAAATACGCTTCCGTCGCGATTCCGCTGAAGCCGAAAATCAGCCCGCATAAACTACGCAGCACCTATGCCACGAACCTCTATCAGGAAACCGGCGATATCTATCTGGTGGCGGACGTGCTGGGCCACACTTCCGTGGATACTACGCGAAAGCATTACGCGGACATGTCGGACGCGAGACGGCGGATGGCCGCTGAACACGTTCATCTGCCTGGAGATCCCGCGTTCGATCAGAACAAGAGCGAATAAGCTTTATTCCCGCCCGTTTTCCCGCGGGGCTTCCCGGTTCGGAATCAGAATCCCGTCAATGCGGACGGAACGGTATTCCGCGTCTCCGTTCACACATTTCATGCAGTTGTCGCAGATCTTTTCCGGATCCAGATCGCACCGGTCGCATTCGCCGCAGCCGATGCATTCCCGGTCGTAGAGAACGCAGCGCCTCTGTGTCGCCAACTCTGTCACCTCCCCTGAGAATGCCTGAATTTATTATACATTCTGCGGAAAAGGAAGGTCAAGATTCATTGAGTGAAATCACGCTGAGAACATTCTCAGAAGAAGAATACCATGATTTTTTCCGGCATTACGAGCCGGATCCGTGGACTTCTCCGCCCTACCGGTATGACCGGGAGCAGGTTTCCCGCTCCTATCGGTACAATCACGGCGGGTTCCGGCCGGATTACGCCCATTTCGGCGTCTTCGAGGGAAACGAGCCGGTCGGTTCCTTTCAGCTGAAGCGGATCGATCCCGAAAAAAAAAACCTGTGAATTCGGCATCATTCTGCTGAACGAGGAGAAGCGCGGCCGCGGTATCGGACCGGAGGCCATTCGGCTCGGGCTGGAAATCGCCCGGGACCGGTATCACGTCGACACGGTTTACGGGGATACGATGGGTCGAAACGAAAGAATGCGCCGCGTGTTTCTGAAAACCGGATTTGAACAGATTGAAACCGTGAAAGATGCTTTTACGCTGTGGAACGGGGAAAAGGAAGACCGCCTGGTTTTTCGGATCAGGCTTTCCGCCCCGAAGGAGGAGTGCTGAACGATGATTGCGCAGGCTGTTTTGCTTCCCGGTAAGGAAAAACGGGTATATTCCAGGCATCCGTGGATCTTTCGCAGCGATATTCAGGAAATCCGGGGAGAATTTACACCCGGGGACATCGTGGACGTTCAATCCTCGAAAGGGCGTTTCCTCGCGCGGGCTTTCTATAACCCGAACAGCCAGATCGCGTTGCGCGTCATGTCCTATCATCAGGAAAACATCGACCGGGAGTTCATTTTCCGGCGGATTCACACCGCCGTCGAATACCGTCGTCAGTTCGCGGATTTATCCAGCTGCCGGCTTGTCTTCGCGGAAAGCGACGGCCTCCCCGCGCTGATCGTCGATTCCTTCGGGGATACCCTGGTCCTTCAGTGCCTCGCCCTCGGCATGGAACGCTTCAAAAAGGATATTACGGACGCGCTGATTCAGGAAGTAAGCCCCCGCGGAATCTGGGAGCGGAACGACGTTCCGGTGCGGCGGCTGGAGGGGCTGGAGATGACCACAGGCCTGCTGTACGGCACCGTTCCGGACCGCGTACAGATGACGGAAAACGGAATTCATTTCTGGGTGGACGTGAAGGAAGGCCAGAAGACCGGGTATTTTCTGGATCAGAAGGAAAACCGGGCGGCGATCGCGCCCTATGTGAAAGGCAAAAGAGTCCTGGACTGCTTTACGCATACAGGTTCCTTCGCGCTGCACGCGGGTTTCTACGGCGCTTCGGACGTCAATGGGATCGATATCAGCGAATACGCCTGTTCCTTCGCCGCTGAAAACGCCCGTCTGAACGGGCTGGAGGACCGCGTCCGCTTCACGGCGGCCAATGCCTTTGATCTGCTGGCGGAAGAAAGCCGGCAGAAGAAAAAGTACGACGTGATTATTCTCGATCCCCCGGCGTTTACAAAAACCCGCGGAGCGCTGGAAAATGCGCTGCGCGGGTATAAGGAAATCAATCTGCGTGCCATGAAAATGCTGGAGCCCGGAGGATTCCTGATCACCTGCTCCTGCAGCCAGCACGTTTTGCCGGAAATGTTTCAGCAGATGGTCCGGGACGCTGCTTCCGACGCGAAGGTTCTGCTGCGCCAGGCGGAATTCAGGGCCCAGGCGAAAGATCATCCGATCCTTCCGTCCGCTCCCGAGACCCATTATCTGAAATGCGGGATTTATCAGGTGTTTCCGGTCTGAGGCCGGAATATTTTTCTCGTGCCTGTGTCCCGTCTTCAGCCTTCATACCCAAGATTCTTCAGGTCTGAAACGCGGTTCCGCCAGTCCGGACGGATCTTGATCCACAATTTCAGATTGACGTGGGTATCCATCAGATTTTCGATATCCTTCCGGGCGTCCGCCCCGATTTTCTTCAGCATGGACCCCTGTTTTCCGATGATAATGCCCTTATGGGATTCTTTTTCACAATAGACGGTCGCGTGGATTTCGGTCAGGTTTTCGTGGATTTCCTGAATGCGCATGATTTCCACGCCGATTCCGTGCGGAACTTCGTCGCGAAGATTCTGCAGGGCTTTCTCCCGGATGATTTCCGCGCAGAGAATCCGCTCCGGCTGGTCTGTCATGGTATCGTCCGGGAAATACTTCGGTCCTTCCGGCAGATATTTCAGCATGGTCTGCGTCAGTTCGTCCAGCCCGTCTCCCCTTTTGGCGCTG
This sequence comes from uncultured Clostridia bacterium, assembly GCA_946413245.1. Lineage (GTDB taxonomy): Bacteria > Bacillota > Clostridia > Christensenellales > Aristaeellaceae > Aristaeella. Next base: position 41,371 of record CAMKJS010000013.1, read on the forward strand.
ACCGGAACAATTTCGTCGTATCCCATGCCGGAAAAGGTGGCAGTGGCCTCCAGAATCTGTTCCGGCCGGACGAGGTCGATCTTGTTCAGCGCAAGGATCCGCGGAATTTTCTGCCCGCCCATTTCCCGGGCGATCTCCAGATCCTTTTCACGAATGTTGGACGTGTCGATCAGCATCAGAACGCAGTCCGTTCCGTCCATGGCTTCGTGAACGGAACGCATCATATATTCCCCGAGCATCGTTTTGGGCGTATGGATTCCCGGCGTATCCAGAAAGATCATCTGATCGTTTTCATGGGTGACGACCCCCATGATCCGGCTTCTGGTTGTCTGCGGCCGGCTGGAAACAATGGCTACCTTTTCTCCGATCAGCGCGTTCATCAGGGATGATTTCCCCACATTTGGCCTGCCGACAATGGTAATGAAACCGGAATGAAAAGCTTCCTGATTCTTCATGCGTCACTCTCTCCCCTCTGACGGTTCCCGGTCCAGCGAAAACTGGCCGGGAAGGAGCACGGACAGCCTGGATTCCTCCACTTCCCCGTCCCCCCATGTGATCAGAACCCGGAGATCCGGGGCGAACTCGCTCATCACCTGGCGGCAGGCGCCGCAGGGCCAGGCTTTTTCCCGGGCTGAAATCGCGATGGTTTCGAATTCAAGCTCTCCCTCGCTGACCGCCTTGAACATGGCGGTTCTTTCCGCGCAGTTCGTAAGGCCGAAGGAAGCGTTTTCGATGTTGCATCCGAGGAAAATACGGCCGCTTTTCGTCAGCAGCGCAGCGCCCACGGAAAACCGGGAATAGGGTGAATAGCTCTTTTTCTGCGCCTCCCTGGCAAGGGACAACAGGGTTTCGTCGCTGACCGCCAGGTCCGCGTTTCTTTCAATCCCCATGGCGCCTGTGACTTTCTCTTCCATTTTTCTCATGACAGCCCTTTCTTCCTCCTGCATATGGTCGTACCCCATCAGGTGGCACACCCCGTGAACCAGCAGATAGACGGCCTCCCTGTATTCGGAATGCCCGTATTCCTCAGCCTGTGCTTTCATATGCGGAAGCGAAATGATAATATCGCCGATGAAGAACGCTTTCTTTTCGTCGTCGTATTCCTGTCTCAGAAGACGTCCGCACGTTCCCAGCGTCGCGCCATGCGGATAACCGATGGCGGGAAAAGACAACACGTCTGTCGCGTGGTCAATTCCCCTGCAGGTCCGGTTAATTTCCCGGATTTCCTCGTCTCCGCAGTATCGGACGGTGATCAGGCACGGAGCGTCCACGCCTTCCGCGGCAAGACATTTGTCCGCGGCGGCCTGCATCAGCGCCTGTGTCGCCTGATCCGGCGCAAAGGCGGGATCGTGATTCCATTCAATGATCATTTCTCAGTCACGTCTCCGGCGGCATTCAGATTCTCGGCATCATCGGAAAATGATTCGGTTTCCGCAGTTTTTCCAGCCGGTTGAGAGAACTCCTCCGGTATGGTCTTCTCCTCTTCCGGCACCGCCGGTCCCTGCTCGGGCCGGGCAGCGCTCTCCTGCGTTTCTCCGCCGGAAACCGGGGACGGAGATGTCTGCGGCGGCATCTGAATGGAGTGCTTCACTGTCGGATATTCGATCCGCTCGTGGAAAACACCTTTCAGGATTTTGGAGAAAGCGTCGCAGATATTGTCGATATCATCCAGCGTAAGCGGAGAATCGCTCAATTGCCCGTCCTCCACGCGCCCGCGCACCAGGCGTTCGATAAACTGGTCGATTGCCTTCGGCGTAGGATCCTTCATGGACCGCACGGCGGCCTCAATCGTGTCCGCGAGCATGACGATCGCGGCTTCCTTGGTTTGCGGCCTCGGCCCTTCATACCGGAACTCGTTGATATCCACCTGATTGCCGTTGGACATCTGCAGCGCTTTATGATAGAAGAACATCACGGGTGTCACGCCATGGTGCTGGCGGATAATGTCCTGCACTTCGACCGGGATCTTCTCCTTCTGCGCGATAAACACGCCGTCCTTCGGATGACTCGTCAGGATCGCCGCGGAGACATAGGGATCCGTCTTGTCGTGGGGATTGTCCCCCATCTGATTTTCCTTGAAATACAGAGGCCGCTTCAGCTTTCCGATATCGTGGTAATACGCCCCGGCTCTCGCGAGGTACGGATTCGCGCCGATCCTCGTGGCAGCGGCTTCAGCAAGATTCGCCACGATAATGGAATGATGATAGGTGCCCGCTGCCTCGATCAGCAGGCGGCGCATCAGCGGCTGATTCGGGTTGGTCAGCTCAAGCAGCTTGCTGGGCGTGGGAAGCCGGAACAGGTTCTCAAAAACCGGCTGCAGCGCCGTAGCCAGCGCGCCGGACAGCAGACTGCCGCCGACAGACCACAGGATTGTGTTGGAGATATTCAGGGATTCGGCCGCTGTCAGCAGCCGGATGGTCATAATCAGCACGATCCCGGGGATCGCGGAAATCGGACCGGCCAGCAGTACACGCAGACGCTGCGGATGTCCTTTCAGGAACCAGACCGTGGCGACGCTTCCGGACAGGGTCATGGTCAGCAGCAGCACGTTGTCATACATCGTGGTAATGCTGTTTCCGAACGTCAGGCCGGAAATCAGCAGGGCCATCGGGATGGTCACCGCGATACCCGCCCGGTAATGAATCAGAACCGTAATCAGGATGGCAGCCAGGGACACCGGCGTAATATAAATGCTGGGCAGCAGGTGCGCGATGGCCGCGAACGCGACACTGATGATCAGCACCAGCATGATTACCATCATCCGGCGTATGTCCTGCAGCACCGGCTTCATCAGCATATACAGCGAGAAGAAGAGGCATGTCAGCGCCAGCAGGATACACAGCAGCGCGCCGATATAGATGGTATGGTCGTACTTTTCGCTGTTCAGCATGCCGAGGGAACGCAGCATTTCCAGCTGACTCTTGGTGATCCGGTCACCTTCCCGGATAATATTCTGCCCCTGCAGATAGACAATCGGATCGATGCCTTCCATGACCTTCGCCTTGGCCGCGTCCGTCGCTTCCTGGTCGATTGTCATGTTCGGCTTGATGCAGGTTCTCAGAACCGTCGGAAGAATGGTCTGCGTGAGCGAAACGTCGACCTTGTATCCGACGATCTGCATGATATTCTGAATCGACTGGCTGACATAGCCCTCCCGGATGGTCGCGTTCAGCGAGTTTTCAACCGCGGTCGTGACCGTGCTGACCATATCCTCGAAGGCAGCTGTTTCCGTCCGCAGCAGGGTTGTAATCTGATATCTTGACAGCTGCACGCTCTTGACGATTCCGATCGCGTAATCGATTTCCTCGTCGGTGTACGTTCTCCGCAGCGTCTCCGAATCGTCCGACTGCAGGGTGAGGCCGTACTGCTGAACGGTCCGCAGTTCGCCGAACACGTCCTTCAGGGAGGCGAGCACCTCTTCCTTCACGTCCGCCTGGAAGTGATAAGTCGGCTCGATGGCGTTCGCGGCTGCCTGTCTTTTTTCTTCCGTGGAAACCTCGTCCACCACGTCTTTGGTCGCGTTGATCGTTTCATGAGAGATGGAACCGACCTTAAAGTCGTACTTCCTGGGCGTGAACACAGAGAAGTATATCCCAAACAGGATCAGAAACGTCAGGATGAAAAGCAGCGCGCAGCGGAAAGGCGGCGAGCGGAACCATTTTTTATCCTTTTTTTTCGTTTTTTCCTCTGAATGACCGGATTGCTGGTCCGTCATGCTTCTCCTCCTCCCTTTCCCGGCGGCATCGGTCTGCCGTCAGACTGCTCGTAAGCTTCGACAATCTTCTGAACCAGTTCGTGCCGTACAATGTCTTTCCCTGTCAGCTGAACCACGCCGATTCCCGGAATTCCTTCCAGAATCCGGACTGCTTCCGCGAGCCCGGACTGCTTTCCGGACGGAAGATCCGTCTGGGTGATGTCGCCCGTCACGACTACTTTGGAATGAAAGCCCATTCTCGTCAAGAACATTTTCATCTGCTCCGAAGTGGTATTCTGCGCCTCATCCAGAATGATAAAGGAATCCGACAGCGTCCGGCCCCGCATATAGGCCAGCGGAGCCACTTCGACGATTCCGCGCTCCATGAGCTTCGTATAGGAGTCCGCCCCCATAAAGTCGTACATGGCGTCGTACAGGGGTCGCAGATAAGGATCCACCTTCTGGGTCAGATCGCCCGGAAGGAACCCGAGCTTTTCGCCGGCTTCCACCGCGGGCCTGGTCAGGATGATCCGTTCCGCTTCCTTGTTCTTCAAAGCCATCACCGCCAGCGCCATCGCCAGATAGGTTTTTCCGGTTCCCGCCGGGCCTACGGCGAAGGTCAGCACGTTTTTCCGGATCGTATCGACATAAAGCTGCTGTCCTACCGTCTTGCAGGTGATTTTCTTGCCCCGGTGCGTGATCGCAATCACGTTTTTCAGGCTTTCGTCAATCAGATCCGTTTTGCCTTCCCGGATCATGGCTATGGTATACCGAATCCGAACCCGATCCACAAGCTCGTTCCGCTCAATCATTTTCAACAGAAGAGAAATCGCTTTCCAGGCAATATCGATCTGTTCCTCATTCCCCTTGATGAGAATCATATTGTCCCGCAGCGAAACCGAAACGTCGCACTCCTGTTCCACCAGAGCGATATTCTGGTCGTTCAGGCCGAACAGAGAAACATACGTATCGATGGATTCCGCCGAAAGTGAAAACGAACGGGTTTCGGTCAAAATGCGATCCTTCCCTTCTGTGTATTCATCATCAGCCGGCCTCGACGCCGGCGGGACTTCGCCGCGTTCTCAGCGAATCTCGGAGAGGTCGTACGGCGTGGTCTGATAGACCATATAATTCAGCCAGTTGGCATAGAGCAGGTTTGCGTGGCTGCGCCAGGTCACCAGTGGCGGCCGGGTATCGTCGTCATCGGGATAGTAGTTTTTCGGAACCTCGATGGGCAGGCCCGCGTTCAGATCCCGCCGGTATTCCCTGTCCAGTGTCAGCGGATCGTATTCGCTGTGGCCCATAATGAAAATCTGCCGCCCGTTATCCGTGGATACGGCATAGACGCCGGCCTCGTCCGAGGACGCCAGAATCTTCAGCTCCGGACGGTTTTCCAGATCCGTCCGGAGGACGGTGGTATGGCGGCTGTGGGGAACCATGAAATCGTCGTCGAAACCCCGGAGCAGAATATAGTTCTTCCGGTCCGCGTGATGATGAAACACCCCGAAGAGCTTTTTCTCAAGCGGATACTTGGGAATCTGGAAATGATAATACAGCCCGGCCTGCGCGCCCCAGCAGATATGGAACGTGGAGTGAACGTGCGTTTTGCTCCACTCCATGATTTCGCAGAGCTCCTGCCAGTATTCCACGTCCTCGAAGGCCAGGTGTTCCACCGGCGCTCCGGTGATGATCATCCCGTCAAAGTTCTGATCCCGGATCTCTGAAAACGTTTTATAGAACGACGTCAGATGCTCCCTGGACGTATTTTTGGACTCATGGGATTCCATCTTAATCAGTTCGGTTTCCACCTGGAGCGACGTATTCCCGAGCAGGCGGAGCAGCTGCGTCTCCGTATCAATTTTAGTGGGCATCAGATTGACGATGGCAATACGAAGCGGCCGTATATCCTGTGTCAGCGCGCGGGTTTCCGTCATGACGAAAATATTTTCATCCGTCAGCGTACGAAATGCCGGAAGCTCATTGGGAATTTTGATCGGCACGGAATCATCCCTTTCCGAAAAGCGTTCTGATCAGTTGACTGTCGGACGGTGAACGCTTCTCAAAGTTTAACATAATCGTATCAAAAACTCAATGTTTCGGCCGGCGCTTTTCGTGTATTTGTTCCCGTGAAAAATCGCCTGCACATGTCTGTGCAGGCGATTGATGAAATCCTGATTAATACATACCGCCCATTCCGGCGCCGCCGGCAGGAGCCGCGGGTTCCGGTTCGGGAATATCCGCCACCAGGGATTCGGTCGTGAGGATCATGGCCGCGACGGAAGCCGCGTTCTGCAGCGCGCTGCGGGTAACCTTGGTCGGGTCGATAATTCCGCGTTCCACCATGTCCACATACTCACCCTTCAGGGCGTCATAGCCGTATCCGGGCTTCTTCGCGTTCTTGATATGATCGACCACTACGCTGCCGTCGATACCGGCGTTCAGAGCGATCTGACGGATCGGCTCTTCCAGCGCACGCAGCACGATCTGGACGCCTGTTTTCGCGTCTCCGGCATACTGATCCAGCAGTCCGGCGACATTGGAAACCACATTCAGAAGGGCGATACCGCCGCCGGGCACGATGCCTTCCTCGGCAGCAGCGCGCGTGGCGGACAGCGCGTCCTCAATGCGCATCTTTCTTTCCTTCATTTCGATTTCCGTAGCAGCGCCGACCTGAATCACCGCGACGCCGCCGGCCAGCTTGGCCAGCCGCTCCTGCAGCTTTTCCCTGTCGTAATCGCTGGTCGTTTCCGCGATCTGCGCCTTAATCTGAGCGACACGGGCTTCGATATCCTTCTTCTCGCCGGCGCCGTCGATGATGGTGGTGTTTTCCTTGTTCACCTTGACCTGGCGGGCCTTGCCCAGCATATCCAGGGTGGCTTCCTTCAGTTCCATACCGGTCTCGGAAGAAATCACGGTACCGCCGGTCAGAATGGCGATATCCTGCAGCATTTCCTTACGGCGGTCACCGAAGCCGGGGGCCTTGACGGACACGCAGGTGAAGGTGCCGCGCAGCTTGTTGACGACCAGCGTGCTGAGGGCTTCGCCTTCCACGTCTTCCGCGATGATGAGCAGTTTCTTTCCGCTCTGCACCACCTGCTCCAGAACGGGCAGGACTTCCTGAATAGCGCTGATCTTCTTGTCCGTAATCAGAATCAGCGGATCGTCCAGAACGGCTTCCATTTTTTCGGTATCCGTAACCATGTAGGCGGAAGAATAACCGCGGTCGAACTGCATGCCTTCCACGGTCGTCATGCCGGTGGACATGGTCTTGCTTTCCTCGACAGTGATGACGCCGTCCGCTCCGACGGTTTCCATCGCGTCCGCAATCAGCTTGCCGATGGTTTCGTCGGCAGCGGAGTTCGCGGCAACCTGCTCGATGGCCTGTTTACCGTTAATCGGCTGGCTCTGGCTGCGAAGGCCTTCAACAGCCGCTTCCGTGGCGGCTTCGATGCCCTTCTTCAGAATCATGGGATTCGCGCCGGCAGCCAGGTTGCGCAGACCTTCGCGAACGATTGCCTGCGCGAGCAGCGTGGCCGTGGTCGTACCGTCGCCGGCTACGTCGTTCGTCTTGGTGGAAACTTCCTTCACGAGCTGAGCGCCCATGTTTTCAAAGGGATCTTCCAGCTCGATTTCCTTCGCGATGGTCACGCCGTCGTTGGTGATCATGGGAGCGCCGTATTTCTTATCCAGCACGACGTTGCGGCCTTTCGGGCCCAGTGTGATTTTGACAGTATCCGCCAGCGCGTTGACACCTTTTTCCAGGCTGCGCCTTGCTTCTTCACCGAAAAGAATCTTTTTCGCCATTTCAATCAAACTCCTTTTGTTTCAGTTTCACGGGGATTATTCAACAACAGCGAGAATATCGCTCTGACGAACGATAATCAGTTCCTCGCCGTCCACCTTGACTTCCGTTCCGGCATACTTGGAATAAATTACTTTCTGCCCTGCCTGAACATGCATGGTAATCTCTTTCCCGTCCACATTTCCGCCGGGGCCGACTGCAATGACCATGGCCATCTGCGGTTTTTCCTTCGCGGCGCTGGTCAGAATCAGACCGGATTTGGTGGTTTCCTCTGCTTCGCAATTCTTGATGACAACGCGGTCACCCAAGGGCTTCACGGTCATGAATACATTCCTCCTGACATTCTTCTTTCTGTTTTAGCACTCAATCTGATCGAGTGCTAACAACAATGGTAATATATATTTTTTATCGGCTGAAAGCAAGTAGCCAAATGCTGAAAAATCATCATATTTCTTCCTTATTTAAATTTTATCTTGTGATTTCTTCCGTTTTCTTTGAATTCCTCAATTTTATTCATCGGAAGATTATGATATGGTAAGCGAAAACGATGGAAAGGCTTCTCCCGATGAATACGATATCCGATCTTCTCCTCGCGTGGTATGACGCTCACAGCCGTTCCCTGCCCTGGCGCGGGATTGCGAATCCGTATTACACCTGGATCAGTGAAATCATGCTGCAGCAGACGAGAGTGGATACCGTCATTCCCCGGTATCTGCATTTTATCGAACATTTCCCGACGGTTGATTCCCTCGCCGAAGCTTCCGAAGCGGAAGTTCTGAAGGAATGGGAAGGGCTCGGGTATTACTCCCGGGCCAGGAATCTCCTGACCGGCGCCAGGCAGATCATGCGGGAATACCGCGGACAGTTTCCCTCTTCGCCTGAAGCCCTGCACTGCATCTCCGGAATCGGCTCCTATACCGCCGGCGCGATCGCGTCGATCGCCTTCCAGCAGCAGGTTCCGGCTGTCGACGGAAATGTAATCCGGGTTCTTTCAAGAGTATTCGGAATTCGGGAAAATGTCGGCAATGCAGAAATAAAGAAAGAAATTGAGCGCACCGCCGCTTCCCTGGTTCCTTTGGACCGTCCGGGGGATTACAATCAGGCGGTCATGGATCTGGGCGCCATGGTCTGCGTGCCCGGAACGCCGAACTGCGACGAATGCCCTCTCCGCAGCGTTTGCAACGCGTATCGCGCGGGAGACGCAGCTGACCTTCCAATCCGTCCTGCATCCCATCCCCCGAAAGAAATCCGGTATGACGTTCTTCTGATTACCTGCGGTGATTCCGTCCTGATGCAAAAACGGACAGAGCAGCTTCTGCACGGCCTCTGGGTCTTTCCGATGGCGGAAACAGCCCCTGAAAATCCGTCAGGCCCGGAGATTCCCCGGGAACTTTCCGGCATCCCGGTATCCGATCCTGACCTCCTCGGCTCAGCGCGTCATGTATTTACTCATCAGATCTGGCAGATGCGGGTTTTCTCCCTGAATGCTGCATCCACTGAAAAAGCTCCCAAAGGATATTCCTGGATTCACCGGGACCAGCTTCCGACCGTTCCGGTTCCCACCGCCATGAAGATTCCGCTGCGCCTTCTGGAAGCCGTCCCGCTATAAGCATTAATTCACATATATCCGGTGCATATTCATTCACGTAAGCTTCTCCATTAATCATTCATCATCAAACTCCTCGATCAGAATGGTTTTATCGTTTACACCATGAATGGCATTAGCCCATTCTCTGTCAAGCTCTCTGGCAAATTCTTCTGCTATCATTTCGCCCTTCATGAAAAACAGATCTCTGGCGCGCATATACTCACTGTACTGACTGCCGATGATCCAATTCCCTTTTTCCAAACACGGTATTACGTATTGATCCAGGTCTTTGATGCTCTGCAGCCATTCTTTCGTATACTGATAACACCCCGGCGCCTTCATTTTCTTCAGCTCATGGTTCGTGGCTTCCACATCGAACTGATCCGGAAATGCCCATGGATCATACCGGGTTATGCCACGAATGACTTCCGTATGCGGAATGGCAGTTTCAAACAGTTCCGCAGTCTGGGATACATATGCACTCTGAGCATTGACGCAATAAAGCCCCATGGTGAAATTGACTAAACGCGGTTGATCTGAAGTAGTTCTATACGGAATCATACTTTCGCAGGTGAATCCATCCCTCAGGTTACAGGAAAATCCACGATGATTCTTAGAAAACAGATATTGCTTCTTTGTATCCCGTTTGGTCCTGTAGTCTGATTTCAACATCCGCTGAAATAGTTCCTGGGATCGATCCGCAAGTGTAATGAATAACGGATCGCTGAACACAACCGGCTTCCCAGCGTACTCGCATTGAACGACCCAAGAGCCCAGAAGCGGTTCCAAAAACAGATCATTCAAAAATGTTCCCTTGTTTTGATGATCGCAAAAACAGAAGAGAAATCCCTCATGAGATGTCTGTAGATAAGTATCCATAAAGTCCAACAATTCTTCGTATGAAGAAGGATATGGATCATTTTGAAATGGAGACGCCTCCCATGCGTCCATAATCCAATAGCCGATAAATGAGGGTTCACACATCGAATAACCGCTTAATGGATATCCCAGCATCCGCCCATCCTCAAGTATCAGTTCGTTTTGGATCAATTTCTGAACAATTGGCGTCATCTCGGATATTTCCGCCAGCATGGTTTCCGTAGGCGTGAAAGGGGCAATCAATCCCGCCCGATAAAGCGCTTTGGGCGTTTCATCCTGCCAAGTCAGAACGCTCATGAAATCCGGCTGATAATCATGAATCAGCTCTGTAAAGATGTCGTAGCTTTGTATGACTTTAAGATTTTCCAGCGGCTGTTCGAAACCCAGTATTTCAGCCCATCGCCTTGCCTGTCCGTCATCATTGATCCGGTATAATGTAGGCGGGATCTTTTTTCCATCAGCGCAGGCATATTGGGCAATAACCAATACAAGCATCAATGCCGCCATCAGGATACAAAAGATGCTTTTCATTTTTCCTCCCGAAGGGAGCACCGTCATCCTTTTGAGGGTGACGGTGCTCCGAATTGATCTTTACTTTTTCAGTTTCAGCACCAGCATGGTGTCATTCCCGCTTGCATCGGGGAATACCAGATGAATCGTTTCCGGAATCTGATCCAACGTGACCATCTGGACATACGGAATCTGCGGCCAGGTATCCAGATTTGCAAAACCACCCGTAAGCGTAATGCCAGTGGGATAATCCTCTCCGTTCTCCTTCACAATGTTCAATCGAAGATCGTCTTCCGCCTGTTCTTGCGTTGCACCATCCAGGGCAAACAGGTTGGTGGTGAAGTGCAGGCCGCTGGGCAGCAGTTCCGCCTGGATACTGTCAATCCGGAAGGCATCCAGCACCCTTGTGTCTTCAGGAATGATGTATTCTGCCGTCGCGATGGTCTTCTCCGCATGGATGGGCAGATCCACGTATTCCTCCGTGACGTTGCTATCATCCTCCGCATCTTCCAGGTTCACCAGCTTCGTTCGCAGATACACCTGGGCTTTGATTTCCTCATCGGTGATCTGTCCGTTCAGGGGCTGCAGGGAGAAGTAAGTCAGGCTGCCATCCTCGTTAAACATGGCATCTCCGTATTCTTCGCTGCCCCAGAACTCGGATGGAGTCTCCAATATAGCGAGGACGCTGTACAGGGGCCGGTTCAGTTCTTTCGCTGCCTCCATCCAGGTCATGGACGGATCCACGCCGAGCTTTTGCGCAACAGCAGCGCTGTTCTCGCCATATGCGCCAATTACCTCGGTAAAATCATCCGCAGCCAGAATCCCTTTCACACCGTCCGCCAGACGGGCTTCAACAGAAATCATAGCCAGCCGGGAATCACTGTAACGTTCCCGCACAGTGAAGATCACGTCGCCTTCCTGCCATGACACCGGTTCGCACATTGCCATGATCTCCTGCGCGGTTTTCGGAATATCGGTACCGTAGTCTTTCGAGAAGAAATCATTCCAGCCAAAAATCTGTCCCGCAGCCATCGCCACTGCCATGGTCGCCACGATCACACAAACTGCAATACACACCGTTCTGATTGTTGCGCGTTTCACGGGTTCGTCCTCCTTCATGGAGCGAGCGGCTGTCATCAGCGCATCACGGATTTCTTCCGGCATTGGCCCGAAAGCATTCCGCAGATTCAGATTATCCATATCACGCTTCATTCCGCATCCAGCTCCTTTCTCAGTTCTTTTATCCCCCGGCGAAGTCGGCCTCGGAGCGTGGTCATCGGGATTCGCAGCACTTCTGCTGCTTCCTCATAGGTCATTCCTTCTGAATAGCAGAGGACAAGAGGTAATCGAAGCTTCTCCGGAAGAGCCTCCAATGCCATCGCCAGGTCAGGGTCCGGGGCAGGATAAAAACTTTGTACAGGGATCTTATTCAGTGGAACGATTTTCCGATGCATCCGTTGTGTGTCGTAACACACGTTGATCAGGATGCGAGTCATCCAAGTGCGGAAATACTTCTCCTCCCGCAGTTTGTCCCGCTTTTCCCAGGCCTTGAGGACAGCATCCTGCAATGCGTCCTGCACATCGGCTTCGTTCCGCAGGATCGACCAAGCTACCCGGTACATCATGTCCGAGCAGGTTTCGATCTCTGCGATGAAGAATCCCCTGTCCACGGTGTTCTGCCTCCTGTTTCGTAACGTTACACCCATTAGACGGTTAAGAAGGAAGAATCGGTACACAACTATAGTAAACGACATTTATAAATTTACTTTGAACTAATCCGATAAATGTGCTAT
>CAMKJS010000014.1 GCA_946413245.1 uncultured Clostridia bacterium
CCCACACGACTGCCAAGTGGACGGAGATCCGCATCGGCGCCAACCGAATCGGCTATGTCATGAGCCAGTATCTGACCACGGTGGTTCCGCCGTACATCATCGATCCGGACGAGCCCACGCCGACCCCCTATGTCACGCAGTTCCCCTATTCCGCCACCATCTGGGCGGACAACGGCCTGCCCGTGAACATTCATAACGGCCCAGGCCTCGGATACGGCAACGTCTGCCGCCTGGATGTCGGCACGAAGGTCAGCGTCATCGCCCATAAGACCGAGAAGTGGTACAAGATTTCCTTTACCCTCAAGGAGAAGCAGAAGGACGGTACCTATGCGCAAGTGCCGCACACCGGTTATGTCCTGAAGCAGTACCTGAAATTCAAGTAATTCGAAACGAGGGCTGATGGCGAATGAAAAGCCGGAAATCTTCCGCCGTTCTGATTTTTGTCGGATTGCTGCTGCTCGTGGTGTTTGCCGTCGGGTATATCGGCACCAAAAATCCGGACGCTTTCCGCTCGCAGCATCGGTATGATTACACGCTGGAACAGTTTCTGTGGTTTTGCCATCAGTTCTGGATCCCGGCCGGAATCATCGGTTTCCCGCTTTTCCTGATTTCGCTGATCGTCAGCCTGGCGCGCGAATCCGCCGAGCGGAAAAAGGATCAATCCTATTAATCCGGAACAATTCCACCAGGGCGCTGCCTCCCGGCAGCGCCCTGATTTTTTATCTTGACAAACCATTATTTCTGGTTTATACTTCTTTCACCATCAAAACTGGTTTTTTGAAGCGGAGGATATCGGCATGAAAGCAAAAGGATACCGGGCTATTCCCGGCCTGGAAAAGCTCTCGGCGGAGGAGGTTAAGCAGCGGAATCTGGAGGCGTACGGCGCGAAAATCAAGCATTACCGCACCCGCGCGGGCCTGTCGGCGGATCAGCTGGCTGATCTGCTGGATCTGTCCGTCAGTTCCGTGCGGAACTGGGAATGCGGCCTGACCCGGCCGGACCCGGAATTTCTGGTGCGCATGTTCGCGCTGCTGCAGGTGGAGCCGAATGAGTTTTTCGGCCTGCAGGGCGTCGGGTCCCTGCTGACGGAGCGGGAGCGCAGTCTTCTGGAGTCGTACCGGCGGATGGACGAAGCCGGGAAAGAGGATCTGGAAACCCTGGCGGAATCACTGAGCTTCCGCTCCCGCCAGCGGGCTCTCCGGGCCGCCTGCGCGCGGATGCGGCCGGTGCGGAGCCTGGGCCGCGTCGTCGCCGCCGGAGACGGGGAGGACTGGGAAGAGCCCGCGGAGGAGTCTTCTCTCCTGCTGCTGAACAGCGCTGCCGTCTCCCGGGCGGACGAGGTTTTCCGTGTCAGCGGCAGCAGTATGGAGCCGCAGTTTCACGATCAGGATCTTGTCCTGGCGGAATACTGCTCCGCCCTGCGGAACGGGGACGTCGGCATCTTCTATGTTCCCGGCCACGGCGGCGTCATCAAGCAGGTCGCCTATGACCGGCTCCATTCCCTGAACCCGGAGTATGACGATATTTTTCCGTATGAGGACGGGGCCCGGGTCATCGGCCGGGTGCTGAGCCGCGTAACCGCGGATATGATTCCGGACACGGCTTCCAGGGCTCTGTATCAGGAGGCCGCGGCCCTGTGACAGAGGCCGCGGCGGGGAGGTGCGGTATGTCCGGCGCCTTTATGGCCATTGACATGAAATCCTTCTACGCCTCGGTGGAGTGCGTGGCCCGGGGGCTGGATCCGCTGACCACGAATCTCCTGGTGGCGGACGCTTCCCGCTCGGATCAGACGATTTGTCTCGCCGTCTCCCCTTCCCTGAAGGCCATCGGCGTTCCGGGCCGGCCCCGCCTGTTCGAGGCCAAGCAGGCCATCGCCGCCTACGAGCGGCGTCATCATACGCGGGTGCGGTATATCACGGCCGTCCCTCGTATGGCGCTGTATGAAAAGGTTTCCGCCCGGATTTACGCCGTTCTCCTGCAGTACGCCGCCCCGGAGGATATTCACGTATATTCCATTGACGAGTCTTTTCTGGACTGCGCCCCGTATCTGCATTTTTATCAGGCGGAAGCGGAGCGCATGGGGGTCAGTCCGGTCTTCGCCATGGCCATGACCGTGATCCGGGATGTGCTGAAAACCACCGGGATTACATCCACCGTGGGGATCGGAACCAATCTGTACCTGGCTAAGGTCGCCATGGATATCGTCGCCAAAAAGAAAACGCCGGACGCGGACGGGGTCCGGATCGCGGAACTGGACGAGGCGTCCTACTGTTTTCTGCTCTGGGGGCACCGGCCTCTGACGGATTTCTGGATGCTGGGGCCTGGCAAGGCCCGCACCCTGCAGGCCGCCGGCCTGTTCACCATGGGGGATATCGCTGCCCGCGCCCAGTGGGACGAGGAGTGGTTTTACCGCAAATTCGGGATTGACGCGGAAATTCTGATCGATCACGCCTTCGGGCTGGAGCCGGTAGCCATGCGGAACATCAAGGAATACCGGGCGGATTCCGGCAGTCTCTCCCACGGCCAGGTTCTTCCCCGTCCCTATCACTATGGGGAAGCCCGGAACGTGCTGCGGGAGATGATGGACGTCCTCTGCGCCGATCTGCTCTCGAAGCGGCTTCGGTCCTCCTTTTTCACCTGGTGGGTTTCCTACGATCACAAAAGCCTTGAAGTCTTTCCCGGGTATGACGGCCCCGTCACGCCGGATTTCTACGGTCGCCTGCATCCCCTGCATCATCACGGCATCGTCCGCCTGAACGCGGGGGCAGGCAGCTCCCGGCTGGCAGCGGAGCGCGTGCTGGCTTCCTTTGACCGGAAGACGGATCATCGCCTGCTCTACCGCCGTCTGGGCGTCTGCGCCGGCGATCTTTCGGCGGATACGGACAGCCTGCAGCTGGATTTCTTTACGGATCAGGCAGCGCTGGAACGGGAGCGGCATGTGCAGGCGGCCATGCTGGAGGTGCGCCGCCGGTATGGCCTGAATGCCCTGTTTAAGGGAAACAATCTGTGTCCGGGGGCAAATCAGCTGGAGCGGAACATGCAGATCGGCGGGCATCGCGCGTAGAAAAGCCGTTCCGCGTCTCTGTGCTCCCGGTTTCTGCGCGGGAGGTGAGCGGATGCCTTTTGATTCTGTTTCCATGCCCCCGGATTTTCCGTATCGGGACGTGTTTCTGCGCGGGCGTCCGCAGCATCAGGAATACGACGCCTTCCGCCTGAAGCACCCGGCCATGGACTGCGGCCACCGGGCCAAAATCTTTTCTCCTTTTGACGCGCTCCGCGGGTTCGATCTGGAGCTGACCGCCGCGGAAACCCGTCAGATGCTTCATGAGTCTCCGGGCGGAGAACATCCGGAGGCCTTGCGGACTGATGAAATCTTTTACGGGAGGGCTGCCAGCATGTGCTGCCGTTATTATGTGGATCTTTCCCCGGAGCTTCGCCCGATCATCGAGGAAGCCAACCGTTCTCCGCTGCGGGAGAAAATGGTGAACGCCCTCGGCAAGCCGCTGGTCACCTCCGGGGAAATCTTCCCCACCAATATGGTGCCCGTCGTCGCCTCCGGCAAATCCGGCCGCCGCGCGGTGTTCCCCATGGTCTGGGGATACCGGATCCCCGGGCTGAACCGTCCCGTGGTCAACGCGCGGGTTGAAACCGCCGCGGTGAAATCGGCCTTTCAGGAGAGCTGGCTTCAGCATCGGTGTGTCCTGCCGGCCTCCTGGTATTACGAGTGGGAGCATATACAAACGCCGGCCGGAAAAACCCGGGCCGGGCGGAAATTCGCCATTCAGCCGAAGAATCTGGAAACTACGTGGCTGGCCGGGCTGTACCGGATCGAAGACGACGGGTTCCCCTACTGTGTGGTGCTGACCCGGGAACCCGGCCCGGATCTCGCCCGCCTGCACAACCGCATGCCCCTGATCTTTCCCGCCGCCGCCGTGGATGCCTGGATCCGCCCGGACGCCCGTCCGGAAGATCTGCTGCCGATGGCGCTGACGGAGATGGTCGCGGAAGAAGCCTGACAACGACGGGGATGCCTTTCTGGACAAAGGCATCCCCGTCTGCTATAATATTTCCACATCAATTCCGTTCTTCACCACTCACGTTCACACAGGAGGCCACCCGATGGACGAAATGTACATTCCCGATCCGATCACACCGGAGGATCTTCCCTTTCTCCCGGATCCGGACGATCTGGAGCCGGCGGAGCTGCGTCTGCTGCTGGAACGCCTGGGCGTGCTGTACGATCAGCTGTGCGCCGAGGAACCGGTCTGGCCGGAAGATGAAGAGGACCCGGAGATGGAAGTCTGCCGGGAATGGGCGGAACAGCTGGAAGAGCTGGATGATCTGATGGACGACATCCGGGACCGTCTGGAGGAATAATCCCTTCGGCCGGCGGTTCAGTCCGCCTTCTCCGTGTTCTTGCCTCCCGTACTCTTTTTCCGGTTGTACTTCGCCTTCATGGAAGCCTGGTGCGCTTTCCGGCAGTTGGAGCAGTAATTGGGATAATGCGGCAGCGTGCTGGGAAAGGTAAAGGATTTTCCGCATTCCCGGCATTTCCGTTTGATTTTCCGGGGCTCCCCGGCCCGCTGCTTTTCTTCCTTTTCCCGCGCGAACTGCTGCCTGCACTCCTTGCAGTAGTTCGGAATATGATCCCAGGAAGGATCGTAGGAAAATGTTTTTCCGCATTTTTTGCAGGCTTTTTTCAGCCGGGCGGAAGAAGCCGCTTCCGGCTGCTGTGCGGAGGAAGCCGGAGGCGTCTCCTGCTCTTGTTTCTCTTTTTTGTGAAAGAATCCTTTGATGATCTCGATCAGCTTCACATGCATTCCCCTGTTCGCTCATTTTTTCGCATCATTATATCCTTTTCAAAAAAAGCCTGTCAAGCCTGTAAAAGGAGTCAATTTTTGTGAAAAAGACATTTGCTCTCCTGGTTGTCCTCTGCCTGTGCTTCCTCCACTGTTCCGCCTTCTCCTTATCCCGGGAGGATCTGATCCTCTGGGACGATCTTCCGCCAAACGCGGAAGGTCAGTCCCACGTGCTGCTGTTGTGCGTGGATCAATGGGAAGCCAGCCCCCGGGACCTTGGCAACACGGACGGGATCGTTCTGGTGACACTGGACACCCGGGCGCACCGCGTGATGCTGACCTCCGTCATCCGGGACGCCATGGTGAAAGGGCCGGATATGGTCTCGAACAAAATCAACCGGATCGCCCGGCTCTTTTCCCCGGAGGATCTCTGCGTCACGCTTTCGCAGCACCTGGGTGTCCGGATTGAAAACTTTATTCTGTTTGATTTTCAGCAGATCGCCAATATCGTCGATCATCTCGGCGGAGTCGACGTCACCCTGAACGCCGCGGAAATCGATTATCTGAACCGGTACGCCCTCAGCCGTTCCGCGGCAGACCGGCCCCTCACGAAACCGGGTGTTTACCATTTCAACGGATATGCGGCCGTCATCTATATGCGCATCCGGAAGGCCGGAGGCGGCGGGGATCTGATGCGGACCCAGCGGGCCCGGAACGTGCTTTCCGCCCTGGCGGACCAGTGCCGGGAGATCTCCTATGACGACGCCCGGTTGCTGGTCAGCAACATACTCGGGAACACCACCGTTACCAACATGAACCTGGACGAAATGATGCGGATTATGGATCAGGCATATTCCCTGCGGGACTGCACCGTGGAGGAGTTGCGCATTCCGCCGGACGGTCTCGGGACGCCGATGACAGATGATCAGTCCGTCATTCAGGATGTAAACTGGCCCGGCTGCCGGGAAGTCTTCCTGGATTTTCTGTCCCGCAGCCTTCTGACCGAATAGCGGGAAAACCGCCGCCAGATTCTTGCGGAAGGGCTGTGATTCTGCTATAATTTTCTCAGAAGAAATACCCCGCCGGCATCTCTCCGCGGCGGGCTGCGGGAGGAACAGGTATGAATAAGAAACTGGAAGACTATGTCCTTACGATTCCGGATTTTCCGGAGCCCGGGATCATGTTCCGGGATATTACCTCCGTCATTCAGGATCCCGGCGGCCTGAAGCTTGCGATTGACGGGCTGGTCGGTCTCGTAAAAGATCTGGATTTTGACCTGGTGGTCGGTCCCGAATCCCGCGGCTTTATTTTCGGAGTCCCGGTGGCTTACCTGTTGGGCAAGGGTTTTATCCCGGTCCGGAAAAAGGGCAAGCTTCCCCGGGAAACTGTATCCATGAAATATGACCTGGAATACGGCCAGGCGGAAGTGGAAATCCATAAGGACGCGATCCGTCCCGGCCAGAAGGTCGTGATTGTGGACGATCTGATCGCCACCGGCGGGTCCGCCGAGGCGGCTGTCAAGCTGGTGGAGCAGCTCGGCGGCCAGGTGGTGAAAATGCTCTTTGTGATGGAGCTGGCCGGCCTGGAAGGGCGCAAAAAGCTCGAAGGCTACGATGTAGCTTCCCTGATCGTCTATCCCGGGAAATAAATTACGGCATCAAAAAGCGGCGGAAACTCCGCCGCTTTTTTGATATCACCCATCATTGCAGCACCAGACTCTTAATCTTCCACTGCCCGTTTTCCTGGATCAGCAGTACCCGGTAGGAAGCCTCCGGCCAGTCCGGCGGATACAGTCCCCGCTCGCCCAGCGCCGCCACGACTTCGTCCGCCTTCAGCCCTTTCACCCGCCCGTCGATCCGGGGAATGCTCTCGTGAATGTTCACCCGGGCGGTGGTTTCCCAGGGCCAGACCCAGAGGAATCCCAGCTCCAGCCGGTGGTCGATTCCGCGCACGTTGTAGTCCGCGTAAGGGGAAGCGTCCGTTCCCGCCTTCGCCAGTTCCGCGTCCCCCTCCAGGCAGGCCTGCTGGAAATACCGGGTCAGCTCGCCGGCGTCGCTGCTCATGCCCATGATCACCTTCGCGCGGTTCGCCATTCCGTCCTTCAGAATAATCTGAATATTGGCCAGGTTCATGCCGTAATAGAATGCGGTAATCACCAGTCCCAGCACCAGGCACAGCACCAGCAGCCTGGTAACGGCGTACCACACGACGCGCCGCAGGTATTTCATCTCTCGTCTCCTTCAGCTTACAGCAGTTTGATCAGCATGGTCTTCTGCTCGTCCATTTCGACCACGACCAGCCCGTCCTTCTCCAGCTGTTTCATCACGTCGGAGAAGCGCTTAAACCCGATGGCTTTCTCCGTGAAATCCGGATACGCGGTTATGATATCCGCCTTGAGGATCGACGGATTCACCCGGTCGAAACCGCCTTCCTTATAGGCCCGGATCTGCGCCGCGAACGCTTCCTTCCAGTTCTCCCGGGTCAGCTGCGGAATCGTTTCCCCGCTGTCCGCCGTATTGGCCAGACTGACCATCACGTTAAAATTGTCGTTCTGCACCCGCAGATCCCCGAAGCGGTTGGCCAGCTTGGTCAGCAGCTTGTAGAACGTGGTGCAGCCGTATGCCTTTTCGTTGAAATCCGGCCGCAGGCGCAGCAGGGTTCCCTTCAGCTCGCTGGCGTACATTTCGTCCTGATCCGTCTGTTCCTCCAGCACGGTGGTCAGCAGCTTGTTCAGCTCGCTCTCGTCCGCCATTTCCTCGGAGGTGTTGCTGCTTCCCCGCTGTTTCCGGGGCTTCTCCACGTTCCGCTTGCCCACGCTTTCCAGAAACTGGAACTCGTTGCAGGCGTTGATGAATATGTTGCTGGCGGCTTCGCTGCGGCTGATTCCCAGCACGAATTTCCCCATGCTCTTGAGCCGGCCCACCAGCGGCGTATAGTCGCTGTCGCCGCTGACGATGCAGAAGCTGTCGATCAGATCGTTCTTATAGGCTACTTCCAGCGCGTCGATCACCAGCTGAATATCCGCGTTGTTCTTCTGGCTGATTCCGTAGCGCAGGCTCGGCACCACCGTGAACGTGTTGCTCAGCAGCACTTCCTTCAGATCGCCGAACTTGTCCGTGTACCCGTACACCTTTCCCAGCAGGATATCGCCGCGGATTTTCACCTTTTCCAGGATGCTCTTCAGTGTCGCCACCTTGGCGCCGCAGTTTTCCAGATCTACAAATACCGCAAATTTACTCAGAAACAAAACCTTCTTTCATAGCCTTCCGGCCTAATCATATCGATTGATTGCCCACGGCGGTCCCGCCGGGCTCTGCAGGAGGCAGCCGTCTGCCGTGAACAGAAATCAGTATACCATTCCTTCCCCGAAATTTCTACTCTTTTCTGGACAAACCGCCGTTTGCCCTGTACAATAGGGCTGTCTGAAAAAACCATTTCACCGAAGGGAGTTGTTCCGGGATGCCTGCCGTCCTGTCCGCCTGCCTCGTCATGTATCACTGCGGGGATGAAATTGATCACGCGCTGCGCTGCCTCGAGAACGCGGATCTGGAAGTCGCGGTTTATCTGTGCGACAATTCACCGGACGACATGACCGCGGAACGGCTCCAGTGGAATTTCCCCGGCGTCACGGTGCTTCCGATGCAGGAGAACACTGGATACGGCAAGGCGCACAACGCCGTTCTGCCCTATCTGCAGTCGACCTATCATCTACTGATGCATCCGGACGTCAATTTTGATCCTTCCCTGCTCCGCCGTATGATTCTGTATATGGAGGCGCACCCGAATATCGCCATCCTGATCCCCCGCGTGATGAATGAGGACGGGACGGAGCAGTTCCTGCCAAAGCAGAAGCTCTCCGTACGGGCTCTGCTGGGCGGCCTGCTGCGGAATTTCGGCCGTCCTTTCCGGACCTGGCGGGAGAAATATACCATGGAGGACATGGAAGTGCATCTGCCCACGCCGGTGGAATGCGCGGCCGGCTGTTTCATGATCATCCGGACCCAGACCTTTCTCCGTCTGGGGGGCTTCGATCCCCGCTTCTTCCTGTACCAGGCGGACTGTGACCTGAGCCGCCGCATTCTGGATGAAAACCTTGGGAGCATCGTGTACCATCCGGATTTCCGGGTCATCCATCTGCATGCCCAGGGGAACGAGCAGTCCTTCCGGGGGCGGATGCGGCAGCTGCGCTCCGCCGTGCAGTATTTCCGAAAGTGGGGGCTCACCTGGTGAAAACATCCATTTTGCTGGCTGCATACAACGGCAGCGCTTTTCTGCCGGAGCAGCTGGAATCCCTGCGAAGCCAGTCGGACGGGGATTTTACCGTCCTCCTGCAGGACGACGGTTCCTCCGACAGGACACAGGAACTGCTGGAGGAAATCGCCCGGGAAGATCCCCGCTTTGTTCCGGCTGCCGAATCCGGCCGGCATTGGGGGGCCTGCGGCAACTTTCTCTCCCTGCTTCGCCAGACGGACGCGGACGCCGTTCTTCTCTGCGACCAGGACGACCGATGGGAGCCGGAAAAGGTTGCACTGCTGAAAAGCGCCCTGCTGGAAGCTTCCCGGCAGGCCGGGCCTGAAACGCCTCTGCTGGTGCACTCCGATGCCTGCGTGATCCGGGAAGACGGCAGCATCCTGTACCCGAGCTTTTTCCGCCATCAGGGCTGGGATCCCGCCGCGGTCACCCTGCCCCGCCTGCTGGTGCAGAACAACGTGACCGGCTGCACCCTGATCATGAACCGGCCCCTGATCGACCTCGTGGTCCGGACTGCCCGACCTGAAACCCTTTTCATGCACGACTGGTGGATCGCCCTCACGGCTGCCGCCTTCGGCAAAGTCATCTTTCTGGACCGTCCCCTGGTGCGCTACCGGCAGCATGGAACCAATTCCATCGGCGCCAGCGCCTCCGGCCAGCTTTCCCGCGGCATGAAAGCCCTGGGCCGCCGGGAGCGTGCCAAGCAGCGGATCGCCCTGACCTATACCCATTCCGCGGCGTTTCTGGCACAGTGCGGCGATCTGCTTCCGCCGGAAGCCGCAAGCCTGATCAGGGCCTATCTGGATACCCGTTCCCTGCCGAAAATCCGGCGAATCCGGCAGGTTTTCCGCCTGGGCTGCACCATGCAAAGCCCCATCACCCGTCTCGGGCAGTTTTTCTTCGGATAAGTCCATTTTTTGCTTGCAAAATGTCCCGAACTGTGATAACATAGCAAGGCTTGATGTGTAACTCTCCAATGAGGAGGATGATTTCCATGGGTAAGTTTTGTGAGATTTGCGAAAAGGGCACGATGAACGGCAACAACGTCAGCCATTCCAATCGGAAGAGCCATCGCATCTGGGCGCCCAATGTGCAGAGCGTTCGGGTCATGGTGAACGGCGCGGCGAAGCGGATGAACGTGTGCACTCGCTGCCTCCGCAGCGGCAATGTGCAGCGCGCCCTGCCCAAGATTCACGAAGAAGCATAAGTTCGATCTGAACTGAGCTCCGGAGAGCTACGAAACCGCCTGCTGTGTGCGCAACAGGCGGTTTTTCTTTATTTCCCAAGCTGTTCCCGCAGCCAGGCGAGGCCTTCCTTCCTCAGCTGTTCCGGACCTTTTTCCCGGATCTGCCGCAGGAAATGGTCCACCCGGCTGTTTTTGCTTTCCGGGTCGTCCTCCCGGTATCGCCGCAGCAACTCCGTTCTGGTTCCGAAAAGGGTTCCGAAAGCCAGACCGTGAAAGCTGTCCGTGCAGAACAGAGCCGTGTGCTTCACGGCTCCGAGAAATTCCTCCGGCCCGGCACCGTCCAGCAAATCAAACCCCGCGCCGTAGCTTTCCGCCGTCACCGGCAGCACCAGCACCCGAAGCCCCGTCTCCTGCTGCAGCGTTTTCACCTTGTTCCAGTATTCCTGGTTTTCCCCGATGAAGTAGCACAGCAGATATGGTTCTCCCGCAGGAGCTTCTCCGGCTGCGATACTCCATTCCTCCGCTGTCAGCAGGCATACCGGGTCCGGCATGACGTCCGGCTTCTTCCCGGTGATCCGGCGCAACAGTTCCGCCCCTTCTTCCTCCCGCACGGAGATTGCCCGGAATCCTTCCGTCAGCCGACGGAGCATTCTTTCCTTTTTCGCATTCGCCAGTTCCCGCACGCCGAGGCTTGCCGCGTAGGCGATCCTGGACTGGTTCGGCCCGGCAAAGTTCAGGAAATACGCCGGGTTCAGCCACACCGGATTCCAGATCTGGTCGCTGCCGCAGACCAGGAGGTCGTACTTCGCGCCCTGGGCCTTCAGTTCTCCGGCATTCCGGCATACAGGGCTCAATTGCATATGACTGGCATAAAACGCCGGGATCGCTTCCAGCTTTACCCTGGCGCCCGCCTGCCCGGCCGCCACCTGCCTCTTTTTCAGCCCGTCCAGCACCAGCTTCCAGTGGTTGCCGCTCCTCAGCAGGTTCCGGAGCTTTTCCGCCGTATCAGGCCGGTAGTCGATATGCTCGCAGTCGTATCCCATTTCCCGGATCACGCGCTGCAGGGCATAGGCCTGCAACGTGCTTCCGTAGTTTCCGTTGTGCAGGAAGGTGATGATTCCGACTTTTTTCATGCGTTCAGTTCCTTTTTCAGGATCTCCGCGATGCGCTCGCAGGCATGCCCGTCCCCATAGGGATTTTCCGCGTGAGCCATCTGCTGCCAGGCTTCCCGGTCATCCAGCAGGCGGGTGAACTCCCGGTAAATGGTTTCCTCCCGGGTGCCTGTCAGCTTCAGGGTACCCGCAGCGATGCCTTCCGGCCGCTCCGTGGTATCCCGCATCACCAGCACCGGCACGCCCAGGCTGGGCGCTTCCTCCTGAATTCCGCCGCTGTCCGTCAGGATCAGCGTGCTGCGCGCCATGATATTATGGCAGTCCAGCACGTCCAGCGGCTCGATCAGGCGAATCCGGTCACAGCCGCTCAGTTCCTCGTCCGCCGCCTGCCGCACCACGGGATTCATGTGGATCGGATACAGGGCTTTCACATCCGCGTGTTCTTCCATGACCCGTCGGATCGCCCGGAACATGGCGTGCATGGGCGCTCCGAGGTTTTCACGCCGATGGGCGGTCAGCAGAATCAGCCGGCTGTCTTCGGCCCAGTCCAGGACCGGGTGCCGGTAATCCTCCCGCACGGTGGTTTTCAGCGCGTCGATCACCGTGTTCCCGGTCACGAAGATGCTCTCCGGCTTTTTCCCTTCCCGGAGCAGATTTTCCCGGCTGGTTTCCGTCGGCGCGAAGTTCAGCCGGGCAATCACAGAAACCGCCTGCCGGTTGAATTCCTCCGGATACGGCGCGGTGATGTCATAGGTCCGCAGACCCGCCTCCACATGCCCTACCGGGATTCCCAGATAGAAGCAGGCCAGAGCGGTCGTGAAGGTGGTGCTGGTGTCTCCATGCACCAGCACCAGATCCGGCCGATCCTCCTCCAGCACGCGCCGCATACCCTCCAGCACGCTGCCGGTGATGTCAAACAAGGTCTGCCGGTCCTTCATAATGGCGAGATCCCGGTCCGGCACCACCGCAAAGGCTTCCAGCACCTGCCGGAGCATATCCCGGTGCTGCCCGGTCACGCACACCAGCGTTCGGAATTCCTCCTGCTTTTTCAGTTCGTTCACCAGGGGGCACATTTTGATCGCTTCCGGCCGCGTGCCGAAAACCAGCATAATCGTTTTCTTCATTTTTCCCTGCTCCGCTGTCATTCTCCGACAGCCTGCTTCATTTTCTGCACTGTTTCCCGGAACACTTCCATCGCCTTCCTCACCGGTTCCGGAGAGGACATGTCGATGCCGGCCAGCTTCAGTGCGTCAATCGGCGGCACGCTGCAGCCCGCGCTCAGGAATTTCCGGTAGTCCTCCACCGCGGGGGCGCCTTCGTTCAGGATCCGCTCGCTCAGGGATACCGCGGCGCACAGGCCCGTGGCATATACGTATACATAGAAGGCCCGGTAGAAGTGCGGAATCCGCATCCATTCGGCGGCGATTTCCGGATCCACCACGCAGGTCTCGCCGTAGTACGTCTCGTTCAGTTTCGTATAGGCTTCAGACAGGCTTTCCTTCGTCAGCGGAATGCCCTGCTGCGCCATGTCGTGGCTGATCTTCTCAAACTCCGCGAACATGGTCTGCCGGAAGCAGGTGGTCCGGAACTGCTCCAGGAAGTGATTCAGCAGGAAGGCCTGCGCCGCGGGCTCCTGCAGGGTTTCCTGCAGATAGCGCTGCATCACCGCTTCGTTGCAGGTGGAGGCCACTTCCGCCACGAACAGGCTGTATTCGCTCTTCGGGGCGGGCTGCGCCTGATTGCTGTAGAAGGAGTGCATGCTGTGCCCCAGCTCGTGGGCAATCGTAAAGGCGCTGTCCAGATTATTGTTATGGTTCAGCAGCACATAGGGATGCACCTTGCGCAGGCTGCCTGCGGAGAAGGCGCCGCTGGATTTTCCGACGCTGGGAAATACGTCGATCCAGCCGCCGTCCCGGGCTTCCCGAAGCTTCGCGATATAATCCTCGCCCATGGGCTTCAGCCCTTCCAGCACCAGATCGAAAGCCTTCTCGTAGCTCAGATCCATCCGGAAATCCTTGACCATCGGGGTGTACAGGTCGTACAGGTGCAGCTCGTCCAGCTGCAGCAGCTTTTTCCGCAGCCGCAGATATTCCTGCAACACCGGAATATATTCGTGAATCACCTCGATCAGGTTGTCGTACACGCTTTCCGGAATCTCCAGCGGCGCCATGGCCGCCTCCCGGGCGCTTCCGTAGTGATGGCTCAGAGCCATGAACTGATCCTTTTTGACACTGGCGCTGTAGGTGGCTGCGATGGTGTTGCCGAAACTTTCATAGGTATTCATCAGGTTCTGAAACGCCTGCCGCCGGACGTCCCGGTTGTCGTCCCGGATAAAGGTGGAATAGTTCCCCTCCGTCAGTTCCTGCTCGCTTCCGTCCGGCATTTTGATCGGCGGAAGCTTCATGTCCGCCTCGGTCAGCGCGGTGAAGATATTGTCCGGCGCTTCCGCCACCTCGCCCATCATGGCGATCAGCCGCTCCTGCTCCTTGTCCAGGGTATGCGGCTTGTTCCGCAGCATTCTCCGGATCATTTCGTCATAGTCAGCCATCTCCGGATCCTTCATCAGCGCCTGCAGCGTTTCCTCCGGCAGGCTCAGCAGCTCCGGCTCCAGGAAAGCCGTGGCCGTCATGCCGCCCACAAGCAGATGCATCGCCCGGTCCTTCATCCCCTGCGCGGCCGGATCCGCGTTGTCCGTCTCCTTATTCAGAAACGCATATTCGAACACCGGCATGAACTCCTCCATCAGGCCGTTGACGGTACGGATCGCTTTTTTCGGATCCTCGGCCACTTTCCCGTTCAGCGCCGCGGCTGTCTGAATCGCTTCCGACGCCTTCTGATAATCCGCTTCCCAGGCTGCCGTGTCCTTATAAATGTGAGTCAGGTCCCACTTGTACTTTGCCTCGATTTCGCTTCTCTGCTTCATTTTCTCCGCCATCTTCTTTGCCTTCCTTTCTCTTTTGCTTTCTCAAGTGGATCACGATCCGCTCTTCTTTTCATAGATCAGGGAACGGCTGATACCGGGCGTTTCGCTTCCGTTGGGAGTAAACTGAAGCATCCCGTCCCGGATAGCCAGGATTCCCGTGGAGCCTTTCAGTTCCTTCTTCTCCAGCAGCAGGCGTACCAGCTTCTCATTCAGCGCCGGTCCGCCGCCCCGGGTCAGGCTGTCTTTCCACAGGGTGCACTTGCAGCCTTTCTCCGTACAGTTGAACGCCAGCGGGCTCTCCCGCATCATTCCCTTTCCGCATACAGGGCACACAGTCCCCTCCATCGGGGCCCGGACGGCGCTCTGTCCACCGCCTTTCCTGCCGTACTTCCCGCGGCGCGGGTCCTCCGGGAAGGAAACCGGCTTCGCCTGCTCCCGGGCATAGTCCACCAGGAAGGTACTCATCTTCCGGATTCCGTCCAGGAAACGGCCCGGATCCTGCCTCCCGTCCGTGATGTCGTGCAGCGCAAGCTCCCACCTGCCCGTTAATTCCGGGCTGGCCAGCTCCTGAGGCATCAGATCGATCAGGAGAACGCCCTTGTCAGTAGCCGTCAGGGTTTTCCCCCTGCGCTGGGCGTAACCCACCTTCAGCAGCCGCTCAATAATGGCCGCGCGGGTAGCCGGCGTTCCGATCCCGCTGCCTTTCATCTGCTTTGCCAGTTCCTCGTCGTCCAGCTCTTTCCCGGCGTTCTCCATGGCTGCCAGAAGACTCGCATCCGTGTGCGGCGCCGGCGGTTTCGTCACGTCCTCCTTCACCCGCGCTTCCCGCACGGTGCGGGTATCCCCCTCCTGCAGAGGCGGAAGAGCACCTTCCGACTCCTCCTCCTTCGCAGCCTTCCGGGGTTTCGGCGGGTTTTCCAGCGGCGGCACGTCATGCCAGCCGTTGTTAATGATTACTTTTCCATTCGTCCGGAACGTATGCTCCTCCACCCGGGTCACGATCTTCGTCGCGTCATAGTCGCAGGCGGGATAAAAGGCCGCCAGCAGGCGCCGGGCCACCATGTCGTACAGCTTTTTCTCATCCTCGCTGAACTTGCCCGGATCCGCCTTCTTCGCCGTAGGCAGGATCGCGTGGTGATCCGTAACCTTGCTCGCGTCGATCGTTCGTTTGCTGACCGGCAGTTTCCCGTCCCGCAGTGCGCCGGGCACGTAGGCCTGATAGCTCTCCGGCAGCAGCTTCATGGTCTGCACCACCCGGGGGATCATATCCGGCGGCAGGTATCGGCTGTCGGTCCGGGGATAAGTCAGCGCCTTGTGCGTCTCGTAAAGGCTTTGGGCCAGCTTCAGGGTCTTGTCCGCTGTGAAGCCCAGCAGGCGGTTCGCGTCCCGCTGCAGGCTGGTCAGATCGTACAGCTGAGGCGGCAGCTCGTGTTTCCGGCTTGTCTCCGCCAGGATCACCGTTCCGGTCTTTCCCTTCACCTCCGCCGCGATCTGGTCCGCGTCCTCCTTCCGGGGAATATGCGTATCCGGGTCAGCCTTTTCCGAAAACCAAAGCCCCTTGTAGTCCCCGAAGTCAGCCGTCACGGTGCAGAAGCCTTCCGGCTTGAACTGCTCGATTTCCCTGCGGCGCTTCACCAGGATCGCCAGGGTCGGCGTCTGCACCCGGCCCACGCTCAGCAGGGTGTCGTACTTCAGCGTAAAAGCCCGGCTGGCGTTCATCCCCACCAGCCAGTCCGCCTCGCTGCGGCACCGCGCGCTGGCGTACAGCCCGTCGTATTCAGCTCCGGGACGGATGTTCTTAAATCCTTCCCGGATCGCCTCGTCCGTCATGGAGGAGATCCACAGCCGGCTGAAGGGCTTTTTGCATCCGGCCTTCGTGTACAGATACCGGAAAATCAGTTCCCCTTCCCGCCCCGCGTCCGTCGCGCAGATCAGGCTGTCCGTTTCCTTGTCGTTGATGATTTTCTTAACGATGTCATACTGCTTTTTTGTGCCTGAAATCACCTTCAGCGGGATTTCCTCCGGCAGAATCGGCAGCGTGGCAAAGGACCATTTCTTATACTTTTCGTCGATTTCATCCGGTTCCGACAGCGTCACCAGATGTCCTACCGCCCAGGTCACAAGATAGCCGTCGCCGATGAGGCAGCCCTCTCCCCGCTCCCGGCATCCCAGCACCCGGGCCAGATCCCGGCCTACGCTGGGTTTTTCGGCAATCACCACGATCCTTCCCATACCGCACCTCCAGTCTGTCAAGTATACCATATCCCGGATATAAAAACCAGTACAGGGTTTCCGCCGCGAAAGAAAGCGCGAAAGCCTATCCGGCTTTCGCGCTCCGTTCATTGCATCCGATAGATTCTCATAGCGTTTTCCGTGGTGTATGCCGCGACCTCCTCCGGATCCTCTCCCCGGAGTTCCGCCAGCTTCAGTCCCACATACCGCACGTTCGCAGGTTCGTTTCTCCGGCCCCGTTTCGGTTCCGGCGCCAGATACGGGCTGTCCGTCTCGATCAGCAGCCTGTCCCGCGGCACCAGCTTCGCCGCCTCCTGCAGCTTCGGCGCTTTTTTAAAGGTCAGCGGCCCTGCGAAGGATATCATATATCCGAGCCGCAGATACTCCTTCGCGGTCTCCGCGCTTCCGGAAAAGCAGTGAATGATCCCCTCTGTCAGCCGGCCTTTCATGCTTTTCATCAGTTCCAGCATTTCCCCGTGCGCGTCCCGGATATGAAACGCCACCGGCGCGCCGATTTCCCAGGCCAGTTCCATCTGCGCCCGGCACACGCTGATCTGCGTTTCCCTTGGGCTCAGATCATAGTAGTAATCCAGGCCGATCTCCCCGATGGCGTTCGCGCCGCCGGTCAGGACCATTTCCTTCAGTTCCTCCAGGTCCTCCTCCCGGAAGCCTTTGGCCTCATGGGGATGAATTCCCACGGCAGCCGCAGCACCTTGACGGGCATGGGCAAACGCCAACGCCCGCCGGGAGGTGGCCATGTCGGAACCGATGACCGCGAACCGGGTTACGCCGCTGTCCCGCATCCGGGCCAGCGTTTCCTCCCGGTCTTCGTCAAACTGTTCCTCATCCACATGGCAGTGAGAATCAAACCATTCCATATCTGTCTGTTCCTTCGGCTTCGCTTATCCGATGATGGCGCCGTCTTCCACGCCTTCCTCGATGCTCACCAGTTTCAGATTGCCGTTCTTGTCCATGGCGCTCAGAATCATGCCCTGGCTTTCGATTCCCGCCAGCTTCGCGGTTTTCAGGTTTGTGATAACCGCCACCTGCCGGCCAACCAGCTCCGCTGGATCATAGTACTTCTGAATGCCGCTGACCACGGTACGCTCCCCGTCGTCTCCCAGGCTCAGGGTGAACTTCAGCAGCTTGCTGCTCTTCTCCACCTTCTCGCAGGCCTTCACCCGGGCCGCCTGGATCTTGCACTTATAGAAATCGTCAATCGCGATCTCCGCGGGAAACTCCGGTTCGTCATGCTTCGCTTCCTTCTTCTCCTTCTTCTCAGCCTTCGGCGCGGCTGCTTTTTCCTGCTTCTCCGCCTCAGGCTTTCCGCTCAGCGCTTCCAGCTCCTTGTTCACGTCAATCCGCGGGAAGAGCGCTTCACCCTTACACACCCGGATCCCATCCGGCAGCATGCCGAAGCACTTCAGGGATTCCCAGGTCTTCAGGCTTTCATCGGTGACGCCCAGCTGCGTGAAAATCCGCGCCGGGGTGGAAGGCATGAAGGGCTGAATCAGCACCGCCACAAACCGGACGCATTCCGCCAGCGTCAGCAGCACGTTGCCCAGCAGGCCTTTCTTCTCCGGATCCTTTCCCAGAATCCAGGGCTGTGTCAGGTCGATATATTTATTGCACTCGCCGATCACCTTCCAGATCTCGGCCAGCGCCTGGGAAAACTGAAGCCTGTCCATCTGCGCGTCCACCAGGGCGGGCAGCTCGGCGCAATGCTTCCGCAGATCGTTTCCGGTGTTATCCTCCGCGCTGACGTCCCAGGCAGGCAGGATGCCGCCGAAGTATTTCTCGATCATGGCCACGGTCCGGCTTATCAGGTTGCCCAGGTCGTTCGCCAGATCGGCGTTCATCCGCGTCAGGAAGGATTCATTGGTATAGTTGCCGTCCGCGCCGAAGGGCATTTCCCTCATCAGGTAATACCGAAGCGGATCGACCCCGTAACGGGCCACAATGGGCTGCGGATAGACCACGTTGCCCTTGCTCTTGCTCATGCGGTCCGCGCCGAACAGCAGCCATCCGTGGCCGAACACCTGCTTCGGCAGGGGCAGTCCCAGGGCATGCAGCATAATCGGCCAGTAAATCGTATGGAACCGTACGATTTCCTTGCCCACCAGATGGATATCCGCCGGCCAGTACTTCCGGAACAGCTCGTCGTGCTCCGTGCCGTAGCCCAGTGCAGTAATATAGTTGCTCAGGGCATCGATCCACACATACACGGTGTGCTTCTCGTCAAAATCCACCGGAATGCCCCATTTGACGCTGGTGCGGCTCACGCACAAATCCTGCAGTCCCGGCCGCAGGAAGTTCGTCAGCATCTCGTTGGCGCGCTTGGCCGGCTGGATGAAATCCGGATGGGTCTCGATATAGTCGATCAGCCAGTCCTGGTATTTGCTCATCCGGAAGAAATAGCTTTCCTCCCGCATGGGCTGGCAGGGCCGCCCGCAATCCGGACAGACCTTGACCCCGTCTTTTTCCGCCAGCTGCGTGGGCGTCCAGAAACTTTCACAGGGCGTGCAGTACATGCCCTCGTACTCCGCTTTGTAGATATCTCCCTGCTCGTAGAACCTCCGGAAGATCTTCTGCACGATGCGGATATGCCGTTCCTCTGTGGTGCGGATGAAATCGTCATACTCGATATCCATCAGCTTCCAAAGTTCCTTCGTCTCCGCCACGATCTTATCCACATATTCAATCGGGCTGACACCGGCTTCCGCCGCTTTCTTTTCGATTTTCTGACCGTGTTCGTCCGTTCCGGTCAGGAAATAAGTATCGTATCCCTGCATGCGCCTGAAGCGGGTCATCGTGTCCGCCGCCACGGTGGTATAGGTATGGCCGATCGTCATGTTTCCGGAAGGATAGTAAATCGGCGTGGTGATGTAAAAGGTTTTGCGGTTCTCTTCCATGTTTCTCTCCCCCTCTTCAGACTTTTGATTCGAAAAAAACAGGGCTGTTGCGGCGCAACAGCCCAAGAATCAACTTGACCGGAATTACTGAGCTTCGGCCGCGGTTTCCACGGGATAAACGGAAACCTGCTTGCGATCCTTGCCCAGCCGTTCAAACCGTACAATCCCGGTAGCCTTGGCGAACAGGGTATCGTCCTTGCCGATGCCGACATTCAGGCCGGGATGGATCCGGGTGCCGCGCTGCCGCACGAGAATGTTTCCGGCCAGGGCCATCTGCCCGTCAGCCCGCTTCGGCCCCAGGCGCTTGGATTCGCTGTCACGGCCGTTCCGGGTGGAACCCATTCCCTTTTTATGTGCGAATTGCTGCAGATTAAGCTTCATCATGGTCATATCCTCCGTTCTTTGATGGTCAGTTTCACATGTTTCGGATAAGACTCCGCCAGGTCACTCAGGCCCTGCCGCAGCGCTTCCATCAGGATCTGCGCCTTTGCGTTCTCCTCCTCTGTTCTCCCGGGAAGATCGAAGGACAGGAGCCCTTCTTCGTTGCCGAGAATTACGGGAACGATCCCGCACACGCTTTCCAGTGCGTTCACACAGGTGCATCCGAGAATGGAAACCGCGGCGCAGACGATATCGCTGCCTTCTTCACCGTATCCGCTGTGCCCGGAAATCCGGCAGCCGGTGAACCCCGCGGCGTCCCGCAGCAGAGCGGCGGAAATCATTATGCCTCGATGGCGGTAATTTCCACCTTCGTGTAGGGCTGGCGATGGCCGGCCTTACGCGCGTAGTTCTTCTTGCTCTTGTACTTGTAAACGGTGATCTTCTCACCCTTCACCTGAGCGATAACCTTGCCTTCAACCTTGGCCCCGGCCAGAACGGGATTTCCGACCTTGACTTCGCCTTCGCCGCCGATCATCAGCACGTCGAAGGAGATCGCGGAATCAGCTTCCTGATTCACTTTGTCGATGTAGATCACATCACCCTGGGAAACACGGTATTGCCTGCCGCCCGCCGCTATAATCGCATACATGGGACAGCACCTCCTGATTACATACTCGCCGGGATTCTGAGGTTGCGCGAGCGCATTGAAAAAGACCTCTCCCGAGCGGCTTACCCGCATACTTTATCACGTTTTCGCCTTCTCTGTCAAGCGGTTTTTCCTGTTTTTCACGATATTGCGCTCATCGGGCCGCTGTTTTATACGCCTGTGATCCCCGGCAGTCAGTTTTCCACGATAATGCAGCCGTCCAGGACATAGCAGAAGGAAGGATTGGAGGAATTCCGGTTCTCGGTGTACCCTTCGCTCAGGTCAATCATATCTCCGGGATTCCGCGGATTCACGCCGGTATAATTCCCGCTGAACACTTTGATCCTGCCCTTCTTCATGCTGTCAATCGCGCGGTTCACCTTTTCCTCCGTGCCCGGTGCGGCGATAAACCTGTTCAGTTCCAGCAGCTCCACCCAGCCGCTTTCAAACCCCGCGCTCAGATCGCGGCCGTGCGCGTTTGCCTGCACCGCCTTTTCGATGCTCTGGTCGTTCATCACAGCCTGTACCGCCTCGATCACGTAAGGTGCCCAGTTTGTCCGGATGCTGACCAGGGCGCAGGACGGCGCCACATCCATCATGCTCTGGTGATATCCCACATGATACACGGTCCGCCCGGCCGCTGTCGCTTCCTCGCACACCGCTGCCGGAGCGGCGGTGTTCACGTGCTGGGCGATAATCACGCATCCTTCCTCAATCAGTTTCCGGGTCTGTTCCTTTTCCACGTTGAAGTTGCTCCAGCTGCCGGTGTACCGGACCCGCATCACGGCCTCCGGCGCCACGCTCCGCACGCCCAGGAAAAAGGCGGTATACCCGGCAATTACTTCGGCGGTGGAATTGGCGCCGACATACCCCACCAGCGCGTTTTCCGGCAGCAGCGCGCCGCTGTCCAGCAGCTGCCGCAGCTTCATTCCCGCGACGATGCCGCTGACATACCGCGCCTGATAGATTTCCCCGTTAAAGGTATGATAATTCTCGGGACTCCCGTCTATGCTGATATCCGGCATGGATATCTGGCAGAATTCCACTTTCGGATACTCCCAGGCCATCGTTACAGGAATGTCCGTATCCAGATTGATGAAGATGATCCGGCATCCCGCCCGGATCAGCTCCAGAATCGGCCGTTCCGCATCCCGGCTCAGCACGTTGCTTCTGAACAGGATTTCCGCCTTCCCGCCGAGTTCTTCCTCCAGGACCCGCTGCGCCTGCACGAAATTGGCCGTGTACGGCGTACTCTCATCCTCGGAATACACAAAGCCAACCTTGATCGTACTGCTTTTCGCGCCGGTGTTCCAGAAGCCGGTGAGCAGGGATGCCGCCAGCAGCACGACAGCGCAGACGATTATCGTCCAAAGCCATTGTCTCTTCATGCTTTGCCTCCCTGTTCCCGTGCCGTCCGGACCGCAGCGCCGTCCGTTCCGGCCGCTGCCGCCATCCGGGCCTCCGCCGCAGCCTTTTCCGCCTGTTCGGTATCCTCTTTGGATACATGATAGATTTTGTTGAGATCGATGGTGCCGTCGTTGATCAGTTTCAGCAGGATATCCACAAACTGCGGATCGAACTGTGTCCCCCGGCCTTTCTCGAGTTCCCCGAGCACATAGCTGAAATCCATCTGTTTCCGGTACACGCGGTTGGCCGTCATAGCGTCAAACGCGTCCGCCACACCGATAATCCGGGCAAAAAGCGGAATATCTGTCCCCTTCAGCCCTTTCGGATACCCCCGCCCGTCATAACGTTCATGATGGAACTCCGCGCCGTCAATCACGTTGTCCAGCAGCGTGAAATCCTTCAGGATCTCCGCACCCCTCGTCGTATGGGATTTCATGGTGGCATATTCCTCATCCGTCAGCCGGGAATTCTTGTTCAGGATGGCGTCCGGAATGGCAATTTTCCCGATATCGTGCATTTGCGCAGCCCATTCGATATCCCTGCACTGCTTCTGATCCAGCCCGAAGGCTTCGGCAATCTGTTTTGCGTAGATCGCCACCCGTTTGCTGTGGTCGCTGGTCCGCGCGTCCTTTGCGTCCACGGTACGGGCAATAGCCACGACAGTTTGCTTGCCCATTTCAATCTGGCGGTTCGCCAGCGCCAGTTCCGCCTCCATCTTCCTTTCATGCCGTTTCACCAGCAGCCAGGTCACCCAGAAAACCGTGAACATGGGCACCGACAGAATATAGAAGATAAACCAGTTGTTGTCGTACAGTTCCTTCTCCTTCGTCAGGGAATATGTGCGCTCCGCGACGATGATCTCCTGGTTGTTGTCGAAAACAGCCAGATGGAACACAAAGTCTCCGGCAGGCAGATTGGTGTAGGCGATCGTACCCAGCGCGTTCTGGGGCACAATCGTCCATTGTGTGTCAAACCCTTCCAGCATATAGCCGACATAGGGGTCCTGGATTGTGTAATTGATCACTTCCGGCAGGATCTCCACCCGGCTCACTCCCCGGGGAATCTTTTCCGTCATACTCCTTTCCAGCCGGCGAAACGCTCCGTCCAGCCGGATTCCCGACACGTTCATGCGGAAAAGTCTGGATCCGGAGGAAAAGTTGTTGGTATTCACGACGAAGACGCCTGTATCGCAGGGAAGATACAGCTCGCCGGTTTCCGCGCTGTACCAGGTCCACGCGTTGGCTGTCAGGCTGCCGTTCAGTCCGCGGCGGTTGTTCAGCAGCTCATAGCTGATCTCGTCCTTTCCGCTGAGCAGATCGTTCCGGTCCACCGTATAGATCCCCGCGCTGGAAAGAACGAACATGTTGTCCGTTCCGCCAATCCAGATATCATAGTTGTTATAATACGGGAAATTGTCCAGGCGGCGGATCGTTTCGTCGGTACTCATGTAGCACAGCCCGTTGCTGGTAACCACGAACACGCCGCCGGTCCTGGGATCCGGAACCGTCCGCAGAATCACTTCGCTGCTCAGTCCGTCGGCCCGGGTCAGCATCCGTTCCACCGCTCTGTCCGCAATCACAGCCAGTCCGTTCCCGTCCGTCCCCGCCAGAATTCTTCCGTCCCCAAGCTCGGTGATGGTCAGCACCATGCTGCTGATGCTGCCATCGGAGTGATCGATGGTATCCTCCACGGTATGATTCCGGATAAAGCTCAGCCCGGTATCTCCGGCAGCCAGAATCGTTCCGTCCCGAAGCTGTTTCACAACCCGGGCCCGGTTTCCGAAAGCTCCGTTCTCCTTGTTGTACAGGTATTCCGTTCCGTCCGGCTCCAGCTCAATCAGTCCGCTTCCGTAGGTACAGACCCACAGGTGATGTTCCTGATCCACCAGCATGCACCGGATCCGGATGCCGGAAAAACGTTCTGTCACCGTGTCCGTCACCTGATGCCGGCCCCGCAGATCCACGGCGTCCATTCCCTTGTCCGTCCCGATATAATAAACGCCGTTCCACTGGACAATGGTATTGACCACGCGGCTGCTCATGCCCACCGTGCTGTAGATATCCCTGAAGTCGGACGGCGCAAGCCGCAGCAGTCCCAGCCGGGAGGATGTGAACCACAGGTTTCCCTGATAATCCATCATCATATTGTCGATGGAATTGTTGAAATTGTTGGTATTGATCCGTTCATAGATGCCTTCGCCGTGAATGTAGGAAATTCCGTTATCCGCGCACACGAACAGTTCGCCGTTCTCCAGGTAGCACAGATTTTTGATATTCTGCAGTCCGGGACACTCCGTCACGTCCAGCAGCTCGAAAATTCCCCGGCTGATCCGGAAACGGTAGATTTCGTTGCCTGTGGTCGCCGCCAGCAGGTTGCCTTCCGGATCAAAAACGCAGCTTTTGAAAACCGTCTGGCTTTCCGGCAGTTTCCGGGAGGAAATGATCTGCCCCTGCCGCATCAGAAACAGCGTGCCGTCGTTGTTGACCGCGGCCACGTTTCCGTTTTCGTCCGCCGCCACATGATCCGCGTAGCTTACTTCGGACAGGATGCTTATCCGTTTCAGGCCGCAGTTCAGCGTCAGGATCTGCATGCTCCCGGTGGTACCGATATAATAATATCCGTCTGAACTCTTGATGATGGATTTTACGGAGTTGGCCGGCAGTCCCTGACTCTGGTCAATCACGTTGACCACCTGTTCATTGATCATGATGGAAAGGCCGTTGTCGTTGGTTCCGATCCACAGCCGGCCTTCCTCGTCCACATACAGGCAATTGACGTTCCGGACGGAGTCAAAACTGTCCATCCATCTGAATTCCCTGCCGTTATAGCGGTACAGACCGGCATACGTGCCGATCCACATGATGCCGTCCCCGGTCATGGCAATATCGTTGGCTTCACCGCAGGGCAGGCCGTTGGAAGTGGAGTAGATCGTCTGAACGTAATCGTTATAATTCGTTTCCGGGAGGCTTCCCGCTTCGTCCGCCCTGGCGGAAAGGGAAAAGCTCAGTCCGGCGGCAACCAGCAGAGCCACAGCCCGCACCGGAGCGCGTCCGGCGTCCGCGTGTTCCTCCGTCCCCTGCTCTCCGTCGTCGTCCCCGTCTGATTTGCCCGGCAGCCGGATCAGACGAATCAGACGGAGCAAAACGAACAGCGTCAGCAAAATCGCCAGTTTGTCCAGGAGCTCCACATACAGTTCGCCGATCAGCAGTCCCCCCCACCGGGGAATGCCAAGCTCCGCCAGGAAACCGATGACGGCATCCCCCCAGGTGTTGCCGGTGCTGACATTGTTCAGCAGCAGATTAATCGGATAGGCAGCCGCAGCCACTGCGCCTGCGAGAATCGCGCTGACAGTGAGAATATCCAGCAGGCTTTCCAGTTTTTTTCGCCGGGAGGCAATTCCGACGATCACGCCGATCACGGCACTGATAACGGCATAATACCAGGGAATCCCGTACACGATATGCCCCAGCAGGTTATAGGTCGCGCCTACCGTCGCGCCGCACAGGGGACCCAGCAGCCAGGCCGCCAGCATCGTTCCGCCCGAATCCAGCCAGATGGGCCAGTTCAGCCGCGAAACCAGCTGATCGCCGCCCCAGTTCAGAGCAAGGCACAGAAGGATCTGCAGGCAAAAAACCGGGATTCCGATTTTTCTGTTTTTCACATGCCGCCCTCCTCACCTGTCCGTTTTTTTCGTACGGTTTCCGTAAACCCCGAGTTCCGCGGCGCGTTTCCGCGCTTCCCTGATCCATCCTTCCATGGCTCCGTTCTCCAGAGCCTCGTCGATGACGCCGTTCACGAAAGCGATCAGCTGGGTTTCCCCTTTCTTTGCCGCAACCCGGTCCCCCAGAAACTGCGCGTCCGGCAGCCAGCTCAGCCCGTCCGCCAGGCAGAGGTCCGAGTCCGGATGCAGCTGCAGATAGAGCTCGGCGCCGGAGATGTTTACAAAGCCCGCCGCGGCTTTCCCCTGCACGACAGCGTCATATACCGCCTGCGCGGATAAAGCCCTGCGGAACTCAAGGTAGCTGCTCACATGCTTTGCGGCCAGCGCTTCCGGCAGGGAGCTGCTTTCCGCGATGATGATCCTGCCTTTCAGATCCTCCAGGGAAGTGATCGTCTCCCGGTTTTCCTTCCGGAGAATCATCCCGATGCTCGCAGTAATATCCGGATAATAATATGCCTTTGACATCGTATAGGACAGGCCCCGGGAGGGAGTGAAGGAAACGGCGGAAATTGCCAGGTCACACTGATTCTCCGTCAGGGAAGGCAGAATCAGCGTCGATTCCAGTTCGATGATCTTCAGGCTTACGCCCATCCGTTCGGCAATCAGCCGGGCCAGCCGGATATCCACTCCCGCGTATCGCCCCTCCCCAGTCTGCTCCGGGTCAAGGAATATCTGCGGAGCATGATACGGGTCCACGGCGACGCGCAGAACGCCGTTTCGCTCAACGCGGCCCATCACGCCCGCGGCATCAGCCGGAATACCGTTTTTCGTGTTCATGGAATCGTCCACGTAATTCCATTCGTTTTCCGCGTAATAATCCGTCTGATCTTCCGCCGCGGCAATCCGGAACCCGTTTCCGAAAACCGTGACCGCCGTCAGCAGCAGAATCAGAGCGGCCGTCCATCTTTTTCGCACTGCTATCACTCTCCGGGTATGATTTTCGGGGTTTTATTCCGGGTCATTCGTCTCAGGATTCTCATGATGAAGGGAACCGTACATTTCGTTGTAATTCTCAGCCAGCTGCCGGAATTCTCTTGATCCGTCCAGTGGGATCGCCTGCTTGTTCCGGATGCTTTCGGAAGCCCGGATCAGCGGAATCGTGCTGAGCCGCGCGGTCAGCCAGATCAGAAAAACAAGCACCGCGGTCAGGCAGATCACCACAATCCTTGCCGCGGAAAGCTCCTGCATCATTCGGGCCGACGTATCCTGACGGGTTGAGGCCATCTGCCTGTCCAGCAATTCCAGATCGTTTTTCAGCCTGGAGCGGATAATCTCCTTGCTGGCGTAATACTCTTTCCCCGTCACCATCTCCCTGGCCTTATCCATTTTCATCTCCGCTGAAAGGAAGACGTCCTCCTCCTTCAGTTCGATGGCCTTCAGCGTTTCCGGATACTCCCGGATTTCCAGCGCCTCGGCTGTCAGCTTCATCGCGTAATACTCCCGGTACATCAGCGCCGTCGATTCGTCCATCGCTTCCTGCAGCTGCTGAACCAGGGTCTGTTCTGCTTCGTTTTCCGACATGGCCGCGATCGCGTTTTCGCGCCGTCTGGAAACAAGGGCTTCCTCAAAATAATTATCCAGATATTTCGCGTCGCCTTCCGACGTAAACCGCTGCGCCATTTCCGTCAGATAGTCGGAAGCCTCCATCAGGTCGTGCGCGGCCTTCTGGCGTACAATATAGTTCTCTGTTTCCCTGGACAGGGTTGAAAAAACATTGGAGGACTGATAGGTTGACAAAACCAGCAGGCCCGCAATGACCGCGACGCAAAGGATCATGACCAGATGAATCAACCGGATGGAAATTCCTTTTTTCTGTTTCCTGCCCGTTTCCGACATAACTGTTCTCCTTGTTCTGCCTGTTATTTTCCGACTTGTTCCGAGAACGCTCCGCCGAAGACCTCGCAGGTCGGCCGTGCGCTGGTTTTCCCGTCATACTTTCCGATCTTGTTCAGCTGACGCCCCATAAAGATCACCACGCAGGTCTGTCCGCCGTCCAGATTGCAGCATTCCCGCACGCCGGCCGCCATCGCAAGCAGCGCTCCCTGCGGCATCGTTACCCCTTCGGAACGGCTCCCCAGCCGGCCTTCGCACATGATATCCACATAATGCCCCGGTTCCACCATACCGAAGGAGTGTCGCGGATTCTTTGCCTTGGACTTGGTGGCGTCCATCACCCACTCGCTCAGCTTTCCGTCCCGTATCAGATAAGGTCCGAAGGAAAACACCATATACGCGTTCCGGTCCAGGTAATCCTGCGCGCTGAGCTCAAAACTGTGATGAACGTCCACCGTCCCGTCCCGGTAAAACGCCAGGGTGTCCAGGTTCGGGAAAAACTTTTCCTCGTCATAATCGTAGCGGGTGTCATAATAGACCTCGCCGTTCCGGATCTCGATCCCCACCGGATGCCCGTTCTTGGCGCCGATCCGGTAATTGTAATAATCTCCGTTGGCCGCGAAAACCAGCTTATGCTGTTTCGCGGTTTCCGCGGCGTCCGCCCGGGCCTTGCTCCGCTTTTCCGCGTTGACTTCGTAATTGCCGATCAGTTCGCCCGCTTCCACGTCGCACCACAGGTTCGTTTCAAACCAGGTCAGCGGCAGCGCGCCGTCAAATTTCCGTTCAATGATGATTTTCCAGCCGGTGTTGACATAAATATAGATTCCGCCCGCGTCATCCGAGTAAACGAATTCTCCTTCGTCCAGGAACCCTTTTTCGTTCAGGGTCGGCAGGAGCTCCGCGATTTCCCTGTCACGGCCTGTTTCCGGCTGTGCACCAGCCGGCGTCAGGCGCTCCGCGGGAATATTCTCCAGAAAATCGTCCCGCTGCACGTCCTCGCCTACCAGGCTCCTGTACAGGCCGAAGGAGTTGCTGGGATATTCCTTTCCGGTGCCGAACACCGTCAGCTCGGAGGTGTCCTGCGTTTTATAGTACAGGTTCGCGTAATAGGCGGCGCCGATGGCGTTCATTCCGCTCCGCAGCGGCGTTTCCCAGTCCGGTTCCGTCCGGTTGTCCCCGTACAGATGAAGATACAGCTTCTGAGCCTGCCAGGCGCCGTATGCTTCCGCAGACGCTGTGTCGTACGATTCGTCCGCGGCCAGATCGAAGCAGCTCTTGCAGGCTTCCGCGGTCATCATCCGCTGGCCGTTTTTTCCCTCGCCGTTTTCGTCCAGCGTCACGATCACTTCCGGCTTGCAGCGGCGGATGGCTTCCGTCAGGAAAGCCTGCACCTTGTCCTGCCCCAGCTTTTTAAAGGCGGCTTTCGCGTCCTTGGCCTTGCCGAGCTCGAAGCTCCCGATAATCGGATAACTCCTGTATCCCATGGACCACAGACTGTTCAGGAATTCGCTGCGCCGGCTCGGGTTTCCGTAGGTCAGCGTCACCACAGCCGCGCTGTGGCCACGGTCCGTGTACACCGGGATGGCGCCGCCCAGATAGATAGCTTCTTCGTTCGGATGCGCCACCACAAACATCAGGTCGGTTTTCTCCGGCGTTTCCTCCCAACGCTGCACCCAGTCCGGCACGGTTCCCTCGCCGAACACGGCAATCTCGTTGAAGCCGATCACCGTTTTCGCATCCAGATCCGTATACACACGGATCGACGTGGCTCCGTTCAGTTCATAATAGGCATGCAGAAACTCCGGGTGACCTTCCTGAACCGTTTCCCATCCGGAGCCGTTATCCACCTGAATCACGTAGTGCCCGGGCATGGTCCGGAAGCAAAGATACAGTCCGTAAGCCGGTTCTTTGGTTTTGACGGACACCCATGGATTCTTTTCCTTCTTGCTTTCCCAGAAGGTGGTGCATTTCCGATCCGTCACATTCTTGGCGGACGCGGCGCTGCTCATACTGATCACGCAGTTTTCCGTCAGATCCGCTGCCTGCCCGGCCAGCGCCGTTCCGGCCAGCGCTGTCAACAGCAGCGCCAGGGCACAGCAGATCAGATACTTTTTCATACCGAATCCCTTCTTTCATTCCTGCCCGGACTGTCCCGGAATGTTTTCCAGAAAATCGTCATGCTTCACGTCCGGCCCGACTTCCGTACGGTACAGCCCGAACTTTGTATTCGGAAACAGCTCCCCGCCGGTTTCCC
This sequence comes from uncultured Clostridia bacterium, assembly GCA_946413245.1. Taxonomy (GTDB): domain Bacteria; phylum Bacillota; class Clostridia; order Christensenellales; family Aristaeellaceae; genus Aristaeella. Next base: position 29,658 of record CAMKJS010000014.1, read on the forward strand.
GCACGGAAAAGATATAGCGCTTTCCGCGCATCTTGAACCCGGCGTTCTGCTGTGTCAGATGCAGGGCGTAAGCCTCTTCCGCCAGCTCGGTCGCGGTCTTCCCGCCCATGGAAGCCAAGGGCTGCTCCCAGTTGAAATTCGTCTGGTAGCTTTCCTCTCCCCACAGATGCAGATACAGTTTTTTCACCTGCCAGGTTCCCCAGGCCGCTGCCGATTCCGGATACTGCTCCGGATCCGCCGCCAGGTCATAGCAGTGGGTGGCGCAGTCCGCCGCCATCTTGTGCTGGCCGTGGCCGTATTCCCCGTTCATATCATGGGTTACCACCACTTCGGGTTTCACCTGGCGGAACAGCCCCGTCATCCATTCCTCCAGCGCTTTCCGCCTGCCCCGAACCAGTTCGTAGGCATCCTCCGCGGTTCTGGAATATACGTCCCGGAAGCCCCCGAACACCGGATAATGCCGTACACCCATCGTCCAGAGTCCGTTCAGCGCTTCGCTCCGCCGGGTAGTGTTGCTGTAGCACAGATAAGCCACCACGACCCGTTTCTGCAGCTCCGCTGTGTACGTCGCAATGGCTCCGCCCATGAACAGCAGCTCGTCGTCCGGATGCGCCGCCAGAAAAAGGATATCCGCCTTTTCCTCCGTGGGCTCCCACCGCTGAACCCAGGCAGGCGGTTCTCCTTTTCCGAAGACGAACACCTCGTTGAAGCCCAGCGTACTCTTTCCGTCCTTCGGCACGAAGATCCGCACGCTGGTCAGTCCGTCCACTGAGCAGAACACATGATGGTATCGTGTGTCCCCTTCCGCCACCGTCTTCCATGGATTGTCGGCGTCGCCGGTATCGTCCCGTGTCTGGATTTCATAGCTTTCCGGCATGGTGCGGAAGCACAGGTACAGGCCGTAAATCGGCGTCTCGGAGTAAATGGTCACATAGGGATGTTTCGTCTTTTCGATCTCCCAGTAGCTGCGGTAATCCCCGTCCGTCATCCGGTGCAGCCGCGCCGCACCGGAGCTGCTTTTGAATTCGCAGCTGCCGGTCAGATTCTCCGCCTCGCCGTTTCCCTCCGCTGCCGCGCTGAAAACCACGCAGCACAGCAGCGCCAGCAGCAGAATCAGTCCCGGCACACAACCCACGTTTCTCTTCATGTTCCAGCCATCTTTCCTGTCTTTATCCGCGCAGCAGTCCCGCAAAGGATTCCGCGTCAAACCTTTCCGGAAGGCCCAGCCACTCCGCGCAGGTTGCCGCGATATCCGCGTAGGTGGACCGGGTTCCCAGATCCACCGCCTTTTTCATACCCGGCGTCCAGGCCAGGATCGGCACCATCTCCCGGGAATGATCGGTAGAAACGTCGCAGGGATCGCAGCCATGGTCCGCCGTGATGATCATCAGCTCCCCGTCCCGCATCCGACTCATCATTTCCGGCAATCTCGCGTCAAACTCCTCCAGTGCCTTCGCAAAGCCCATGGGATCGTTCCGGTGGCCGTATACGGAGTCCGTATCCACCAGGTTGGTAAAACACAGTCCCTCAAAGTCCGTATCCATGATCCGGATCAGGCTGTCCATGCAGGCCGGGTTTCCGGCGGCGTGGTCGCTCTTCGTCAGTCCTTCATGGGCAAAGATATCCTCGATTTTCCCCACGCCGATACTTTCCATACCGGCTTCCTTTACAACCTGCGGCAGGGTTCTCCCGCAGGGAGGCATGGAAAAATCCCGGCGGCGGCCGGTCCGTTTGAAGTTCCCTGCCCTGTCGCCGATAAAGGGGCGCGCGATGACCCGGCCCACTCCCAGGGGACCCTGCAGCATATCCCGGGCAATCCGGCAGAATTCGTACAGCTGTTCCGGCGGAAACAGTTCCTCATGGCACGCGATCTGGAAAACGCTGTCCCCGCTGGTATAGACGATGGGCGTTTTGTTTCTCAGATGTTTCTCCCCCAGCTCGTCCAGAATCGCGGTTCCGGAAGCCGGTTTGTTCCCGATGCAGCGGAAGCCGATAGCTTTTTCGTAGCGTTCCATGAATTCCGCCGGGAATCCTTCCGGGAAAGTCGGAAACGCCTGCTTCACGCGTACCCCGGCCATTTCCCAGTGACCGCTGGTCGTATCCTTTCCGGCGCTGACCTCGATGGCCCGGCCGTACGCGCCGGCGATCCTCTCCGGCTCCGGATATCCGGTATCCGGAATCCGGCTCAGTCCCAGCGCCGCCATGTTCGGCAGATTCGGAAGAGCCGCAGCGATCACATGGCCCAGGGTGTTCGCACCCAGGTCTCCGTATTCCGCCGCGTCCGGCGCGTTCCCGGCACCGACGGCATCCAGCACTGTCAGGAAAACTCTCATTTATAATTCCTCCTTTGTCCCGGTCTCCGTGATGGTCTCTTCCTCCGTGAAATCCGGATCTGCCGGGGGCATATGATCGCACACCATCAGGTATGCGTCTTCCCCGTTGTCTTCATAATAGCGTTTACGCTTTCCCACATTCAGAAATCCGAGGCTTTTGTACAGGTTCTGCGCCCGGAGATTGCTGACCCGCACCTCCAGGGTCGCGTAGCAGGCGCCGAGGTTGGACAGGTACTGCAGCAGCTGCTCCGTCAGCCGCCGGCCGGTTCCCCGGCCCCGCTGTTCCTCCGCCACCGCGATATTGGTAATATGGCTTTCGTCCAGAATAATCCAGGCGCCGGCATAGCCGATCACGTTCCCGTCCTCTTCCGCCACCAGATAGCGCGCCGCCACGTTGCGTTCCAGCTCGTGCCGGAAGCTCTCCTCGCTCCAGGGCCGTGCGAAGGTCCGTGCCTCGATGGCCGCCACCGCACGTACGTCCTCCGGGCGCATGCGGCGGATCACAACATCACCCATGCGCCATGGCCTCCAGCAGTTTTTTGTTTTTCTGGGCATTCGGGGGCCGAAGGTAGGAAGCCTCCAGCCCGAGATAATCGGTAAGCTTCCCCTTCTCCAGCGCCAGCGCGCCGGCCGCCGCCGGGCGGAGAAAGCATCGGTCCGCGGGAGCAAAGAAAGCCGCGTCCCCAAGAATGGTGCGGATCGCTTGCCGGTGCACGGCCACGCCGTCCCCGGTAAACAGAAACCGCCCGCCCAGGACTCTGACCGAGGCCAGATAATCCTCCAGCTTCATCGGCGCGTTTTCCCGCACCCGTTCCCCGCCGCGGAAAGCGGCGCCGTACACCTGTCCTGCCCGGGCGTCCTGAATCGGACAGACGATCCCGTCAAACGCCCCGGCGGATCGGCTCAGGGCTTCCAGCGCGTCCACCGGAATGCAGGGCAGGCCGGCCCCGTGCGCCAGGCCTTTGGCGGTCGCCACGCCGATCCGTACGCCCGTAAAGCTTCCGGGGCCGGTGACCGCGGCCACGGCGTCCATTTCCTTCAGGGTTTTGCCCGCGGCGTTCAGCACCGCTTCCACCATGGGCATCAGATTCACGGAATGCGTATTCCGGTTCTGAGCCGTCCACTCGCTGTATACTTTTTCCATGTCCATCACCGCCGTGCCGCAGACCGGCCCGGAGGTATCGATTACCAGCAGTGTCATGATTGTTTTTGCTCCGTCGTCCATCCCGGAATCTCCCGGAAGCAGCCAAGGCGGGCCGCTTCGATCTCCCTTGTTTCTTCTCCTGTCGGCCGGATCCGGATCTCCAGGGCTGTCTCCGGCACGGCTTCCTCACATTGTTCCGGCCATTCCACCACCGCGACGCCATCGCCGGTCAGGTACTCGTCCATACCCAGCTCGTACAGTTCTTCCGCGCTTTCCAGGCGGTACCAGTCAAAATGGTACAGCGGAATCCGTCCGCTTTCATACACGTTCAGGATGGTAAAACTTGGGCTGGTCACAGTTTCCGTCACACCCAGCCCCCGGGCGATGCCCCTGGTCAGTTCGCTCTTTCCGGCTCCCAGCGTACCCCGCAGCAGGATCACGTCTCCCGGCCGCAGCGCCTGCGCCAGGTTTTCTCCCATTCTGCGGGTTTCCTCCGCGCTTCCCGAGATCATGTCTTTCCTCTTTTCTGCGGTTTACAGTTCCATCATCACGGCACCCTCCGGCCGGATATTCAGCACGGTGCAGGCCCCGGCCCCGAAGGCCCGGTCCATCGCCTCCACAAACGTCCCCACCATCTCTCTGGGAACAAAATTCAGCGTCGTTCCGGCAAAGCCGCCGCCATGCACCCGCCAGCCGCCTTTGCCGGCCAGCAGGTTTTCAGCCATGCACAGGGCCAGGCTCAGGCTCTGGTCCCGATTGTCCGCAAACACATTCTGCAGGTACATAAAGGAACTGCGTCCGCTGGCGATAATCAGCCGCAGGAAATCCTCCAGCCGGTCCTCCTCCAGGGCGCTCACCTGCTCCGGCACCCGGTCGTTCTCCTGCACGAAATGGAATGCCCGCAGCAGCGCCCGGTCGCTGATCTTTCTCCGAAGCTCCGCGATGTTCCCGATCAGCTGCTCCGCGGTCACGTCCCGCAGCACGTCTTTCCCGAAACAGGCCGCCACTTCCTTCATTTCCTTCGGGATCGCCGCGTAATGATCCGTCAGGTCCGCGTGGGAGCCGCCGGTGGCGACCACGACCAGCGCATACCCTTTTTCAGAGAAGTCGTATTGCAGCGCCCGTACCTCGGGTTTCTCCGTGTTCCGGAAGTCCACCGTCACCAGTCCGCCGGCCGCGCTGGCCATCTGATCCAGCAGTCCGGAAGGCTTTCCGAAATATTCATTTTCCGCCCGCTTGCTGATCTGAGCCCGCAGCACGTAAGGCATTCTGAAATCGTTATACAGCGCGTCCAGCACGCCGGTCAGCATCACTTCCAGCGCCGCGGAGCTGCTCAGGCCGCTCCCGCCCGCAACGGTGGACGTCACCGCGGCGTCGAATCCGCCGATCCGGTACCCGGCTTCCCGCATTCCCGCCGCCACACCGCGGATCAGGGCTTTCGTGGTGCCCTCTTCCCCGGGTTGAGGCGCCGGATCGTCGATCGTCATGTCGATCGCCGGATATCCTTCGCTGTGGAAGCAAACCCGATTGTCCGCCCGGGGAGAAACCGCGCACAGGGCATCCAGGTTCACCGCCGCGGCCAGCACGCGGCCGTGGTTGTGATCCGTATGGTTTCCGCCGATTTCCGTCCGTCCCGGTGCGCTGACCAGCAGCACCTTGTCCCGCTCCCCGAAGAGCTCCTCGTGCTTCCGCAGCAGCGCCGCATAGCGCTGTTTCTGCCGCTCCAGCTGTTCCTCTCCGTACAGGGTTCTCAGTCGGTTTTCCTGCATGTCCAGTCTGGCGATTCTTTCTTCACAGCGGCTCATGGTGCTCCTCCTTCAGGTTCTTTTGTGCCCGCCGGTCCGGCAGGGCTCCCGGCAATCTGTCTTCGCCGTTATTTCACGTACTTTGCCAGAATCCCGATCAGTTCGTTCAGGCCTTTCTCTTCCGCCGTGCGGCAGAAATCGTTCCATGTCTCGTCGTTCATTTCCGTGTCCCCGGTCACGAAGCACGCCATCGCGCCTTCCGCCCAGGGCATCAGCTGCGCGCGGATCTCGTTCAGCCTGGCTTCGTCCGCCGCGCTGAACGTAACATACGGATAGGGGTACACCGAGTACTGCTTCACGTTCATCATCTGTTCCAGCGTCTCCCGCGTTACCCGGTCGCTGTATTTCAGCTGGAACTCCTCGGAAGTGAGCCCCGGCGCGGTTCCTCCCTCGCTGATGGTGCGCTCCGGCAGAATCTCGTTGGCTACTGTGGTGAGATCCATGTTCCACTCCCAGTAGCCGTCCTCATTCCAGATATATTCCTCACCCTCCAGCCCGCACTGGGCCAGCCGGCTTCCTTCCTCGGTATAGAGCGTATTGACCCAGGCGATCAGCTTTACCGGTTCCTTGCATTCCTTTGTAATCGCAAAGGTACCGCGGATCACGTCGCCCAGCAGATCCCGGTAAATCTTCTGTCCGTTGTATTCCAGCGGTTCCAGCGTATGGTACTGCTCAAGTGCGGCCGAAGGAAGAATCGACAGCGGCGTCGCGCTCAGAAGCACGCCATAAGGTATCGTCGCCTTTTCATCCGTAATCTGGCGAAGATTGTCCGTGGTGTTGAAGCCGTTATGATCCAGCAGTCCCTCCGTCCACAGCTGATGCAGCCAGGTCAGGAAGTTTCTGTTTTCCGCCGCGGTCAGGGAAGACGTTACTTCCCCGTCCGTTACCCGCACGTAATCGTCGTTGTCAGCGATGCCGAACGCGTGCCCCAGGAAGCGCAGTTCCCACATGCCGATGAATGCCAGGGGTACTTCGTCGGCCCGGCCGTTCCGGTTGGGATCCCGGGTTTTGAACTGGCGCAGCACTTCCGTCAGTTCTTCCGCGGTGCGCGGCATTTCCAGACCCAGGCGGTTCAGCCAGTCCGTGTTCAGCCACATCAGATCGTTACTCTGAACGGTATTGAAGTTCGGCAGGGCCGCGATCGCTCCGTCCTCCAGAGTGATCGCCTCCAGCCAGTCCGGATGGGCCTGCAGCAGCGCCCAGAGGTCCGGCGCGTATTCCTCCAGATAAGGCCGCAGGTCAATCAGCGTCCCGTTCTGATACCAGTCCCGTGTCTCCGCCACCGTCAGCGCAGCCTTGAAGAGCACGTCCGGCAGGTCTTCCCCCTCGCCGATCAGCTTCTTACGCTCCTTCCAGCGGTCGAAATCCCCGTACTGGCGGAACTGGAAGCTGATCCCCGTTTTCTCCTGCATCCGGCTGAAGAACCAGTTGGTTTCCCAGTTGTGTTTTCCGGCGTCCCCGTCATATCCTTCCATGATGAAATCCGGCGCTTTCTGCGCCGTCTCCCCCAGGGCAGCGGCAACCCCGAAAACCATCAGCAATGCCGTTACAAGCGCAATCCATTTTCTCAATCCGGTTCCCTCCCGCGAAAAACTTACATATCAATTTATTATACCGCAGCCAGTCTCCTTTTGCCAGTGCTTTTTATATCCGTCGCGAAATTCCGGCCGGATGGCTGTGAACGGATCTTGCAAACCCTATGCAGAAACGATATAATGAATCCGACATTCGCACTGCATCCGAATGCGTATACAGATGGAGGAACAGCACTATGAAAATCACCCCGGATATTCTTTACGTCGGCGTCAATGACCATCAGATCGATCTCTTCGAGGGGCAGTACGATGTCCCGAACGGCATGGCCTACAATTCCTATGTGATTCTGGACAGCAAAATCGCTGTGATGGACACTGTGGATCAGCACTTCACCCGGGAATGGCTGGACAATCTGTCCGTCGCTCTGGGCGGCCGTCAGCCGGATTATCTGATCGTACAGCATATGGAGCCGGATCATTCGGCCAATATCACAGCCTTTCTGAATGCTTATCCCGCCGCGGTCGTCGTTTCTTCCGCCAAGGCGTTCACCATGATGAAGAACTTCTACGGCTCGGAGTTTGAGGATCGCCGGATCGTTGTGAAGGACGGCGACACGCTCTCTCTTGGCTGCCATACCCTGACCTTTGTCGGTGCGCCGATGGTGCACTGGCCGGAAGTCATCATGACCTGGGACAGCGCGGACAGCGTGCTTTTCTCCGCGGACGCTTTCGGCAAGTTCGGGGCGCTGGACGCAGAGGAAGACTGGGCCTGCGAAGCCCGCCGCTACTATTTCGGCATTGTCGGCAAATACGGCGCGCAGGTGCAGGCGGTGCTGAAGAAGGCTGCGGCCCTGGACATCCGGATCATCTGCCCGCTTCATGGGCCGGTACTCTCCGAAAATCTGGCCTATTATCTGAACCTGTATCAGATCTGGTCTTCCTACGGGGTGGAGAGCGAAGGCATCGTCATCGCCTATTCCTCCGTATACGGGAACACGAAGAAGGCTGTGGAGCTTCTTGCAGCCCGGCTGCAGGAAAACGGCTGTCCCAAAGTAGTCGTGAACGATCTGGCCCGCTGCGATATGGCGGAAGCCGTGGAGGACGCGTTCCGCTTCGGCACCCTGGTGCTGGCCACCACCACCTACAACGCGGACATCTTCCCCTGTATGCGGGAGTTCATTCAGCATCTGACCGAGCGGGGTTTCCGCGGCCGTACCGTGGCTCTGATGGAAAACGGCTCCTGGGCCCCGATGGCGGCAAAGGTCATGAAGGGGATGCTGGAGGGCTGCAAAGAGCTGGTCTTCGCGGAACCCGTCGTACGCATCACTTCCGCCCTGAACGACGCCTCCCGGGAACAGATTGAGCAGCTTGCCGGTGCGCTGAGCAAAGCCTGATTCTCGCGGAATAAAAAGCACCCCGGCCGCATTCACGCGGTCCGGGGTGCTTTTATTCCGTCTTATCATTCTCCATTTTCAGTCCGGGTTGAACTTCACGCTCTTGGGCAGCCCGCTGTCACGGAAGAGCTTTCTGTAGGCTTTGGCCAGATCCTCCGGGCAGGTCACCACCGCGTCCTCGGGTACGCCGCTGAAGACCTGGGTACCCATGCCGTCCTCGTTCAGCAGCCGGGTCTGGACGCTGATCTTCTTCAGTTTGCTGCAGCCGTAGAATGCGGAGTTTCCGATCCGCTTTACATTTTCTCCGATGTACAGCCTGGACAGATTTTCCAGCTTCTTGCATGCGCCTTTTTCGATCGTCGTCACCGGGAAGCGCTTGCCTTCCGCCTCGATGTAATCCGGGATGGTGATCGTCTTGACGCTGCGGGAAGAGGGGCCGATCAGCACGGCGCTGGAGCCGCTCAGCCGGTAGACGCCGCCGGACACGGTAATCTTGCGTGTCGGCGCGGTGTCGCTGTACAGTTTCTGCAGCAGTCTCCGGGAAGCCCGGGTTCCGGCCGCTTCTCCCGATTCCGGTCCGATGCCGGTAGCTTCCTGGAACAGAGCCACCGCGCGCACCGTCATCGCACCGTATTTTCCGTCAATCTTCTGCGGATCGTAGCCCAGATCCTGCAGCCGCTGCTGCATGGTTCTGACGTTGACGCCGGAGTCGCCCTGCTGCAGGGGCATGTACGCGTCGTATTCCGGCGCGTCGGGCGCATAGAGCTTCTTGAGATCGTTCTCGCTCATGTAGTTCTTTTCCGCCGAGCGGATCGCAGCCTGGAAAAGGCTGACCGCCCGCTGGGTTCCCTGGCCGTAAATCCCGTCGATCTTACCCACGGGATAGCCCAGAGAATCCAGGCGCTCCTGCATGTTCCGCACCTCCTGTCCCTTGTCGCCCAGGCAGATGCGGTTGTCCGGCCGCGGGGTGGCTGTGGGGCGCGGTGTTTTGGTCGGCCGCGGCGTATTCGTCGGCCGCGGAGTGGCTGTGGGAATCAGTGTCGGCACAGGCGTCGTCACCGGTGTCGCCGTAGGAGTCACCAGGGTTCCCGGAGAGAAGGTCACGTCCGGAGACAGCGCTGTCGTCAGGGCTTCCTCCGATTCCGGTTCCCAGGCGCCGTTTTCTCCGAGGGCATAGCGCAGAAGCTTTCCGCCGGCGATGACCGCCTGTTCCGTGTTCTCTCCCACAGCGGGGTACACCGTCTTCTGCCCGTTGTCGAGGTTAAAGCACACGATGGAATGATCCGCCGCGGTCAGGGCCAGCCCTTCTCCGGTCACACTCAGCGCCTGAGGTTCCGGAATCGTCTGTCCGTCCAGAGGCAGCTTAAATACATACTGCAGCGGCTGAATGTTCATAAAATCCTGCCGCAGACGCCATCCTGTACCGTCCGCCTCCGCCCAGTAGATAAACGTACCGTCGCAGGCGGCTGCCGCCGCCGTGGATGACAGCGCCTTTCCGCCGACGGTCAGATCGCCCTCCAGCAGGGAATAGCGCGCTTCCCGCAGAGCCTCGAGATCCGCATCCGTGGGCTCGCTTTTATACACGGTCAGACGGCTTCCGTCCTTGCGCAGGGCCAGGACCTGGCCGCCGCGTTCCAGCAGGTAAAGCACATCCCCCTCCGCGGAAAGCAGGTCGTTCACCATAACGTCGGACCGGTACATAGCCTGCCCGTCCGGCTTGTAAAACAACCTTCCGTCCGCACCGATCCAGGCGGTAAACACGCCGTCCGTCAGGGCCGGGTCAGCGGCTGCGGCAGCACACAGTGCAAGAATCAGCACCAGCAGAAGCAAAAAAATACGGCATTTCATCGGGTTTTCCTCCTGTCCGGGAGCAGCTGTCTCCGCTGTCTCCCATATAATAGACGAGTCAGTGCTCTGTTTTGTGCCATTCCGTGAAAAAAAATCTCAAAAAACTTCACGCGCCATGATCCATCGGTACCAGAATGCCCCGCAGCTGCGCCTCAAAAACCTCCTGAGAGAGGCGCTCCTCGAAAAAGCGGCGGGCGCTTTCCCGCATCCGGAGATCATATACCGCGGGGAGCGGTTCCTCGCCCACGTTAATCCCAAAGCCCTTCTGCCGGATCAGTTCCCGGGTATCTCCCCGGAGATTGTTCAGCAGCGGCAGGCCGCCCTCCAGATAGTCGATGCTTTTCATGGTCAGCCCGACGCACACCGTGGCTTTCATCATATTCAGCCCGTAATGGCAGCGGTCGAAAACGTCCTGTTTTTTTTCAGGGTCATACACCGGGCCGTGATCCAGAACTTCCGCTCCCGCCTCCCGGCATGTCCGGGCCAGTTCTTCCCGATGCTCCCCGTCTCCCATGATGTGCAGAACCACGGGCCGCCTCCGGGCTTCCGAGCGGATCAGGGCGGCGATCCCCTCCTGATCCACAATGTTGTTGATGGACCCCAGATAGCACAGGGAAAGCTTCGCCTCCGGCAGCCGGAGGTCCGGATGAAACGGTCTCTTCTCCTTCGCCAGGTACAGGGTTTCGGCCCGGAGTCCGGCCAGCGGCTTTTTCAGGATTTCCTGATACAGGTCGCACTCGGTCACCACGGCGTCCGCCGCGCTCAGGCTGCTGTCCCGCCGGTCTCTCCACAGCGTAAAGGGAAAAACCGTTTTAATGTTCCCCACAGGCAGGGACTCCGGCCAAAGATCGATCAGGTCCATCACGATCCGGACCCGAGGAAAGTCCTGCTTCAGCTTCCGGGCTTCCAGCGCGTAGGAATTCGGCGGTACCAGAACCCATACGAGATCCGTTCGGTCAATTTCTTTTCGGATATATCCGAAAATGGTCCGGGCCAGCTCCGCGTGGGAGCGCATTCTCGTCAGGGAAAGATTCCGGGCGTAGGGACGGGTCGGAAGAAAAACATAGTCCTCCTTCGGTTCAGTCCGCTTTTCCTTCCGCACGTGCAGATAATCCGTGGTCAGCACGGTCACGGAATGGCCCATGGCCTTCATCGCCTTCCGGAGGGTTTCCGCCCGGATTTCGAAGTTTTCGGAAACGGCGGTAATCCAGATGTTCACGTTGATTCTCCTTGCGGGTTTTTTTCCCTTTCGGATCCGTCCCGATCATGCTGTCCGTGTCCGGCTCCGGCCTTGCCTGACAGCCCCGTTCTTTATTTCAGCGTTTCTGCGGTCACGATCACGTCTTCCAGGCGCCGCTTCGGTACATAGTGGACGTCCTGCTCGTCCCGGTAGTAGGTGGTGGACCCGTTCGGCCCGACCTCGGTCAGCACCACGGTTTCCGCCGGTTTGCCCAGGGCAATCACCAGCTGGGGAGACAGATGTGCCGGCAGCCGAAGGGTTTCCTGCAGTCCTGCCCGGTCATAATTCCCGATCATCAGGCCTCCGAGGCCTTTTTCCACGGCCGCCAGCAGAATCGTCTGCGCGGCGATGCCCACGTCCCGCTGGCAGGGTGCTGCTTCCTGCACCCATTCCGTTTCCTGCAGGATCACGATAAACGCCGCCGCCTCTTTTCCGGGATCCGGCAGATGCCGCTCCGGCAGCGCCGCTGCCCAGCGCGTCAGTTTCTGGATCGCCGCCACCTCCGCGGGTTCCCACGCGAGATAATACCGCAACGGTTGTTTGTTGGCCGCGGAAGGCGTCAGCCGTGCGCAGTCCGCCAGCTCAGCCAGCTCCGTCCGGGTAATTTTCCGGGTTCCGTCAAAAGCCCTGTAGCTCCGGTTCTTCTCCACCAATTCTCTGAAATGCATCTTTCTGTCTCCTTCATCCTGACACGGTCATAATAAGCGATGTGCCTCCGACAGGCAGATCGGAGGCACATCCCGGTTCATCATACGCTTACTCCCAGAAAAGCAGATCGAAGCATGGATAGGATTCGTTCCCTTCCTCCGATTCCACCTGATAGGGATCGACGCAGACGCCGTAAAACTTCTGCTGGGTTCCGATGATGAATTCAGGCTCCTCCGAAGCGATGATGACAATGGGATTTTTGTATCCCTTGTTGGTCTTTCCCGTCGCCGCGAACACGATCCATTCGTCCCCGGCCTGCTGAATGTCTGTAATATACACGGTATAGACCATGGTCCGGCCTTTATAGCCTTCCATCTTGCTGACGAGGGTATTGTATGCCGGTTTGACGGCCTGGGCCGCCGCATTCTTCCGGATGTCTGCCTCCGTCAGGCTGCGGGTAGCCGTATAGGTGAAGCGGCGGGTATCGTAATCCTTCTTGGAGAACACGACGGTGATATCGTATTCCCCTTCCTGCGCGGTAGGCACCTTGAAGGTGAATTTGCCTGTGCCGTTGGTCCGGACCGTTTTATCGAAAGTGGATATGCCGTTCATGACGATGCACTGGACGTTCACAGCCTTGGATGTGACGCCGGTGATGATCAGTTCGTCCCCCGGGAGGGTCTCGGGAACCGGCGTATCCCACGAAACCGGCAGAAGGGTTTTGTTATATGTCGTATAATCGAAAACCTTGTCCGCGATAACCTTGCCGCCGGCTTCCACCGTCAGCGTCATCAGCCAGATGCCTTCCTCCGGCAGCTTCACATTCAGCTTGAAGGAACCGTTCTTTTTCGCGTCGGCTTCAATCCGTGTGGGCGTGGGAGAAGACATGCGCATCACCACGCCGATCAGATGCGCTTCCGAAGCGCAGCGGCCTTCCACCGTGAAGACGCCGGTGTTGGTTTCCGCCGGCGGGACGGAGGTAAACTCAATCGCGCCTTCCGCGGTCTCCGGTAACGGCTCAGAGGAAGCAAACGACACGCTGTTGGCAACCTTGTTCACGCTGTTCAGGTCCTTTGCCCGCAGGCCGCGGCCGTACACCTGGTAATCCAGCGTCAATGTATAGCCGTTGCGGATCGTACGGCGGGCATACCCCCAGTACACTTCGCCGTTCACAGTGCGCTTATACTTCAGCATCAGAAAACGGCCGCCCAGGGTCTGCCTTTTCCAGTCAGCGGATTTATAGTCGTATCCTTCCGCTTCGTATTTCTTATCCTTCAGGTACGAAATCCGGTACTCGTTCCGGGCAGCATTGGTCTGCTGCTCCATATCGAAATAGCGGACCGCGTCCTCATCCTGCACCACGGTCACTTCCAGGCAGGCGTCCAGGGTGGACACCCAGGCCTGAAGCACGACGCCCCGCTCGGCAAAATCCGCCTCCAGGCCTTCCTTGGTTCGGTTCAGCTTTTCCAGAAGCTCCGGATGCATGGAAAGATTCGTAGGGGTCAGAACGATATAGCTGTCGCCGATGGACAGCTTCCCGTTCATCAGGTCGAGGGAATATTCGGTATCAGCGAAAGCGAATACGCACACGGCGCAAAGCAGCACAGTCAGCAGCAGCATGAAGCTCTTCCGCATCAATCATCACCGGCCTTTGTTCCAGGTTTCGGGAATCCGAAGGATTCCGGGGAGTACCGTTCAGTATACCACAGGATTCTGTCGCTTGGCAAGCGACGATCTCACGCCTGCGGGGGACTTCCGGGAACCAGGGTCGCCTTCCGGCGCCGGAGAAAAGCTTCCCGGTCCAGCATCACGATGCGGCCGCAGGTCACGCAGCGCATTTTCACATCCGCGCCGGTACGGATCACTGTCCAGCGGTCGCCGCCGCAGGCATGAGGTTTGCGGGTAACGATCACGTCGCCCACCGTAATGTTCTCTGTCATGAACCGCTCCTTATCCGAATTATACTCAATAACGGATTTGGTTTCGAAATTCGTTGATCATCAGGACGATATAAAAAGGAAACATATTGATTTGCCTGCGGCAAATCAATGTGATCATGAGTATATCACTTGACAAACGTCGCGGTTTTCGGCACGCCTTTTTTCAGCAGCAGTTTTTTATACGCCTTCAGCCGGGCGGCAGGACATTTCACTTTTGCCTTGGCCGCTATCCCCTTGAACGCGCTGTTCCCCACATTCTTTTCGGTCAGCAGCGTCGTTCGGATGGTGATCGTCTTCAGCTTTTTACAGCCGTAAAAAGCCTGCTTCCCGATGGATTTCACTTTTTTCCCCAGGGTTATGGCAGTCAGGGCCGTATCTCCCCGGAATGCGGCCTGACCGATGGTCGTCACCGCGTCGGCGCTCCACAGGGTTTTCAGCTTTACGCATCCGTCAAAGGCGCTTTTTCCGACGGTATTTACGGCCTTCCCGCCCCTGACGGCCGTCAGCTTCTGGCAGGACGCAAATGCCTGATTCCCGATGGCGGTCACGTATTTCCCAAGCGTGACAGTCTTCAGCTTCTTGTCCCTGTAAAAAGCCTTCGCGCTGACGGCGGTTACCCGTACCTTTTCTCCGTTCACGTTCACCGTGTCCGGAACGGAAACGGAAGCTTTATTCTTTCCGGGTTTCTGATAGGACAGCGTTTTGTTTTTCAGAATCCGGTATTCCGTCCCGTCCTTCGCGGTATAGGTTCCCGTCAGCCGCGGCACGGTTTCCTGTTTCTGCAGTATCTCCCCGCAGACGCCGCAGTGTTTGCCTTCGGTTTTTCCCGTCTTTGACACCGTCGGCAGGACAGCCTTGTCCTTTACTTCCGTATGCCCGTTTGCGGGAATGTTCGCCGCGGTCACGGTCTGTACAGTGAACGCGGGATGGACGAACCGTGCCGAGGTATAGGTGGTTTCTCCCTTTTCCGTACAGGTGGGAATCCGTGTGATTTCCGCGGTACTGCCAACCGTTTCGGTTTCCTGCACGGTTTCGTCGTCCGCGGCAGTCCGCGAGGCCGTTACCGTACTGTAATCCTCCGCCCATTCGTATACCGGCGCGCTCCAGGACCGCTCCAGCATCGGAATGTTCGCCGCGGTTACCGTTCTCGTCCCGAACGCCGGATTTTCAAAGCGTGCCGTATAGGTGGTTTCTCCCATCGCTTCATACGTAGCCGGCCGGGTCACCTCGGCTGTCGTCGGAACGGTTTCCCGCTCTGTATGGGCTGCGTCCCGCAAGCAGGATCGTTCCGCGGTGGCATAGGCGTAATCCTCGGTCCATGTGCAGACGACCTCCTGCCATGCGTGGCCCGGTGCTTCGATTGTTTCCCGTTCCCGGCGCACAGCCAGGCAGCGCTCGCAGTATTCCTTTCCGATCCAGCCCGGTTCCGTGCAGGTGGCGGCCCGGTCTTCTTCCGTAACCCACTGATGCCCGAGCGCCTCAATCTGCGTTTTCTCCGCCAGCACGGTTCCGCATCGCCCGCATACTTCCCTGGCTGTCCATCCCGGTTCCGTGCAGGTTGCGGCCTTTCCCGCTTCTTCCGTCACCCGCTGATGCCCGAGGGCTTCCACCGGTTCCTGCGGAACGAACACCGTCCCGCAGCGCCCGCAGTGCTCTCCCTCTGTCAGTCCAGCCTCCGTGCAGGTCGGTGCAACAGCCTCGTCCGTCACTTTCAGATGGCCGAGAGCCGGGATCTCCTCCCGTCCGGAAAGCACGATTCCGCAGCGGTCACAGTGTTCTCCCCCGGTCAGCCCCGCCCGGAGGCAGGTCGCATCTTCCTGTGCGTCCTGTACCGGTTTATGCCCCAGCGCGCTGATTACTTTCTGCTCCGTGAGCACCGTACCGCAGCGTTCGCAGTGTTCCCCCGCGGTCAGTCCCGGCTGGGTGCAGGTAGCCGCTGTCGCCTGGTCCTGTACTGTCTGATGATTCCGGCATACTACCGTGACGTCCACGGTTTTGCTTACGTTTCCGAAGGCGGAGGCTGTCACGGAAGCTTTTCCGCCGGATATGCCTGTCACGGTTCCGTCTGCTTCCACTTGCAGCAGAGACGGATCGGAACTGCTGAAGGTGATCAGTTTATTCTCGTATTCTTTCTCCCGGGTTACCGCGATCGCTGTCAGCTGCAGGCTTCCGCCCTCCGGTACGGCATAGCTGTCCTGGGAAAACCGGATCGCCTGCACCGCGCTGCATACGTGTACCGTACACTTTCGCTCCACGCCCCGGTCTGTCCGTGCGGAAATCGTTACATCCCCGGCGCTCACAGCTTTCACCAGGCCGTTTTCGTCCACCGTAGCCCACAGTTCGTTCGAACTGATCCACCGGAACACGGCATAGGCGTTCTCATCCGGCTGCAGGTTCCGCACGGCCAGAGTAAAGGTCTGCCCGGCAACCATCCAGACCTCGTTTTCCGACAGGTCAAATCCGGTCACATAGTCGTAGACAGTCACCGTCACGCTGGCGGTGACTTCTCCGACAGAAGCCGTGATCTCTGCGGTTCCGGCGGAAATCGCTTTCACCGTTCCCTGGCCGTCCACGGCAGCCACTGCAGGTCTGGAACTGTTCCAGACAATTTCCTGGTCCGTATCCGGGTATACCTGACAGCTGATGGTTTTCGATTCCCCGACAGCCAGCCGGAAATCCTCCTCCAGTGTAATCCGAACCTCTGCGGGCGGATCTTCCCCGGAATACAGTACGGAATACCCTTCGCCCAGGGCCCAGGCTTCCGCGTCCGAACCCCGGCTGCATCGGATCGTCGGCGTATATCCTTCGGTTACGTGTGCTCCGAAGGCCGTCGTCGTGCCCAGAAAGGTGATTTCCTGTATTTTTTCGCTGTATGCGAATGCGTAATCCCCGATCGCGGTGACGCCGGCAGGCACCGTGATACCCGTCAGTCTGTCGCAGTTTCTCAGGGCACTGTCCCCGATAGCGGTTACTCCGCTCGGGATCGACAGGCTGGCCAGACTTGTACAGTTGTTAAACGTATCCGCTTCAATGCGGGTCACCCCGCCGGGTATCGTCACACCGGTCAGCTTCCCGCATCCGGAGAACGCGCCGGCTCCGATACTCTTCACCGACTCCGGAATATCGATTCTTGTGAGACTGCCGTGGTTTTGAAATACTCTTGCCCCGACAGCGGTTATACCGTTTCCGATGACAACCTTCGTCACGTCATTCATGCACGTGAACCAGGGAGCGACACCGTCCGCGGGAACGGATTCAATAGCCCCATTCCCGCTGAACGCCAGCGTACCGTCGTCAAAAGACCAGGATACGCCGCTGTCATAGGAGCCTTCCCAGTGCATGGCTTTCCCCGCCGAAGCGCATAGCAACACAAGGCAGAGGATAACCGGCAGCAAAATCCGTCCTTTTCCCTTCATGACGCTCACCCTTTCCGCCTGTGTTGAATCCGGAAAATTGTTTTTGACGCTGCGATCATAGCATATTTTCCCTGTCGTGACAAGAAATAACCGGCGACAATGCGCCGGTTACCGGTTTATCCATGTTTTTACCGCTGGAACAGCACCGTCGCGCTGTACCCGTGCATCTGCGTCACCTGATCCAGGTCTTCCCCCTGCTGCTGCATCTGCGCTCTGAGGTCGCTGATTACACTCCTGATTCCGCTGTGGGTTTCATACAGCGTCAGCTTATTGTCCTTATTGCCGTCCGCGGGCATGCTTCCTGTTTTGCTGCCGTCGGGATATCTGCATCCCATGGAAGTGATCATCGCGTATGTAAAGGCGCCGAAACTGTAGCTGCTGGTGCCGAGATCCGCGGAAGTCTGCCCATGGCTGCAGGCAGTCAGAACGACAAACTTGGAGCCCAGCAGTTCGCCGGTATTGCTGACCAGGTCTTTATCCCGGCGGCTGAAGGCGCTGATCACGCTTCTGGTGAACGCTTTGGCGGAACCGCCGGTTCCATTATCTTCATAGATGTAGGAACCGCTTCCGCAGGAGTCCAGCAGCACGATCACTTTGCCCGGGCAGGCTTCGTCCAGCGTTTTTGCCAGCTTGCTGGCTGAAAGGAAATCACTGTATCCGTCGCAGTTAATTCCCACCAGGGACCCTGCGGTGGAACCGGTACTGTCGTCCCCGTGTCCGGAATAGTAGAACAGGCAGATATCGTTTTCGGTGGCGTTCGCGAAAGCAGACTTGATCGCGGATACGATTCCGCTCGCCGTCAGCCCTTTCTTCACGGTCACGTCCCATCCCTGGCTCAGCCCGGCCAGCGCGCCTTTGAACGCACGCAGGTCATAGGCCACGCCGTTCAGCTTCTGCTGATAAACATATTCCAGGCCGTTTCCGACCAGCAGGGCAATATGCTTCGGATCAGATTCGGGTTCTTCAGGCTCTTCCGTAGGGGCGGGGGTCGGAGTCGGGGTCACTTCGGGCGTCGCGCTGGGACTCGGAGTCGGAGTCATTCCCGGCGTTGCGGTAGGAGTCGGAGTTCCTTCCGTTTCCTCCGGATCTTCAGGGTCTTCCGGATCCTCGGGGTCCTCGGGTTCCTCCCCGGTTCCCGGAGGGACGATGAATCCGCCGCCACCGCCGCCACCGCCGGTGCCGGTTCCTTCACTCTGGCCTCCTTCTCCTTCTTCCTCTTCTTCCTCTTCTTCCTCTTCCCCGGGTTCCTCTTCCGGTTCGCCCTCTTCTCCTTCTTCCTCTTCTTCCTCTTCCTCTCCTTCAGGAGAAACGGGAGTAGGTTTGGGAGTCGGAGTAGGTGTCAGCGTAGGCGTAGGAGTGGGAGTTGCCGTCGGTTCCGGGGTGGGGGTTGCCGTCTGTTCCGGAGTCGGTTCCGGAGTCGGTTCTTCTGTCGGTTCTTCCGTCGGTTCCGGGGTCGGTTCCTCTTCTTCCTCTTCCTCTTCGCTGTCAATCACACGCAGGGTAATGGAACCCTTTTTCCCGCTTCCGTCCATGGCGGTAGCGGTGATCTTCACCTGTCCGACCTTTTTTACGGTTACCTTCCCTTCGTCGGAAACAGTGGCGATCCTTGTATTGCTGCTCTTCCACTCAAACACCTGCGCCGCGGCGGAAGGGCTTGCTTTCGCCTTCAGTTTAACGGTTTTCCGGGAACTGCCGTTCAGATCAATCGTTTTTTTCGCTGTCGTCACGGTCACTTTGGTCACAGGCTTTTGGGTTACGGTAATCTTCCAGGTCTTTTTTATTTTGGAATTCTTTTTGGATACCGCCGTGATCACGGCCTTCCCGGCTTTGACACCAGTCACCTGTCCCCTGCTGTTTACCTTCGCCACCTTGGTATCGCTGGATTTCCAGATCACGCCCTGATTGGCGGAAGCCGGGCTCACCGTAGCCTTCAGCTTGATCTTCTTTCCTTTGGCCACATAGTGGGAGCCCTTGATCGTAATCTTTTTCGGTGCAGCGTTTTCCGTCGCTTTCTGATAGGCGGAAAGCGGTTCGTCTGTCTCGTTCGATGCCGCCGCCGGCGTGCCCGCGATCATTACACAGGACAGCAGCAGGGTCAGAGCCAGCAGCATGGATACAAGTTTTTTCTTCATGGCTTTTGTCCTCCTGTCAGGTTACACTCAAAGTCTGATGAATTCCCGATCATATGAACGAATCCGGAAACGATATTCTTCCCGCGGCCGTGTCTTTTCAGACGGATTTGCAGCAGGCAAATCACTCCGGCCGGAGACCGAATTCATTCTTCAGGATAGAAGGAAGCGCTGACAAGCGCGCCGTTCCCTCGGAACGAAAGCCTTATCAGCGCTTTTTGTATCTTTTACCGAGTCTCAGGGATTCTGAACCAGGAAGAGGTTGTACTTGCTGCCCGCCGGGTAGCGCTGCACGTGCTGGTAATACGTGCCGTCCTGTGACTCAAAGGGATAGTCGTCTCCGACCTTCTTGATGTAGTTGAACAGCTCCGTCAGATTCACCTTGCCGTCCTTCGGGCTGGTGTCCGCGGGAGAGTTACCGATGCTGCCAACGCCTTCGACCAGCCAGGTGGTAAAGAAATTCTGCGGATTGCCGCCCTCCGTGCCCCAGCTCAGTTCGTGATGTCGGGCAGCCGCCAGTACGTAGAACTTCGACGTGCGCAGGTCACCGGTGGAGTTGCTTTCGACGATGCCCGGATCGGCCTTTTCAAAAGCACGCACCGCGGTCCTCGCGATCTTCGCCGCCGCGGCGTCTCCTTCCCGGCCGGTCAGGTTCCGGAGCCCGACAATTTTCCGGGGTGTGCTTCCGTTCTGCTCCTCGGCGTCATAGATCGCCGATCCCGCGCCGCAGGATTCCAGAATCACGATCACTTTGCCCTTGACATAGGTTTTCAGCCAGGAAGCCAGGGTACTGAAGGGAAGCATGTAATGCTCGAAATAGGCCTCGAGATCGCCGGAATCCTCCGGATCACCGGTAAAGGCGATTTCCAGTTCTCCGTCTCCGTCGCTGTTGCCGTGGCTCGCGATAAAGAACAGGGATACGTCATTGTCCTTCGTGTTGGCGAAGGTGTCCTTAATGGCGTTTTTGATTCCGTTGTAGCTCACGTCGATCTTCTTGGTCACCCGGTACTTGGTGCCCTTCGGGCCGTAGACGCCGTTCAGCATGGTGCCCATATGGTTCACGTCCGCCACGTTCCGGTTCGCGATATCCGTATAATACTCCCAGTCATACCGCAGGAAGGTTTTCTCCCCGATCAGAAGCGCCCGGTACACCGTATCGCCCGTCGGGTCGTCCGGATCCTCCGGATCCTCTGAAGAATCCACCACCTTGATCTTGATGGTGGCCTTTTTCTTGCTGCCGTCCTGCGCGATGGCGGTAATCGTAACGGTACCGGCTTTCTTTCCGGTTACCTTGCCGCCCTGGTCAACGGTCGCGATCTTCGTGTTGCTGCTCTTCCATTTCAGGTTGGTGGCCGCGTCGGAAGGCGTTACCTTTCCCTTCAGCTTCAGGATGACGTTTCCGCTGGCCAGATCAATCGTTTTCGACGAAGCGGAGATGGCGATCTTCGTGGTCGCTTTCCTGACGAAAATAACCCAGCTCTTTTTCACGGTTTTCTTTGCCGTCGAAATAGCGGTGATCCTCGTCTTTCCGACCTTCACGCCTGTCACCACGCCTCTGCTGCTGACCTTGGCGATCTTGGGATTATCGGATTTCCAGGTAATATCCTGGCTGGCGCTGGAAGGGGTTACGGTCGCCTCCAGCTGGATTTTCTTTCCTTTTCCCACATAGTGAGAGCCTTCAATGACGATCTTTTTCGGAGCGGCGTTCCCCAGCGCTTCCTGCACGGAAACCGCCTGCCCATCCTTCTTCCCGGCCGCGGACGCGTCTGTCATCATCCCGCATGACAAAATCATCACCAGTGCCAGAATCAGCGCGAATGCCCGTTTCTTCATGTTTCGTTTCCTCCTGCTGTTTTGGTCAAATCCTTATCCTGGATTCTACCAAAATGTCCTTATTTTGTCAATGACAGCGTTATTTGTCAAAAGCCGGCGGCACAGGCTTGGTGATCTCTTCCAGCCGTTTTTCCCGGCGGTTCTGAATTTCCGGTGATATCTTCTGAATATCCCCCGCTTTCGTCAGCGCCAGCTTGGTCAGGCACGGACCCAGCAGCTCATACACGAGCACGGCGAACAGCGTGATATTCCGGATCAGGATTCCGTCCGCGCCCATTGCGCGGGCCGCTGTCGCGCACATACCCAGGGCGACGCCGGCCTGCGGCAGCAGCGTGATACCCAGATATTTCCGCACGTTCTCAGGACTGCGCGCCAGATCGGAGCTCCAGCGCGCGCCGAAATATTTACCGGCAGACCGGGTCAGCACATAGACCACACCCACCAGAATCACAGCGCTGTCCGCGAATACGCCGAACTGGAGCTCAGCGCCGCTCAGCACAAAGAACAGCGTCAGTGCCGGACCGCTCCAGCGGTCCGCCTGCAGCATCAGATCCTCGCTCAGGGGGCAGAAATTGCAGAATACGGTTCCCAGCATCATGCACACCAGCAGAGAGGAAAACCCGAAGGTAAAGGAGCCGATTTCAAATTCAAGCTGGCTCAGGGCCACGGTCAGAATCACGCTGCCCACGATCAGGGCGTTCCGGTTCCGGTGAGAATGGAAAAACCGTTCGAGAAAGGTCAGCCCGAACCCCACCGCGGCGCCTAGAAGCAGGGAAAGCGCCACCTCGCCGAGCGGCTCGACGATCAGGGAGAGTATATGGGCGGTACCATCGCGCATGGCCTCACTGATACCGAACGAGATAGCGAAAATAACCAGGCCCACGGCGTCGTCCAGAGCGACCACGGGCAGCAGCACGTCCGTTACCGGACCCTTCGCCTTGTACTGGCGCACAACCATCAGGGTGGCAGCCGGCGCTGTCGCCGCGGCGATCGCACCGAGTACGATGGCAGCAGGCAGCGTCAGCAGGTCCGGCATCAGGAAATGCAGGCCGATCAGGGATATGTCCACCAGCACGGTCGTGATCACTGCCTGCAGGATACCGATGATGGTGGCCTGCTTTCCCGTCTGCTTCAGCGCGGACAGCCGGAACTCATGCCCGATGGCGAAGGCGATGAATCCCAGCGCCACGTCATTGATCAGGCTCAGGGATTCCACTTCTTCGAAGCTCACAAATCCGAGCCCGTCAATCCCGAGCCTTCCCAGCACGCAGGGGCCGATCAGAACACCGGTCACAAGATAAGCCGTCACATCCGGCAGGTGAAATTTCACAAACAGCCGGGTCATCAGAAGCCCGGCAAACAACGCGGTTGCCACCAGCAGCAGAACATGCATAAAACGGGTACGCTTCCTTTCCTCATAAAAAACCCAGGAACCATCCGGAGACGTTTCCTGACTGCGGCATTGTATCACTCCCACCGCCAAAAAATCAAGACATCCCGGCGGTTGCCCGCCGGGATATCCCGTTCATACATTTTTTCTGTCAGGTTGGTTTTCCTCGTGCTAACCGGTCACAGTCTTTGGGGCAGAACGGACCAGTGTTCAGGCTCCGCCACGGTGAGCGGATTACTGATTGTCGGCAGTGATCGCCTGCGCAGCCGTCCGGCCGGAGACGAAGATCTCCACGATGGCGTTGCCGCCCAGACGGTTTCCACCGTGGATGCCGCCGGTCACTTCGCCGGCCGCATACAGGCCGGGAATAACCGCGCCGTCCTTGTCCAACACATGGCGCTGGGTATCCACCACCAGGCCGCCCATGGTATGGTGCGTGGAGGGTGCCATCAGGCGGATGGTCAGCAGTGCGTTGTCCAGGTCGTAGGTATCCGGCAGGTAATTACCGTTTTCGTCCTTCTCCACGTTGCCGATGGTACGGGACGCGATCGCCTTGCCCACGTCAGGATACTCGCCCTGGCCCATAACTGCCTTATCGTAATCGCGGATGGTCTGGATGACCACTTCGGGGTCCGCCGTTACGCCCAGCTCCTTAAAGAGCTCAGGCAGCTCCGCAATAGTCCGGCGATAATAGCGGCCCGCATAGTCGCCTTCCGCCAGTTGCATCGGGGCGGGCATCATCTGCTCCTTGTTGTAGAACTCCAGGAACACGCCCTTGGT
>CAMKJS010000015.1 GCA_946413245.1 uncultured Clostridia bacterium
TTTTTCAGTTCACCGGTAATCATATTCAGTCACCTCTGTTCCAGATATAGGATGTGTAGCGGCCACCGCCGATTTTGATGATCTCTCCGCTTTCCATGAGGTTGGTCAGTGTCCGTTGTACGGTTCTCTCGCTGACGTCAGGACACAGCGCCATCATCTCCGCTTTAGTCATCTTTCTGCTGCTGTCGCGGATAATCTCTTTGACACGGTCCGCCTTGGAAAGGCCCTTCGTAACAAGGATCTGAATTCGATTCGTGAAATCCCGGTATGCCGCAATGATGATGCCAAGCATATACCGCACGAAAGGCAGATAATCGTTTCCCTCCTCCTGCCATCCGGCGCCGCTTTCCTGCAAGGCTTCGTAATAGCTTTCCCTGTTGTCAGCAATCAGCTTCTCCAGGCTGATATATTTGCCGACAAAATATCCGGACCGGTACAGGATCAGCAGCGTCAGCAGCCGGCTCATTCTTCCGTTTCCGTCATTGAACGGATGAATGCAGAGGAAATCCAGAATAAAGATGAACATCAGGAGAAGCGGATCCATGTTCGGGTCTTTCAGGGCTTTATTGAACTCGTTACAGAGCGTTTCCATCGCTTCCGGTGTTTCCCATGCAGATACCGGCTGGAAGCGAATCTGCCCGGTACCGTCCCGCATCTCCTCCGCCATGATATTGTCGCTGTTCTTATAGCTCCCGCCAAATCCGGGATTACTGAACTTATACAGATCCCGGTGCAGCTGGAGGATCATTCCGGGACGGATCGGAATAAAATCATAATTCTCATGAATGGTTGTCAGGACGTCCCGGTAACCAGCAATTTCCCGTCCATTGCGGTTCCGCGGTGCTGTTTTGTTCCGGACGATCTTTTTCAGCCGTTCATCTGTAGTAATGATTCCCTCAATCCGGTTGGATGCCTCTGTGCTCTGGATCTTCGCAATCTCCGGCAGTTCAGACAGTGCATCCTCATGCGCTTGGATAAACAGATTCTGCTGTCCCTTCTGCTCATGGATCTGTGCCAGACAGGAAACGATCTCCGGAGTCAGCAGCTTCTGATAAGCCTCTTTGTAGTTCAGCGATCTCATTCAATTCCCCATCTCAACAGTCAACATGGCTGTTTACGCCTGATTTGGCTATATTATTGCATTCATTCAATCAAAAGACAAATCAATATAGCCATTTATTGAGCAAATGGCTATATTGAAATATGGCAGTTGTCCTTTGTGTGCCATTTTATGAGAGGACAAAAGGAAAGCATTTGATGTAACATTTGTGTGAAGGCATCAAAATAATGATTGACATTGCAATATATCATGATATATATTAATAACGGAGGTGGACTCAAATGTCGACAACGCGCGCGTTTATGACCGGAAGGAGCCAGGCTGTCCGGATTCCCAAGGAATACAGGCTTCCTGACGAAGAAATATTTGTAAATCGGATCGGTAATACAATCACCCTGACCCCTGTCAGCAAATTAAAGGAGTCTTTTGCGGAAAGTCTGCGAATGTTTACGGATGATTTCATGGAAGATGGTCGTCCTCCTCAGATTGATGCAAAGAGGGCTGAACTGTAATGTACATGTTGGACACCAACATTCTGGTCCGGGCCATCCGTCATCCGGATGATCCGGTTTGCAGCCGGATTTATCAGGAATACGGCGAAAACCTTTGTATCAGTTCTATTACATATGCGGAACTGGTATATGGTGCAAAACACAGTTCCGACTATGATAAAAACATTCAGGCAGTGCAGGTTTTATTATCCGGAATTTATATTCTTCCCTTTGATACGTCTGCCGCATATGAAGCCGGTGATGTTCTGGCTTATCTCGCAACAATCGGTAAACCAATCAGCGACAGAGACGCCCTGATCGCGGCACATGCCCGTGCACTTTCCATTCCACTGGTTACGCATAATACCGGTGAGTTCAGCCGGGTTCCTGGCCTGATTCTGGAAGACTGGCTTAAATGAGTACATGCTTGAATTTAAAGTTTCCTTTTCAGGAGTATCATGAAAGGAAGTGAGAGCATGAGAAAAAAAACGGTTTTTCTTCTTTTCATTGCTTCTATTATACTGATTTCAACAACTTCTCTGGCAGAATATGAACAGTACCGCCTGACAGAACCCTATGAACTTTATTGCGGACCGTATACTACGGTTTATCCGCTCGATCCGCATAATGTGATTGTTCGCATGGCTCCGCCCGAAGCAGTACCATGGCGTGTGGAATGGTATCGGGACGGCCAAGTAATCAGGAGCCTGGAAGCATCCGGAGATTATGACAGTGTCTCACCCGCCATTCCTATATTCGAAATGAACGGATCAATTACGATGCTTTGCCGTATTCCCGGAGAAGATCAGGAAACAGAGAAATACCCGCCGCTGAACGCGAAAGCTCAATGGACTGACAGCGGATTGTCGTATATCACGCCATTGTCAGAACATCTGAAAGCGGCCCGGTGCGGCAATCGCATCGTCTTCTATGAAACAGATCAATATGTCCGTATTACCTGCAATGGGAAAGATACGTTCGTGTCCCGCGAACTTGCTGACATATTCAGAATAAAAACGACCAGAACATCCTGTATCGCGCTTGCGGATGAAGTGTTTCTGATTCCGACGAGAAAAGACGGATTGCTTTGCCTGGACCACGGAATGATCCGGTACAAACTTGACGAATCTTACTATGGGCAGGAAATGCTGCCGGATGGACAGGCAGGATTTTTCTCCTGCGAATGGGACTATGTCGACTGGTCATCCGACAGGGATACCACTCCCGTAAGACTTGTGCATATTGACAGAAACGGGCAGCATGATAAGACTTATTTGCTGCAGGGGGATCATATTGCTGTCACGCCCTGTCAGGTTCATATCAGCTCAGGCAATAAAAACATTATCCTTTACGGCAGTGCGGCTGATCCTTCCGGTGGCGTTTTCGCGGTATTTGCAATGACGCTGGATGAAAACATGTCCATGACAAATCTGGATGTCTGGGATATTGATCCGGACTATACCGGATATGAAGCGGCAATCCGCCTGACGCCCGGCGGATACCCCTATGTGTATATTTATAGTCTTGATCAGCAAGGATCAGTTCAGCCCGCAGTCGTTCCTTTTTCCATGCTGGAAAAGAGCGAAAATGATTATGGTATCATTCTGAAATAACCCGATGATCAGCAAAACAGGAGGATGACTATGTTCAGGTCAATGAGACGATTTAAACAGCAGATCAGCGATGCCGAATGCATCCGGATTCTGCAGGAAGAGAAGCGCGGCGTGCTCTCAATGCTGGGAGAGGACGGCTATCCTTATGGCATTCCCCTGAATCACTGGTATAATCCCGAAGACGGAAAAATCTACTTCCATGGTGCAAAGACAGGGCATAAGATCGACGCCATCGCCAAATGTAACAAGGTCAGCTATTGCGTCTGGGATGCCGGATACCGCAAAGAAGGCGAATGGGCACTGAATGTGAACAGCGTCATCGTCTTTGGACGGATCAGCCTGGTCACGGATGAAGAAAAGGCGAAACTGATCGGCTATAATCTATGCCGAAAATTTACGGACGACGAGGAATACATACAGCATGAACTGCAGAACGCGCTTCCCCGGGTACAATGCCTGGAACTGACGATTGACCACATGACAGGAAAACTGGTAAATGAATCATGATGATTACGATTACTGATGATTTTGATCCGGAGAAAATCGCTGCAAGCGGGCAATGTTTCCGCTGGCGGAAAGTCGATGAAAAGACTTACCGGATCATCGCCGCGGATCACTGCTTATACATCTCTCAGGATGGGGATCAGACCTATCAGGTGGATTGTGATGAAAGCACCTTTCAGACCGAATGGTATTCCTATTTTGATCTGGACGAGAGCTATCAGGCCGTCCGGGAGCGGATTGCTCCGGAGCAGGATCCTTTTTTATGGCAGGCTATGGAACACGAAAAGGGTATTCGTATTCTTCGGCAGGATCCCTGGGAGATGCTGATCACTTCTGTCATCACGCAGAACAGAAATATTCCGGCTATTCAGCGCTCCATAGAGCTGCTGTCTCAGGTGTGCGGAAACCGTCAGTATGATTCCAGGGGCCACGAATTTTTTGTCTTTCCGACTCCCGGTCAGATCGTCGCGCTGAACGAACAGCAGCTGCTTGACTGCAAGCTTGGCTATCGATGGAAATATGTACACGCTGCCGCTGAGGCCGTCGCGGATGGGAAAATAAACCTCCTGAAGCTTCAGAAAGCAAGCTGTGGCGAGGCAGTCCGGCAACTGACCGGAATATACGGAATCGGGAATAAGGTCGCAAACTGCGTCGCTTTATTCGGCCTTCATCAGCTGGATGCGTTTCCTCAGGATGTATGGATTAACAGGGTTCTGGAAAACGAGTATCCGAACGGATATCCGTTTGAAAGCTACAGTCCGTACAACGGGGTTTATCAGCAGTACATGTTCGCATATTACAGAAATCATCCATGAATTCCGTCAAATGTGCCAAATGTGCTATATGCCTGTTTTTTTGCCTGCAGCTTCCATTCCGGCATCTGTCTGCGTATCAAAATATGAAACCGGAAATCAGACAGCTGCTTCGCAGCAGGAGGGAGAATAAAGATGGAAAACAAGCAGAAAGAACAGGCCCAGAAAGAACTGAATCTGAATGAACTCGAGAAGGTAAACGGCGGACTGGTTATCCCTGTCGATCCTGATGACGAAGATGACGATGACAACAGCGGCGGCGCCACCGGCCACTGGTAATGAAAGCTTCCTGATCCGGGGTTTTCCCCATTATTGATCCGCGTAAAACGGCTTTTCGTCCTCCAGGCGCAGCAGCATGGGGTGCCATCCCGGGCCGTTTGCCGCTCCCGTATCAATATTGATCCATGTTGCGGTTTTGATCATCTGCTGTTTATATTGTTTGCCGTAATACGCAGTGGGTGTATGGCCGAACACGGTTCTGGTTTTCTGAAAATAGTGATCGTTCAGCTGCGGACGATTCCACAGCAGATCCTCCGGAGAATATTCCGATAAACGTTTGGAAGATTCAAAACGTCCAAGCCCGGAATGCGTCAGCAAATAACGCTGTCCGGGCACTTCGACAACCTCGTACAACGGAGCTTCCTCCAGATAATCGATGATCTCCCGGGCAGTATCGGGATCCGCGCTGAACAAATCACGCAGCGCTTTTATAGTCGGTTCCGCCCCGTTCATCATCCACGCGGACAGCAGGCTCATCCTGTCCTGATCAAATTGTGCGATGCTCTCGTCTGTAATGATATCAAAAAGGAATTTACACGCCAGCAGCAGGGCTTCATGATTGCCGAGAATCATCCGCACATTGACTTGCTGCAGCATCCAGCGAAGCATGGCAACGCCGCCGTCTCCGTTGCGATCGATCACGTCTCCCAGAATGATCAGATCGTCGGTATCGGAAAAGCCGGCGGAATGCAGCAATTGCTGAAATTGTTCCAGCGGATAGCCATGAAGATCAGAAGATACATAGGTCATACTTACACCGTTTTCTCGCATGCAGCTCCCGTGATCCATTCCGGTCACAGGGCGCCGCGCGATCGTCTGCGTCACTTGACGCCGATAAACTTTACCTTGCTTCCCATACCGCGCTGAAGCAGCAGCTTTTTATAGGCCTTCAGCTTGCTCGCGGGGCACCTGACCACGGCCCTGCTGTAGATCCCCTTGAAGGCGTTGGCGCCCACGGTCCTCGCGGTCAGCTTTTTCGTCAGAATATCGACGGCCTTCAGCTTTTTGCAGCCGTAGAACGCCGTTTTGCCGATCGTGCTCACCTTCTTGCCGAAGGAGAAACCCGTCAGCGCGGTACATCCCCTGAAGGCGGAATCCCCGACAGTTACCAGTCCCGCGCCGCCCTTGACGGTTTTCAGCGCGGCGCAGTTCATGAAAGCGCTCTTCCCGATCGTCTTCACCTTGCTTTCAAGGGTAAACGCCGTCAGCGCGGCGCAGTTCCGGAACGCGGAATCCCCGACGTTCACCAGCCCGGTGCCGCCCCTGACGGTTTTCAGCGCGGCGCTGTCCATGAAGGCGCTCTTCCCGATGGTCTTCACGTTTTTCCCGATAGTCAGGGTCTTCAGGCCGGAGCCCTTACAGGCTGCAGCCGCGATTTCCGTTACCTTGTAGCCCTGTGCTTTCAGCTTCACGGCCTCCGGGATCACCAGGGAGGTCTTCTTCCTGTTGGTCAGCCCGGTGAGTACCGCGGTCTTCGCCTTATGATCCAGCTTGTAGATTCCGCCGCTGACCCTGATCTCGGAGGGCAGTTCCGGCGTCGGCTCCTTCTCCGGCTTGCTGACCGTATCTCCCGCCGTAACGGTCACCGCCGGATCGATGTACAGCAGAATATATTCATCCGCGTTCTCAAAGAAATCATAGTCTCCCGCGTCGTCCTTCACGTGGGTCCGCGGTTTCGTCTTCACCAGCTGTGTCAGCAGTTTGCAGGGGGTTACGTTCACCGCCGACAGGTTATTGTACCGGCAGTCCACATAATAGAACGTATCCGAAGTCGGCAGCTTCAGGGACGTCAGCTTGTTTTTGTAGCAGTAGAGCGACATCATGCTGCTGTTTTTCCCCAGATCCAGGGCGGTCAGCCTGTTGTTCGGGCAGGTCAGACCCTCCAGCGACGTACAATCGGACACATCCAGCGCTGTCAGCTGGTTATTGCCGCACGTGAACCGGTACAGCTGCGTACAGCCGCTTACATTCACGGAAGACAGCTTATTGTTTTCACAGTGCAGGTATAACAGCTCCTTCTTACCGCTCAGATCCAGCTCCGTCAGCTGATTATTGCGGCAGAACAGCTCCGTCAGCTGAGACTGATCTGTCAGCTGCAGCGACGTCAGCTGATTGTCGGAACAAGCCAGGGATATCAGCTTCAGAGAGCCGCTCAGATCCACCTCTGTCAGCTTGTTGGTGGAAAAGTCCAGACGTTCCAGCAGCGCCAGGCCGCTGATCCGGAGGCTGGTCATTTGATTGTTGATGCAGACAAGCGAGGTCAGCATCGTGTTGTTCCGCAGATCCAGTTCCGCCACATTGTTGGTGGAGCAGCGCAGCATTGACAGCGCCTTATTCTGGCTCACGTCCAGCGCGGTCAGCTTATTTACATCGCACTCCAGCTGCGTGAGTGCTTTGCAGCTGCTGACATCCAGAGACGTCAGGCCGTTCCAGTCGCAGCGCAAAGACTTCAGCGACGGAAGTCCGGTTACTTTCAGATCGGTGATCTGGTTATTGTTGCAGTACACGGCTGTCAGCGCCGTAGCGGCTGTGACATCCAGCGTTGTCAGGCTGTTGTACGCGCAGTCCAGCGTCTTCAGCGCGGCATTCCGGCTTACGTCCAGTTCTGTCATCCAGTTATGGTAGCAGTAAAGGGATTCCAGATTGACGCATCCGCTGAGGTCCAGTGCCGCCAGTTTGTTGTACGAGCAGTTCAGATTCGTCAGGGCGATATTCCGCATCAGATTCAGCTCTGTCAGCTTATTGTTGTTGCAGAAAAGGCTCTTCAGCGACGAAAAGAACTCGATTCCCTGCAGGCTTTCGATATTCATGGCGGAGACGTTCATCTCTGTCACAGCGGCAATTTCTTCCACGCTCAGCACGTCGTCCCCGTCCGTGTCGTATGCGCGGACAGCCTCCCGGAAAATCTCGTCCGGAAAGGTTCTCTCGAGAATCTGAACGTCCGCCAGCGCGCACGCGGCGACGCACAGCGCCGCGAGAATCACAAGAACTCCAAGGATTTTCTTCATCGCGTTTTCCTCCCCATCCTGTCAGGTTCCGGGTCCGGCAAACCAGGCTCTGCTCTGTCTCCGGTCAATATGTCGGTTTCTCTGGCTCCGATTATATCAGATTTGTGCTGTCCGCGCAATTATCCCTGCTGTCCCGTGATTTCCGGGCCGCGCTCCTTTTCTTCGGCGCCCTGCAGCCGGTAGCCCTGCGGCGTCATGCCGTGCTGCTTTTTAAAGGCGTTGCAGAATACGCTCTCGCTCGAGAAACCTGTATTGAAACAGATTTCCTTCACCGTCAGCTCTGTATATTTCAGCAGATACCGGGCAGACGCCATCCGGCGGCTGACGATATAGTCATGGGGCGTGTATCCGGTTTCCTGCCTGAATACGCGGATGAAATAATAGCTGCTCAGGCCGAACAGACCGGCCAGCTGATCGACGGAGATTTCCTCGGAAAAATGTTCGTTGATATAGTTGATCGCCCGCTCGGCCGTCTCCGCGCTGTTGCGGTTTTTCCCGCTGTCGGGGCTGTACAGCATGAACTCCGTCATGATGTCGTTGATATATTTGGAAAGCAGCGGCTCCCGGACAGGCTTGCTGTCGTAGAAAACCCGCAGAATGGCGTTCATTTTGCGAAGCACGGGAAAAGCGTCGTCCATCGAAAAAACGTTGCCGAGGCGGGCCACGGTCTGCTCGTAATAGCTCCGCGCGAGGACTCCGTCAAAATGCAGCCAGAGGCACTCGTAGCCCAGCACGGTGGAATAACCGTGGGGCCGGTAGCAGTCGATCAGCGCGAAATGCTTTTCCCCGACCATGCGCGTTCTGCCTTCCAGCTCCAGCAGCATCGTCCCTTTCTGCACGTACATCAGCAGAAAGCTGTCAAAGGAACTGCGGGAAAGCCTGTATCCGGGATCGTAGGTAAAAACGCCGCACTGCAGCGGATACAGAAAGATTTTCTGGGCTGTTTTGCTCGGCGAATAGATAAAATAATCAGAAACGGGAGAAACCTTCTTCTCCATCGTCTTCATCCCGGCGCCCCTCCTTTTCGCAGCCGTGCGCCAAACTATCCTGCATAGCGAATCCGGTTTCCGGATTCGTCGATTCTCCAGGCTCCGTCAGCGCTCCCGGCCGGGTCTGTTCCAGGCAGCCGCGGCAGCCGCGTTGATCCGCTCCCGGGCAGCCGGCAACCAGGCGTCGTCCGTCGGGTACTCCGTGAACGTAATCGGCGCGATTCCCTGCTCCAGAACCCGCAGCGCATGCTCCCGGTCCGTCAGTTCCTCCAGCAGGGAGAGCGCCCGGTGATCCTGAAACGCTTCCCGCACGACGGCGATGCGGAGCGAATTCACGGGGCCGTCCGGCCCGGGGTAGACCAGGAAAGCGTCCCCCGCGGGAAAGCAGGCGTCGGCGTCCGTCGTTCTGTAAGGATCGACGCGCTTCACGGAGAGGCCGGAATACCAGTGGTTGTAGCCCCAGTGCAGAAATCCTCTGATCTGATTCCGGTACAGCTGCATACCCAGAATCCGGCTGCGGGCGGAAGGCATGCAGAAAAAGCGGTTGGCCAGATGCTGCCTGTACTGCGCGCAGCAGTAATAGGCCCACAGGTTTTCCACGTGATCGTCCAGGAAAGCCCGGATCTCATTCGTGGCGGTTACGGGAGCCGTCAGGGAGGAAGCCCTGAACAGCTTCAGGGAGGACATGGCGTCCATCATGGGGCAGTCCCCGATCAGCGGGCGCACGAAGCGGCTCAGCCGGGTATACCGTTCCATGCTGTCCTCGCCCGGCTCGTCGGAGATGTGGAAATAAATCCGCTCCCGGGGCACCTGTTTTTCCATAAACCGGATCAGGGCAGGCAGGAACTGACGCAGGAATTCCAGATATTCATCGCTGTCTGACGCCGTTTCCCAGCCGAAGGCCTTCTTTTCCTGCCCGTTCTCCCGCGCGACGATTTTCGGCGCGCATCCGGCGCCCCACTGCGTAAACAGGTGCGGCATCTCGAAGTATTCAATCCCGTGCCGCCGGCAGATCTCCAGCCACCTTCCGACGTTTTCGAAGGAAAAGCCGTACCGGTCTCCCTCTTTTTCGATCCGGACCAGCTGGATGGTGGGCCGCTCCGCGCCGACCCCCGTATCGGTGGGCGGCGTAAACAGAGGCGTCAGCATCATATTCATACCGTGCCGGGCCGCGTTGGCAATGTATTTCTCCATCATCGCCCACCAGGCCTCGGTCATGGGCGTCAGACCGTACCAGGTCGTGATACAGTCGGCGGCGAACCATTCGGTATGCAGGATTTTCTGCGCGGGCAGCACCGGAGGAAGGACCTCCAGCTGAAAGGCCGCTTCCCCCTCCCATTCCACGCTGCCAACCGTGACGCTGATCCGGTACGTTCCCGGCTCCAGGTCTTCCGGAACGCCGACCGAGCAGAAAACGGACCTCCACTGGCGGGGATACGCGTAAAGCTCGCTTTCCCCGTTCAGGGGATACAGCGGATCGGGATACAGCCCGGGGGCGGTCCGCAGAACGTAATCGTCCCCGTCCCCGTACCCGGTCAGCTCCGCCGGAACCAGGCCGACCGAAAAGAGCTTCACATACGGCGTCAAAGCGCCGGCTTCCGCTTGTATATGCAGGCCTTTCACCAATGCCGGCGCGGAATACGCCGCCTGAAAGGAGAACGTTTCTCCCCGAAGGCAGGACGCGCGCGCGCAGGCCGCTCCGGGGTCGGCGTCCGGGAATACCTTGGCCAGCGAGCTGACCGTTTTCATCTCCAGCCGGTTCATGCCGGGGCCTCCTTTTATCCGGTTTATGATACGCTTCGGTTCGATTATAGCAGATCCTGCTCTCCGCGCAATCCTCCGGAAGAAAAAAGCGCAGTTTTTCTCAATCAAACGACAGAAAATCACAGTGCAAATAGGCTGAAAATCGTGTATGATGGCAGCAAGGAAGAAAAATGGATGAGCGGCGATTATCACAGCAGCGGTCATTGCGGAAAGGAAACCGGACATGGAATACAGGATCGATCTGAAAGCGTATCAGGCCTCCCCCCTTCATTCCCTCGGAGACGATTTCACCGGTTCCTCCCCGCAGGGCGACATCCTGTCGTTCAACAATTTCTTTATGGAAAAGAACGGCAAGCCGTTTTTCGCGGTTTCCGGGGAATTCCATTACAGCCGCATGGACGACAGGCGCTGGGAAGACGAGCTGATCAAAATGCGCATGGGCGGGGTGAACGTCGTCGCCACCTATCTTTTCTGGAATCACCATGAGGAAGAAGAGGGCGTGTTCGACTTCACCGGGCGGCGGAACCTGCGGAAGTTCGTGGAGCTGTGCGGGAAGCACGGGCTGTACGTGATCCTGCGGGTGGGGCCCTTCGACCACGGCGAGGTACGCAACGGCGGCCTGCCGGACTGGCTGTACGGCAAGCCCTTTGAGGTGCGCCATACCAACGAGGGCTTCATGCGGCACGTGAAGCGGCTGTATACCGAAATCGGCAGGCAGGTAAAAGGCCTGTTCTTCCGGGACGGCGGCCCCGTCGTCGGCGTGCAGCTGGATAACGAATACATGCATTCCTCCGCCGCCTGGGAGATCACCACCGGCATTTCCAACGAATGGATCTTCAGCGGCGACGAGGGGGAAACCTATCTCCTGGCACTCCGGGAGACGGCGCTGGAATCCGGCCTGACGCCCGCCTTCTTCACGGGCACGGCCTGGGGCGGCGCGGCGTATTCTCCCCGGATCCTGCCTCTCTGGGGCGGATACGCCTACCGGCCCTGGATTTTCTATTCCCACCGGGGCGAGCATCCCGCCACCGAAGAGTATATCTATGAGGATTATCATCGGAACGGCGCGTTTTGGGCGGACGATTTCGCGCCGCCGTACGCCCCGGAGGACCGGCCCTACGCCTGCTGCGAGATGGGCGGCGGCATGACCTGCTGCTATTACTACCGTTTCGTGTATCCCTATAAGAGCGTGGACGCCCTGGCGAACATCAAACTGGGCTCCGGCTGCAATTTCATCGGCTACTACATGTTCCAGGGCGGCACCAATCCCCTCGGAAAAAACGGAACCTATCTGAATGAGGCGCAGGTGCCCAAGCGTTCCTACGACTACCAGGCTGCCCTGGGCGAGTTCGGCCAGATCCGGGAGTCCTACAGCCGGCTGAAGGCCATCCATTCTTTCACCCGATCCTTCGGGGAGAGGCTCGCTCCCATGGAAACCGTGCTGCCGGAAGGCGCAAGCCGGATCAGCCCGGAGGATACGGACACCCTGCGTTTCGCCGTGCGCACGGACGGGCGGAGCGGTTTCCTGTTCCTCAACAATTTCCAGGACCACCGCGTGATGCCCGCCAGAAAAAACGAAACAGTCCGGATCGAAACCCCTGGGGAGGAATTCACGTTTGGGATCAGTCTGGCCGGGGACGAAAACGCCATTCTGCCCTTCAACTTCGGGATGGACGGAATCCTCCTGAAACAGGCCTGCGCGCAGCCGGTGCTGCGCACGGAAATCGGCGGCCGTCCCACCTACGTTTTCCTGATTCCGGACGGGATGGACGGAACCTTCCGCTTTGAGGACGGCGCGGAAGTACGGGGCAGCCGTGATTTCTTCACCGTGAAAAAAGGCGCCGCCGAAGCGGACGTACTGGTGCTCTCCCGGGAGGATGCCAATCAGCTGTTTCTGCTGCGGGACGGCAGCCTGATCCTGAGCGGCGCCGCGCTGCTGGAGGACGAAACCGGCGCCCTGCGCCTGGAAACGACGGAAGCGCGAAACACGCTTCGCTGTTATCCCGCCGGCCGGCTGGAAAACTCCGGGGCATCCCGCCTGGAAAACCGGGGCGTCTGGGGCATTTACCGGGCTGATACCCCGGAGCGTGAAATCCCCGTGGAAATCACACACCCCGCGCCGCGCCGCTGGACGGTGAAGGTACCTGAAAACGCGCTGGAAGGCCTCAAAGACGCCCGGCTGCGGATCGACTACCGGGGCGACATCGGCACCCTGTGGCTGGACAATGAAATGATCAGCGACAACTTCTGCAACACGGACGTCTGGGAAGTCGGCCTGCTGGAGCAGAAGGACAGGCTGAACCGGGCCATGGTGCTGAACGTCGCGCCGATCCGGGAAGGAGCCGTCGTGAACGTGGAATCCGCCATGGCCGCCCGGAACGAGGAGGTCAGAGCCATGATCGCAGAGCTGAGGGAAATCCGGGTACAGCCCGTATATGAGATCGCGCTGTAGCGGAACGCCCGGATTAGCCGCTGCGAAATCAAATCACGCAAGGAGAAATCGCCATGAGTAAGGTGCAGGTTTACGAGCAGATCGTCACGATTCCCACGTACAGGGCCGCCGCGCCGGAAAAAAGCCCGCTGTTCATCGAGAAGCGCGCTTACCAGGGCTCCACGGGCAAGGTATATCCCCTGCCGGTGACGGAAAAAGTCAGCGACGTCAGGGAAGACGTGCAATACAAAGCCGTGATTCTGGAAAACGATTACCTGTACGTCATGATCCTGCCGGAGCTGGGCGGCCGGATCCAGCGGGCGTACGACAAAACCAACGGCTATGACTTCGTGTATTACAACCGCGTGATCAAGCCCGCCCTGGTGGGGCTGGCCGGTCCGTGGATCAGCGGCGGCATCGAGTTCAACTGGCCGCAGCATCACCGGCCGTCCACCTTCATGCCGGTGGATTACACCCTCACCGAAAACGCCGACGGCTCCGCCGCGGTCATCCTCAGCGAAGCAGACCGCATCAACGGCACGAAGGGCAGCGCCTCCGTCACGCTCCATCCGGGCAAGGCCTATATCGAGATCCGGGGCAGGCTCTTCAATCCGACGGATTATCCCCAGACCTTCCTGTGGTGGGCAAACCCCGCCGTCAGCGTGAACGACGACACCTTCTCCGTGTTTCCCCCGGACGTCAACGCGGTCATGGACCACGGCAAGCGGGCCGTGTCCACCTTCCCCATCGCGACCGGCGAATACTACAAGGCAGATTATTCCGCGGGGGTGGATATCTCCCGGTATAAAAACATCAAAGTCCCCACCTCCTACATGGCCGCACGGTCCGATTTCGATTTCGTGGGCAACTTCGACGAGGGCCGGGACGCGGGTCTGCTGCACGTGGCCGATCACCATATCAGCCCCGGCAAAAAACAGTGGACCTGGGGCTGCGGGAACTTCGGCCGGATGTGGGACAAAAACCTGACGGACGAGGACGGCCCCTACATCGAGCTCATGACCGGCGTATACTGCGACAATCAGCCGGATTTCGCCTGGCTCAAACCCCAGGAGGAAAAGGATTTCGTCCAGTATTTCATGCCCTACAAAACCGTGGGCCGGGTCAGCAACGCCACGAAGGACGCGGTGCTGGGCGTCGACTTTCTGGATGAAAACGGCCGGACCGTCAACCCCGATCCCTTCGCCTTCGGGGAAGCCGCCGGCGAAGCGCTCCGGCGGAAGGCCGCGAAATCCAGAATCAAGGTATACGCCACCGGCGAATACAAAAACGCTTCCGTCGTGATCCGCGCCGGCGGAAAGGAAGTATACCGCCGGCAGACGGACCTGTCTCCCCTGGCCGCGTTCACGGATACCCTCGAGCCCCTGAGCGGGTACAGCGTTTCGGTCTGTGACGAAGCCGGGAAGATCCTCTGCGAGTACACGGAATACGTGAAGGAAAACCGGCCCATTCCCGAACCCGCTGAAGCCCTGAAGCAGCCGGAGGAGATTCAGTCGCTGGAAGAGCTGTTCCTGGCCGGGCAGCATCTGGAGCAGTACCGCCACGCCACCTTTCTGCCCTCCGACTATTATCTGGAAGGCCTGCGCCGCGACCCCACCGACATCCGGCTGAACAACGCCTATGGCCTCTACCTGCTCCGGAACGCCCGGATCGCGGACAGCGTACCGTATTTTGAAGCCGCCGTCCGGAAGCAGACCTGGCGCAACCCGAACCCCTATGCCGGGGAAGCGTATTTCAACCTGGGCCTGGCGCTGGAACTGCTGGGCGAGACGGACAAAGCCTTCGACGCCTTCTTCAAGGCCGTCTGGAGCGCCGAAACAGCAGGCCCGGCGTATCACCACCTGGCCTGCATCTGCCTGAAGCAGGGCGATCCGGCGCAGGCCCTGCGCTTCGCGGACGAAAGCCTGATCCGCGGCTGGCACAATATGAAAACCCGGAGTCTGAAGGCCGCCATCCTGGACCGGCTGGACGGCAGGGCGGAAGAAAAAGACGCCTTCCTGAAAGAAAGCCTGGCCATCGATCCCCTGTATTTCGGGCTCGTATACCGCCGGAAGGATAAGGACGCCTATCATCGGGCCATGGGCGGCCGTATCGAAAACTACCTGAACCTGGCCTATGAATTCATTGGCTTCGGATGTTATGAAGACGCCGCGGACGTGCTGGAGCACTGCCCCGCCGACAGCCCCATGCGCCGGTACGCCCAGGGCTTCGCGGAAAGCAGGCTGGGCCTGTCCTCCGCGCTGCTTTCCTGCCTGTCCGGAGAAAACGCCGATCCCGACTACTGCTTCCCCAGCCGGGTCGTCGAGAGCCTGATCCTGGAGAACGCCGTCGCCGTGCTGGAAGAAAACGGAAGAACGGCTCCCATGGCCCATTATTATCTGGGCGAACTGCTGTACGACAAAAAACAGTACGACCGGGCCGTGTTCCACTGGCAGGCCGCAGCGGAAGCCATGCCCGGCCTGGCCCTGGCTCACCGCAACCTGTCCATCGCGTACTTCAACCACGGAGACAAATCCCTGGCTGCCCCGGAAATCGCCGAGGCCGTCAGGCTGGAGCCGGACAGCAGCCGCTTCCTGCTGGAGCAGGATCAGCTCCTGAAGCGCCTGGATCGGCCGGTATCGGAACGGCTGGCCATCCTGGAAGCCCGGCGGGAGATTCTTCCAGACCGCTACGCCCTCATGCTGGCCTATATTTCCCTGCTGAACGCGGACGGGCAGCATGAAAAGGCCCTGGACCTGCTGAGCGGCTATACCTTCCACGTGTGGGAAGGCGGCGAAGGCAAGGTGGCGGACGAGTACAAAACCGCCCTGTTCGCCCTGGCTGAAAAGGCGCTGGCCGAAAACAGGCCGGAGGACGCCGCCGCCTTCGCGGAGCGTACCCTGTCTTACCCTGTGAACCTGGGCGAAGGCAAGCTGGAAAACGTACCGGACAACCAGGCCTGGTATCTCATGGGCCGCGCGTACCGGATGCTGGGCGACGGGGCGAAAGCCGCCGACTGCTTCACCCGGGCGACAGCCGGCTCTCAGGTGCCCGAGCCCGTGCGGTACTATAACGATCAGCCTTCCGACTATATTTTCTATCAGGGCCTGGCCTTCCACGCCCTGGGCGACGACGAAAAGGCGAAAAAGTCCTTCCATCAGCTCATCATCTTCGGCGAGCGCCACATCTTCGACAAAGTGGGGTATGATTTCTTCGCCGTGTCCATGCCGGAGCTGGAAGTCTATCAGGACGACATCCAGAAACGCAGCGACGATTACTGCCGCCGCATGACAGCCCTCGGCCACAGGGGCCTGCGGGAAATCGAAGCCGGCCGGAACTAAAAGAATCGGGCAGAAAGCACGCTCCGTGCCTTCTGCCCGATTCCGTATCCGTCATTTCAGATCCGTCCGGATTATATAGACCGTTTCTGCGGTCATGTTGTCCGGACGCAGGTCGTATCCCGTATCCGCCAGATGATCCTTTACGGTCTTCCAAACACGGATCGCACCGGCCAGATCCTTTTCCGCCAGCGGCAGGAGCTTCTCCGCCGCGTTTTTTTCCGCTTCCAGGATCCTGTCCTTCAGCGTCGCTGTCCCTGTCTTCTGCAGCGCGGAAGCGCCTACGGAAGTCAGCATTGCGCTGAGGGAGAGTTCCGAGGCGCCGGCAGACGCCTGGGCTACGCCGTCCGTATAGGTTTTCAGGCCCGAAACGAAGGCGCCCGCCTGATCCAGCTGTTCCTTCAGGGCTGTCAGCTGTTCAGCGATTTCCTGCGTTTCCGGACCGAGCTGCGCAACGGCGCCGTCAAGCACCTCGGCATAGTTCTCCGCGGTCAGAACCGGCAGGGTGATCCCGGCGTCCCCCAGGGCGGAAGCGGCAATCCGGTCGTTCGCGGCGTTCAGCATCGCGGCAAAGATCTGATCCGCTCCTTCGCTAAGCGTCTCATTGCTCTTCTTCAGTTCACTCAGGCTGGCGCTCAGTTCCGACGCGCCGTCCGATATCTGCTTCACGCCGTCCGCCACCTGTACCGCGCCGGCGTTCAGAGCGCTGAGGCCCGCGTTCAGCTCGCTGATCTTCTCCGTGATCTCCTTTGTCATTCCGGCCGTTTCCGGCAGTTCCGTGCCGTCCTTCATCGCGGTCAGGAGGGCTGTGATCTCTTCCATCACCGCGTCAGGATCTTCGGTGATCCGGGCATCGATCTCCCTGCATGCCGCTGCCAGCGGATCCGAAGAGCAAACCGTCATCATCCACCCCAGATCCGCGTGGTCCGCGCGGAAACTCACCGAGAAGGAGTCCGGCAGCTGCAGCGAGGCGTCCATGTTCGGTACGGCCCAGCCCACCAGCACGGAAAAGTCTCCTTCCGTCAGCACAGCCGCGTTTTCCGCTTTCAGATCTGAAACGCCTTCTTCCGGCAGGGGCAGCGCGGAGAGCACCAGCACGGGCGTCTGTCCCTCCGTCCGGTAGGTTACGGTCAGGACCGCCTCGCCGGTTTTTTCCTTCAGGTCCGCCGCCGTGACCGCTTCACCGTCCAGCGTCAGGGTCACGGCCGGGAGAACGGCCGGCGCTTTGTCCGACACGCCCTGATAGGTTATGCTTTTTCCGCCCGCCTGCCAGATCAGCGTCTCTCCGTCCAGCGTAAAGGTTTCCGGCCCGCTTACATTCTGAATGTCCGTCAGCATGGTGCGGTCAGCCAGCTCATCCAGCCCGTCCGCGTTTTCCAGGCGAATACTGTCCGTTATGCTCTTTACGGTTCCGTCCGCGTCCGCGACCACATAAACCCGTTCATGCTTGGTATTCTCGGCCAGCGCGCCGGTACATCCCAGCACCATGACCAGCGCTGTCAGCAGCGCGGCAATCTTCTTGCTCATCATAATCCTTCCTTTCTGATCAGCAGACAGCCTTTTTCATTCCGGCTGTCGTATGAACGATCACTTTATCCATGATCAGCAGCACCGCGGGCAGAAGCAGGAGCACCACAGCCACGCTCAGTAGCGCCCCGCGGGCGATCAGCCGGCACATGGAAGAGATAATGGCCACGTTGGAATACAGGCCCACGCCGTACGTGGCCGCGAAGAATCCCAGCCCGCTCACCAGCACGCTCCGGGCGGCGGAGGACGCGGCGTTCTGAACCGCTTCCTTCTTATCCCTGCCCGCGAGCCGGTTCTGTTTATAGCGGGTCGTCATCAGGATCGCGTAGTCCACGGTGGCTCCAAGCTGGATTGTGGAGATCAGGATCGGCCCCACGAAAGGCAGCTCCTGGTTCAGGTAATACGGAATACACAGATTGGCCGCGATCGCCAGCTCGATCACTCCCACCAGCAGCACCGGCAGAGAGAGGGAACGCTGCACCAGCATGATGATCACAAAAATGGCGACGATCGAGATCAGACTGACGACCGTGAAGTCGTGATCCGTGCAGGCGATCAGATCCTTCGTGCAGGGCGCCTCGCCGATCAGCATGCCGCCCGTGTCGTATTTCTTCAGGATGGCGTTCAGGCTGTCGATCTGCGCGTTCACCTCGTCGGAGGAAATCACGTAAGCGCTGTTGACCAGCATCAGCTGGTACCGCTCGCTCTTTACCAGGGAAAGGACTTCCTCCGGCAGGATCGATTCCGGAATGCCGGCACCCAGCAGGCTGTCGATCCCGATGACGCTCTTCACACCGTCCACCTGCTGCATTTCCTTCGCCATATTCCGCGCGTCCTTCTGGGATACGTCCGCGTCGATCAGCAGCAGATGCGCGGTAGACATGCCGAAGGTTTCCTCCAGCTTTTTGTTGGCCTGAATGGATTCCATCTCCGGCGGCATCACCTTGCTCATGTCATAGTAAACGCTCACGTTGCAGTAACCGAAAAACGCGGGAATAATCATGATGACCAGAATCACGGCCAGCGCCCTGTAGTGCTTTGTCACAAAACGGCCGATGCCTTTTACGTCCGGCAGCAGCGGCCTGTGGCTCGTCTTTCCGATGGCGCCGTCCAGCGCCCGGATCACGCAGGGCAGCAGCGTCACCGTGCCCAGAACGCCTAAAACGACGCCCTTGCTCATCACGATACCCAGGTCCCTGCCCAGAGTGAAGCTCATAAAGCAGATGCTCACAAAGCCCGCGATCGTCGTCAGGGAGGATCCCAGAATCGATGTAAACGTCAGACGGATGGCGTTGGCCATGGCTTCGTCCAGGTCGTCCGTCAGGGTCTTCTGCTCCCTGTAGCTGTGCCACAGGAAAATGGAATAGTCCAGTGTCACGGCGAGCTGCAGCACGGCTGCCACGGCTTTGGTAATATAGCTGATCTCGCCCAGGAAATAGTTGCTGCCCATGTTCCACAGCACGGAAACGGCGATGCAGGAAAGGAAAATCAGCGGCAGCAGGAACGAATCCATGGTCAGCGTCAGCACCGCCGCGCACAGCGCCACAGCAATGGCGACGTAGACCGCTTCCTGATCCTCCACCAGCTGCCTGGTATCCGTCACGACCGCGGAAAGGCCGCTCACAAAGGTCTTTTCACCGGCGGTTTCCCGCACCTGCCGGATCGCTTCCATCGTTTCCTCGGAAGACGAACCTTCGTCGAAGAACACAGCGGAGAGCATGCAGCTTCCCCGCCGGAACTTCTCCCGGATCTCATCCGGAATAATCTCCGCCGGAATCGTTCCCTTTGTCAGGGACGCGTATCCGATCACGGCGTCCACATGCGGAATTTTCTTCAGGGCGTTCTCCAGATCCGCCTGCTCTTTCAGGCTCATGCCCTCGGTAACCAGCAGGGAAAAGGCTCCCTTGCCGAAATCCTCCAGCAGGATTTCCTGACCCCGAACGGTTTCCAGATCCTGCGGCAGATAATACAGCAGGTCGTATTTCGTTTTTGTCCGGACCATGCCCAGCACGGACGGCACCACCAGCGCAAGGCACAGGATGATGACAAGCACCCGATGCTGAACCAGTCCCTTGGTAAACCCTTTCACAATGCCTTCCTCCTTCGGAACAATTTCCGAACACGGTGTTGATTTTCTCAACACCGTGTATTATAATGTTCCCGATGGTCGATATCAATAATCAGATTGATTATCGATCGTCTGTTAATCAACAGGCATGCATCCGTAAGCCGGATAATCAACAGAAACGATTGAAATGTTCAGGAAAGAGGGATTTTCCGTGGAGGAG
Source organism: uncultured Clostridia bacterium (assembly GCA_946413245.1). Classification (GTDB taxonomy): domain Bacteria; phylum Bacillota; class Clostridia; order Christensenellales; family Aristaeellaceae; genus Aristaeella. The sequence goes on from CAMKJS010000015.1 coordinate 20,102, forward strand.
CCAAAAAAAGAAGACCGCCGCGTCAGGCGGACAAAAAAGATGCTGACCCAGGCGCTGACCCGGCTGATGCAGGAAAAGCAGCTCAAGGAGATCACGGTCAGGGAGCTGACCGATCTGGCGGATATGAACCGCGGCACTTTCTACCTGTATTACAGGGATGTTTACGATATGCTGGAAAAGCTGGAAGACAATATGTTCGAGGCGCTTGACAGCATCGCCGCCCTGCACGAGACCGACGCGGCCCGGCAGGAGACCAAGCCGATTCTGCTGGATGTCTTCCGTTTTGTTGAGGAGAATCAGGAAATCGTGCGCGTGCTGCTCAGTCCCCACGGCGATATGAAATTCCTTCACCGCCTGTATGAAGTCATTCGCGAAAAGTGTCTCACCGGCTTCCCGTATGCGGCGACGGCGGAAAAAAAAGACGAAGCGGATTTTGAATACCGCTTCAGCTTTGTGATTTACGGCGCCGCCGGTCTGATCCGCGCCTGGGTGAACCGGGACTGCAGGGAACCCGCCGTGCAGATGGCAGAGCTGGCCGATACCCTGATCCGGTGCGGGAGCCTGTAACCGGTCAGCCCGGATTCTGATCCGGCCCGGACGCGCCCTCCCCTTCCATCCATGCCAGCACCTGTTCCCGGCTCTTGAGCGCGGTCCCCGCGCCGACCGCCGTGGAGCAGATCGCTCCGCAGGCGTTCGCGAAGCGCAGGGCCGCGCGCGCATTCGCTCCCCGCAGAATCTCGGAAGCGAAGCCGGCCACGAAATTGTCCCCCGCGCCTGTCGCGTCCACCGCTTTTACAGGGAGAGCAGACAGCTTCAGACTTTCGGAACGGTTCTTCAGATAACAGCCGCGGGGGCCGAGCTTGACGATCACGTTCTGCACCCCATAGGACAGAAACACGTCCGCCATCTTCTCCGGCTCCTCTTCCCCGGTAAAGTATTTCGCCTCGTCCTCGTTCGGGGTGATATAGTCGATCAGGGGAAGAGATTTTTTGATGTCGTTCAGGGACAGCACCCGGAAATTCGGCAGTTTGGTGTCCGCGAAAACGGTCTGCCCGGCCTGTTTGGCGCTTTTCAGCACGGAGAGGAGAATACCAGGGTCGTCAAACGGCGCGCGGAACAGGGAGCCCAGAATCAGCGCCCTGGCGTCCGTGAACAGCTCCGGCTTCGTCTCCGGATGAAAGTTGAACCGGTGCGCTTCGTTGGTGATGGATTTCCGGGAGCCGTCCGCGTTGACGAACATGGTCGTCACCGGGGTCGATCCGGACCGGATAATCCGCCCGGTATCCACGCCGCAGCCCTCCAGCGCGGCGCAGATCATATCGCCCGCGGCGTCCGGTCCCAGGTTGCAGAGAATACCGGTTTTCATCCCCAGCTTGGCTGCCGCCGTCGCCGCGTTCACCGCTTCGCCGCCGACGTTCAGGGATCCGGAAACCGCCCTGTACCCGGAAGCGGATACAGGCTGCGGATCAAAACCGCGGATAATGGAGTCCACCAGGGCCATCCCGATACAGATCAGATCTTTCATACAGAAACCGTTCCCCCTTTTTCTTTTTCCGCCGCAGCTGAGAAAATTCTACCACAGAGAGGCCGAAATGTCATCCCTGACGTCACGGCCTGCCCTGTCCGCGGATCGCCGTCCGCCGTGCCCGCCGGAACCGCTGTGCGGTCATTCCGGCATTTTTTTTGCCATTTTTTCAAAAACCCCTTGCAAATTGTCCGTACAAGTAGTATGATATGAACAAGAACGGCGGACGGACGTACCGCCAAATATACGCATAGGAGGAACCCCGTATGAAGAAACTGGTTGCACTTATTCTGGCGGTTTTGATGGTGTTCGGCACCCTGACGGTCGTTACGGCCGAGGGCGGCAAGAACATCCCCGAGCTGACCAAAGAGCCCCTGGAGATCCTGCTTTGGGACATCGCGACCGAAGGTGTCGGCCGTAAGGCCCAGGAAGACGCTGTCGCGCGCTTCATGGCGGATTATCCGAACATTCACGTGACCCAGGTTCATAAGCAGAACGATACCTACAAGCAGGATCTGCAGATCGGCTTCTCCGCCAAGGAAGGCCAGCCCGATATGTACATCCACTGGGGCGGCGGTCCCATGGCCGAATACTACAAGTCCGGCTGCGCGAACGACATCACCGAGCTCTTCAACACCTATGATCATCCGGACTTCATCGACGCCGCGATAGCGCAGTCCACCTACGACGGCAAAGTCCTGGCGATTCCGTTCGGCGGACTTTCCGGCTGCGACATCTTCTACAACAAGCAGATCTTCGCGGACCTCGGCATCGAAGTTCCCCAGACGATCACTGAGCTGGAAGCTGCCTGCGACAAGCTGATCGAGAACGGCTACGTTCCCTTCGCTCTGGCGAACCTGCCCCGCTGGACCGGCTCCATGTACTATATGTACCTGGTAGCCCGTCATTCCGGCAACGCCGAATTCGACGCCGCTTATGACGGAACCGGCTCCTTCACCTCTCCCGCTTTCATCTATGCCGGCAATAAGATTCAGGATTGGGTCAAGAAGGGCTACTTCAACGAGGGATTCAACTCCATGGCTCCCGACAACAACGACGACCGCGCTCTGCTGATCCAGGGTGTTGCCGCGATGATGCTGCACGGTTCCTGGCAGGTCGCCGGTGTCAAGAATGACGACGAAGAGTTCTACAACAACAACCTCGGCGTGTTCCGCTTCCCGATCGACGAAGAAGCGCAGGCTGCCGGCGTGCCCCAGAACGTTGAAATCGGTACCGCCATCGGCAACGGCTTCTCCTTCAACTGCTGGCTGGATGCCGAACACACCCAGGTCGACGAAGAGAAGCTGAAGGCCTGCTACGTGATGGCCACCCAGTACTACAACGACGATACCTACAACGCGATCCAGGTTGAAGGCGGAAACACCCCCTCCATCAAGGGCTATGAGAACGTTGACGATCCGAACAACAAGGTCGTTATCGACGTGTTCTTCAGCGCCTCCAACGTGCAGCTGTGGTACGACCAGTATCTGCCCGCTTCCGTTACGGAAGTTCATAAAGACATGATGGGCGAACTGTTCGGCCTGAACAAGACCCCCGAAGAAGTGGGCCAGGCGCAGGACGAGGCCATGAAGGCTGCCCGCGAAGAGTAATTCCCTCAGCGTGATTTCCCGGAATACCCGCAGGATTTATCCTGCGGGTATTCCTTGATAAAGGAAACGCGACCTGACAATCTCCCCGAAGGAGGAAAAAACATGGCGAAACTGCATGGCATGGCGAAGAGGGATGCGCGGAGCACGCGGATCGCGGCGACTGTTTTCCTTTTCCCTGCTGTCGCGCTGCTGATCATTTACATGGTCTATCCGATCTTTGACACATTCCGTATCAGCAGTCTGAAATGGAACGGATTCTATACGTCTGAGAAAATCAACGTCGGCTTCGATAACTGGGTTGAACTGCTCCATGACGAACTTTTCTGGATTTCCTTTCTGCACAACATCATTCTGATGGTTTGCTCCATCCTGATCCAGATCCCGCTGGGCATGGCGCTGGCGACCTTCCTGGACGCGGGCGGCAGGAAATTCAACATCTTCAAGATTCTCTGGTTCCTGCCGTACCTGATGAGCTCCGTCGCCGTCGGCTTCCTGTTCTATTACCTGCTGGCGACCAACGGAGGTCTGATCTCCGGCGTCGCTTCCCTGTTCGCCGGGAAACGATCGCTGGTCGACCTGCTGGGCAAGTCGCCCCATGCGCTGTACGCGGTCATCGGGGTCGTCGCCTGGCAGTACACGCCGTTCTATATGGTGTATTTCATCGCGGGATATTCCAACATCGATACCTCCCTGTATGAAGCGGCCGTTATCGACGGCGCCAACCGCAGGCAGTATATCTTCAAAGTGGCTATTCCTCTCCTCGGACCGATCTTCAAGACAGCCTGCACGATGTCCCTGATTGGTTCCCTGAAGTATTTCGATCTGATCTGGAACATGACGCAGGGCGGTCCGAACCACGGAACGGAACTGATGGCCACGTACATGTACAAGACTTCCTTCCAGAAGTTCAACATGGGCTACGGCTCGGCGATCGCGGGCGGCATGTTCATTCTGATCACCGTCATCGCGCTGCTGTTCACGAAGGTCTTTGTCGTCAAGGAGGATTACTGATATGCAAAAGACTGTTACTCCTCAGACTATCAACGCCCACCGTGAAAAAGTAAAAAGCCGGATCGCCTGGTCGGTCGCGATCTTCCTCGCGTGCATCTGGGTAGTCGTGACGGTGGGGCCGTTCGTTTTCATGGTTCTGAACTCCTTCCGCGACAAAAAGATGATGGGCCGCCAGGGCGTGCTGCATCTTCCGGATCCCTGGTATTTCCAGAACTATCCGGACGTGATCAATAACGGTTTCTTCGGCTATTTCATGCGGTCTGTGATTATCGTAAGCATCTCCCTGGTGCTGATGCTGATCATCACCTCGTTCGCTTCGTATCCCCTGGCCCGGATGAAGTTCAAGCTCCGGAACTTCCTGTACGCCGGTATCGTCGCCATGATGTCCGTGCCCATGCACGTGACCCTGATCCCGGTGTATCAGATGACCAACAGCATGGGGCTGATCAATAACCTGTTCTCCCTGCTGGGCCCGTACGTCGCCTTCGCGCTGCCCATGTCCGTCTTCATCCTGACAGGCTTTATGATGACGATTCCCCACGAGATGGAGGAAGCGGCGGTCATCGACGGCTGCAACAAGTACAACATGTTCTTCCGGGTGATCCTGCCGCTTTCCAAGGCCGGTATCTCCACGCTGGCGATCTATAACGTGGTCGGCATGTGGAACGAATTCGCCTTCGCCAACACGTTCCTGAACGATATCAAAGTCAAGACGCTGCCGCTGGCCCTGGGCGCGTTCAAGGGCGAGCATTCACAGGATACGCCCCTGATCCTGACGGTGCTGACGCTGTCTGCGCTGCCGACGGTCATCCTGTTCATTTTCTTCCAGGACAAACTGGTGAAGGGTATGATGGCCGGCGCCGTCAAGGGCTGAACCGTCGTTTATCCGGTTCGTGAAAAACTGAATAAGCTTATGAGCTGCACTCTGATCATGCTGACGAGAGGAGAAGTATATGATTTACTATGTGAACGTTCATGCTGAGTCCGACGGAAACGGATCAAAGCAGCGCCCTTTTAAGCATATCGACGACGCGGCCAGAATCGCCGTGGCCGGCGACGAGGTGCTTGTTGCGCCCGGAATTTACCGGGAAAAGGTAACGCCCCGGAACGCCGGACGGGAGGACGCCCGGATCGTTTACCGCTCGGAGGAGCCCCTCGGAGCGGTCATTACCGGCGCTGAACCGCTGACCGGCTGGAAAAAGCTGGAAGGAGGCGTCTGGACCAACCGGGTCAAGAACAGCCTGTTCGGCGCCTACAATCCCTATACCACGATGGTCTGCGGCGACTGGTATTTCGCGCCCACCGTGCGCCACACCGGCTCCGTCTTCCTGGATGACAAAATGATGTACGAAACCGTGTCCCTGGAAGAATGCGCGAAGGGCGAGGCCGATCCGTGCTCCTGGGATCCGGAAGGCTCCACCTGGAAGTGGTTCACGGAGCAGGACGGCGACGAAACGGTTCTTTACGCCAACTTCCACGACCTGGATCCAAATACCCGGAAGGTGGAAATCGTCGTGCGCCGGAACTGCTTCATGCCGGACGAAAACGGCATCGGCTATATCACCGTCAGCGGCTTCGACATCAACAAGGGAGCGACGACCTGGGCGCCTCCCGCCGCCTATCAGGACGGCCTGATCGGCCCCCACTGGTCCAAAGGCTGGATCATCGAGGACTGCGAGGTCTGGGGCAGCCGCTGCTGCGGTATTTCCCTGGGCAAATACCGCGACGAGGAAAACGACATGTATTTCTATGTAAAGCATGTCAAATCCCCCACCCAGATGGAGCGGGACGCGGTATGCCGCGGCCAGTATCACGGATGGCTGAAGGAAAAGGTCGGCAGCCATATCGTGCGCCGCTGCCATGTGCATCACTGCGAGCAGACGGGCATCGTCGGCCGGATGGGCGCGGTTTTCTCCGTCATTGAAGACTGCCATATTCACCACGTCTGCAACAGCCAGCAGCTGGGCGGCGCGGAAACGGCGGGAATCAAGCTTCACGCCGCCATCGACGTAACGATCCGCCGGAACCATATCCACAACTGCATCATGGGCGTCTGGCTGGACTGGGAAGCCCAGGGCGCCCGGATTACCCAGAACCTGCTGCACGACAACCAGCGTCCGGACGGAATCGAGCCCGCCCTTGGCGCCATGTTCTCCAACGACGTGTTCATCGAAGTCGGCCACGGCCCGACCCTGATCGACAACAACGTAATGCTTTCCAAGGTTGCCGCGGCAATCCCCAGCGAGGGTGTGGCCTTTGTGCATAACCTGACGCTCGGATCCTTCGTGCTTGTGAATTCCGGCGTGGACAGCATCGTCAACGATCAGCGGGAGCCCCGCTATACACCCTATCATATCCGTCACCGGACGGAGGTAGCCGGTTTCATGACGATCCTGCACGGTGACGACAGAATCTACAACAACATCTTCATCCAGCAGTATCCCGTCACCGATCCGGAACGGAAGCCCACCGCCAACGACTATGAAGTCGTCGGGACGGCCCCCTTCGATATCTTCCCCGCCTACGAGGAATGGATCGCGAATTTCCAGATGGGTCAGGAACCGAATATGCGGGAACTGGCGCAGTTCCACTTCGGCCATCTCCCCGTCTGGGTGGAGGGCAACGCCTACTTTAACGGCGCCACTGTCAGTAAGCACGAGAAGCACGGGCAGATCGGCGAAGAGAAGGTTCACGTCGCCCTGACGGAAAAGGACGGAAAGATCACCCTGGATACGAACGTCTATGAGTTCCTGAAGGATTTCCGCGCAGGCATCGTGACCTCCGACCTGCTGGGCAAGGCCTTCGAGCCGGAACAGCGCTTCGAGAATCCGGACGGAACGGAAATCATCTTCGACCGTGACTACTTCGGCGATCACCGCGGTACGGACGCGCTGCCCGGACCCTTTGCCTGTGAATGCCAGCTGAACCGTACGCTGTGGTAATCCCGTCCCAATACGCACAATCCCAAATGGAACCTCTCCATTTGGGATTCTTTCTGAAAGGAGATTAACAATGAGGGCAACCAAGGAGTACCGTCTGCAGTTGACGGAAGAAGCGAAGAAGATTGTCGCGCAGATGTCCCTGGAAGAAAAAGTGAATCTGATGAGCGCCAATCTGGATGTCAGCATTCTGACCCCGGAATACGTGGGCGAAATGATGACCAACGACAAAATGCATTACAACGTAACGCCCTACGAAGCCGGCGGCTGCGAACGGTTCGGCCTCCCGCCCATGAAGTTCGCGGACGGTCCCCGCGGGGTCGTCTGCGGAAACGGACAGAGCACCTGTTTCCCGGTTTCCATGGCCCGCGGCGCGACCTTCGATCCCGCGCTGGAGGAAGAAGTCGGCCACGCAATCGGCCGGGAGGTCCGGGCCTTCGGGGGAAACCTGTTTGCCGGCGTGTGCATCAACATGCCCTACAACCCGGGCTGGGGGCGCAGCCAGGAAACCTACGGCGAGGAAACCACGCAGATCGGCGCCATGGGTGCCGCGCTGGTGCGGGGCGTGCAGAGCGAAGACGTCATGGCCTGCGTGAAGCATTTTGCCTTCAACAATATGGAGAACGCCCGGTTTACGGTCTCCGTCACCTGCGACCAGCGTACCGAAAAGGAAGTCATGCTCCCCCATTTCAAGGACTGCCTGGACGCCGGCGCGGCAAGCATCATGAGCTCCTACAACCGGTATAACGGCGTGCAGTGCGGGCATCATCACTATCTGCTGACCGAGATCCTGAAAGGCGAATGGGACTTTGACGGCTTTGTCATGTCCGACTTTATCTGGGGCGTCAAGGACACGGTGGAAGCGGCGAACGGCGGTCAGGATATTGAGATGATGCTGACCAATTTCTTCGGTGACAAACTGATCAAAGCGGTCAAAGACGGTTTCGTACCGGAAAGCCGCATCGACGACGCGGCCCTGCGGATCGTCCGGACCATCCTGGCCTTCGACCGCGGACACAAGGAATACGATATGTCCGTCGTGGGCTGTCCGGAACACATCGCCCTGGCCCGGAAGGTTGCGGAGAAATCCATTACGCTGGTCAAGAATCAGGACATCCTGCCCTTTGACCGTGCAAAGATCAGAAAGCTGGCGGTCGTCGGCAAGCTCGGCGATACGGCCAACATCGGCGATCACGGTTCCTCCCAGGTGCGGGCAGCCTATACCGTTACACCGCTGGAAGGCCTGAAGAAAGCCCATCCGGACTGCCAGATCGTCTTCGACGACGGTTCCGATCCAGCCCGGGCCGCGGAAACCGCCGCCGGCGCCGACGCGGTCGTGCTCGTCGTAGGGTACAACCATAACGACGAAGGCGAATTCGTGTCTGCGGAGCAGAGTGCGAATTACACCGGCGGAATCGGCGGAGACCGCTGCGAAAGCCTGGGGCTGCATCAGGACGACGTCGAACTCCTGCAGAAGGTTCTGCCGGCAAACCCGAACCACGCGGTCGTGCTGATCGGCGGCAACACCATCATGATGACGGAGTGGTACGATCTGGCAAACGCCGTCCTCATGGCCTACTATCCGGGTCAGGAAGGCGGAACCGCCCTCGCCGGAATCCTCTTCGGCGACGTGAACCCCTCCGGCAAGCTGCCTTTCGTCGTCCCCTGTCAGGAAAGCGATCTGCCCTATGTGGACTGGAACGCGACGGATCAGTATTATGAATATTATCACGGCTATACCCGTCTGGACAAAAACGGCGTCAAACCGCTGGTTCCCTATGGGTTCGGCCTTTCCTACACCGCTTTTGAATTCACCGCTCCGGAACTGTCCGAGGAGGACGGGCAGCTGGTAGCACGCCTTTCCGTCAAAAACACCGGCGGGCGTGAGGGCGACGAAGTCGTTCAGCTGTACGTGGGCTGCGAAAAATCCGCCGTGGACCGGCCTCTCCGCCAGCTGAAAGGCTTTGCCCGGATCAGTCTCCAGCCCGGCGAAACCAAGCCGGTGGAAATCCGCGTCCCGCTGGAAAAGCTGAAATGGTACGATCCCGTTCACCGTCAGTGGAAGCTGGAAAAGACGGAATACACCGTCTACACCGGTTCCAGCGAAGCCCTGGAAGATCTGCAATCCGCAAAGATCTGTCTGGGCGAGTAAGGAACAGAACGTAGGAACAAGACCAAAAAGGGACGGCCCTGTGTGAAACGTGTTTCGCACAGGACCGTCCCTTTTTGGTCTCTCTGTTTGTTCCGCGGAGATTATTCCGCCGTAAACGTAATGCTTACCGTGGCGCTGACGATCAGCTTCGCGGACTGAACGACCGTGGCCGCGTCTTCTTCCGCTTCTTCAACCAGATCCAGCCCCCTGGCGGAATAGACGTTCCCGATGTTGTTCTCGTAGCTGTATACGCCGCCTTCGGAGATGATCTCGATGCCGGTGATCTTCAGTCCGGAAGCTCCCGCCAGGATCTCCGCCTTCTCCTTCGCGTTCTCCACAGCCTTCTTCATGGCTTCGGCCTTCGCTTCCTCCGTGTCCGCCGCGGAGAAAGAGATGCCGTTCAGGGTGTTGGCCCCGGCCGCGAAGCATACGTCGATCAGCGTTCCGACGCTCTCCATATCCGTAACCCTGATCGCCAGGGTGGAGCTGGCGTTGTAGGCCGCCAGCTGCTCCTGATCGTCCCGATAATCGTAAATGGCATAAATGTTGATGAACTCCGTGTTGATGTTCTCTTCTTTCACGCCCTGCTCCGTCAGCGCCTTCCGGATCGCGGCGATGGTCTCGTTCACCTGCTGCTGCGCCTTCAGCACGTCCTTGTCCCGGGCGTTGACGCCCAGAGATATGACAGCGGTATCCGCACTGACGCGTACCTCGCCCGTACCGTTGACGGTAATCCTGCTTTCAGCCATGGCCGCCGCACTCACCAGCACCAGCGCCAAAGCCAATCCCAACGCAAACAGTTTTTTCATTTTCCTTTCCCTTCCTTTCCTGTGACATCTGCCACACTCCTACAGACGCGGCAGAGAGCAAAAAGTTCCGCCAAAAAAAGACAGAACCGAAAATCAGCATCTTTTCATTGATTTTCCTTCTTTTTCAGCCAAAACCCATGTTACACGACCACTTTTGGCTGAATATCGTGAAAAAAATGCATATATTCAGCCAAAATTTGGAAACAGAGGATGGTTCTGACTCTGATTTACACCCCTTGTATATTACCATAACAATATATTTTTTGAGTTTTGGTGAAGAATTATATAGATTCGCTGAGAGATTTTCCCCTTTGGGAAAAAGCCATTTCTCCCTTGCCTTCCCGATTCAATTCGACTATAGCTTACCAAAACTCGGATTTTTATCCGGTTTTGGTAAGCTATTTCAAATGACAGGATGCAGAGAATCGTCCCCGGCTCTTTTTCTTAGTGTGCTTCCAGCAGAGATACCCGTTGTTCCAGCTGGGAGACTCGTTCCTCCAGGGAAGGCTCCTCCGCGGCTTTCTCTTCCGCGGTTTTTTCCCCGGAGTGCTCCGGGGCAAGGAATTCGGTCATGATATACCCCGTACGGGATCCATGCTTGATTTTCGACCATTTGGTTCCGCTGCTCAAGATCACGACAACGGTTCCGACCGGGATTCTTTCCACGAGCGGGGCGGAAGCACTCGCCCGGGTGCGCAGGTTCACGGTGGAGCCGCTTTCTGCCCGGACGACGGCAGTTGTTGCCGGCATTACAGCCGTTTCTCCCCCTTTCTCTGTTTCCTCATCCGGTTTCGCCACGTCCTTCAGCCAGCCCCAGTAGGCCCATTTCCCAGGCTTCGTGTCTGTGGTGACACACCCGGCGGCGGAAGAAGCGTGTACGATCCGGAGAGGGTTCACCCCGGTGACGAGGCCGATATGCTGAAAATCCCCGAGGCCGTCGCTGAACTTCTCCGGGGTGTTTGCGTTCCATCTGAACACCGCCATGCCGGGTTTCAGCTGAGATACGTCTGTCAGCTTTCCCTTCTCGGTACAGTATTTCCGGTAAATCGTGTTGCTCCCGTGGGCGATGCTGCCGCCCTGATCCCGGAAAGCCTTCACGAACAGGCCGGAGCAATCGATCCCCCGGGCGTCGTTGTTGCCGGGAGACGCGTACGGCCATCCGAGGCAGGCCTCCGCGGAAGCGATCAGCTTCCGCGCATCAAGCATGTGTTTCATCCCGCGTTCTCCTCCGCCTCCTTTTTGCCGCGCTCGTGCAGCTGCGCCAGGATCTCCCGGAGCTTGTCCGGCACCGGCAGTCCCAGCCAGGCGGCGTTCTCCAGCAGGCTCAGCCCCTCGTTGCTCAGATAAAAGCAGATGACGGCGCCCCGCAGGACAGCCCCGCTGCCGACCACGTTCACGTCCAGGATGTTGGCCACGCCGACCAGCATCAGGATCAGCAGCTTCTTGCAGATGCCCCTGAAGCCGACGGCGCTGGACAGCTTTCTGTCCTCGATCGCGCACATGACGCCGGAAACGTAGTCCAGCCCCATGAGCACGATCAGGGCAATCAGCATTCCGTCCACCCCTCCCATGAAATACCCGGCCCAGCCGCCGATCGCGGTGACAGCCGCCTGCACCTTCACCCAGAGAAGGTCGATAGAGTAATCACGCATACACAGCTCCCCTTTCCGTGTTATCAATTTGAGCCCTTCGGCCCTTCAATACCATGATAACCCCGGAAAAACGGATTCCCGGACAAAAAGAAGGAACCCCTCGTTTTTTTTCGATGGGTCTCCTCCGGAATGCCTTATTTTATTGCCGTCACGTGCTATTACGTCAACGCATGATTCAGTTCCGCCCGGCAGAAGGCCGGGCCGATTCCGCCGAATAAACAGTTCCCTTTAAGTTGATCCGCAGGGGACTTTTTGATATGATAGCCATGAAAAAGTTCCACGCATTGAGGAGGATTGTTCCATGACGAATCAGGAACTGCAAAGCATCTATTTCGGCGCCTATTCTTTCCGGGAGACGGAGGACGGCTGGCTTCAGGCCTTCCAGTATTCGGATGCGCAGATGGATTATTTCAGAACCGTCTTCGATTTCTGGTATGACCGGTGCATGGCCTCCACCGCGAAAACGCTGGAAATGACGACTGACGCCCGAACCCTCTCCTTCGAATACCGGATCGTCTGGGAAGGCTCCCAGGATTCCTTCGAGCTGGCTGTCGACGGTCTGATTACGGAAATCCGGTATGTCAGGGATCTTCCGAAGAAAGGAAAAATGGTCTGGCAGCTTCCCGCGGGGAGCAAGAAAGTCACCGTCTATCTGCCCGCGGACGCGACCGTACTGCTCCGGAACTGTGAGCTGGACGGCCCCTTCACCCCCGCGCGCAAAGGCGCAAAGGTGCTCTGGCTCGGGGATTCGATCACCCAGGGCTTCGGCCCCCTCCGCTCCGGACAGACGTACGTCAGCGTGGCTAACCGGCTGCTGAACTACGATCTCATCAACCAGGGAATCGGCGGGTACGTCTACGATAAAAACTCCCTGATGAAGATGGACGGCTATACACCGGATAAAATCATCGTGGCCCTGGGCACCAACCAGTTCGGCTGCGAAACCATGAAAGACGTGGAGGAATACTACGAAACCCTGATCGGCATCTACGGAACCGTAATCCCGATCCTCTGCATTACGCCCCTCTGGCGGGGAGACGTGCCGGACGGGCTTCCCACACTGACCCGGTTCTGTCAGAACGTCAAGGAAATCGCGGGGCGGTACCCGAACGTAACGATCGTCGACGGGTTTACCCTCGTGCCGCACCTTCCCGAATACTTCCTGGACAATCTCCACCCGAACGGGCTCGGCGCGGAAACCTACGGCAGAAATCTTGTGGAAGCGATCCGTCAGCTTGGCTTCTGATCAGGGCGGGTCGCAATTCACATATGACGGAGGAGGATGACGATGGACATTTTTTCCGAAGCGCTGTTAAGCCCGAAAACGGACAAAATCCCGGATGACTTTGACTGGTTTGCCCCGCTGATCGGGGACTGGATCTGTGACTATTATGACGAACCGGAAGCAGGTCGGAAACGCCACGTCGCCGGAGAGTGGATTTTCAGAAGAATTCTTGAGGGAACCGGCATCCAGGATATCTTCATTTTCCCCTCCAGGGACACGATGAAGTCCGATCCCCAGCCGGACGGCGAATACGGCACGTCCCTTCGCATGTTCAACAGGGAAAAAGGCTGGTATGACGTGGTATACACCTGTGAAAGATGTATGAAAAGGCTGACGTTCACCAGGCAGGGAACCAGTCTGGTGGGGCAGGTTCTGGATGAGAACAACGCCTTCTGGATCTTCTCCGAAATCACACAGGATCGGTTTCACTGGGAAAACGTGCTGATCCGGGAAGACGGGACGAAGGAACTCGTGTGCGAGATTTTCGGAAAACGGATCGGGTAAGCGAAAACGGGAATGCCTGTTTTATTACCAGCACGCGATATTGGAGTCCGCGCGTGATTCGGTGCCGCCCACCAGCACGCCGCTGTCCAGACGAACGATCATCTGCCCGCGGCCGAAAGAGCCGGTGTTCAGATCCACGCTGACCTCGTGGCCCATACGCGCGAGAGCCCGTGCCAGCTCGGGATCGAAGCGGCTTTCCACCGTCACGCTGCCGTCCCGCATCCACTGCCACCGCGGCGCGTCCAGGGCCTGCTGCGGATCCAGGGCAAAATCCACATAGTTCGTCACAACCTGCACGTGGCCCTGGGGCTGCATATAGCCTCCCATGACGCCGAAGGGGCCGACGGGTGCTCCGTCCTTCATCAGGAAACCCGGAATGATGGTATGATAGCTGCGCTTGCCGGGCATGAGACAGTTGGCCGCCGCGGGATCCAGAGAAAAATCCGAGCCCCGGTTCTGCAGCGCGATGCCGGTGTCCTCCACCACGATACCCGAGCCGAAGCCGTTGTAATTGGACTGGATGTAGGACACCATGTTTCCCTGTCCGTCGGCGCAGCAGAGATAGACCGTTCCGCTGCGGGGCGGCAGGCTGTCGGTCCATACCTGCGCCGTGTCGCGCATCTGCGCCGCCCGGCGCGCCCCGTAGGCGGGATCCAGCAGCATGCTGTAATCCACCTTCATATACTCCGGGTCGGTCACATTCCCCAGGACGTCGGCGAAAGCCATCTTCATGGCTTCGATCTGCCGGTGCACCGTCCGGGGATTTTCCTTTTCCGCAAGGGAGAATTCCTTCAGGATATTCAGCGCCGCCAGCGCGGCGATTCCCTGCCCGTTGGGCGGGATTTCGCACACCCGATAGCCCCGGTAATCCACGTGAATCGGCTCCACCCACCGGGCCCGGTAGTCCGCCAGATCCTCATACCGCAGATACCCGCCGTATTTCCGGCTGCACGCGTCGATCTTCCGGGCCAGCTCTCCGGTATAAAAGGCGTCTGCGCCGGTTTCCCCGATCGCCTGCAGCGTATCGGCGTGGGCGGGCAGGCGGATCAGGTCCCCGGCTTCGGGGCCGGAACCCCCCGGCGCGAAGGTACGGAACCATTCGCCGAAGCACGGTCCGGACAGCGTCTTCCTGTAATTCTCGAAGGCACGCCGCCATGACTGGGCGACGACAGGCTGGCAGGGAAATCCCTCCCTGGCGTACCGGACGGCAGGCTCCAGATTCCGGGACAGGGGCAGCACGCCGAAGCGCCGGGTGATCTCCGCCCAGGCCATGGGAATCCCGGGCACGGTAACCGGCGCCCAGCCCACGACAGGCATCTTACCGTCCGCATCCGCGCCGTCCGCCAGCAGCCGTTCGATGCTGGCCAGCCGCGGCGCCGGTCCGCTGGAATTAAGCCCGTACAGACGGCGGTCCTTTTCATTCCAGATGAGAGCGAAGGCGTCGCCGCCGATACCGTTGGACGTCGGTTCGGTCACGGTCAGCACAGCGGCTGCCGCCACGGCCGCATCCATGGCGTTTCCGCCCGCCCGCAGAATCTCCAGCCCCGCGGCGGAAGCCTGCGGGCAGGAGGAATTCACCATCCCGTTCTTCGCATAGATGGGAAAGCGCTGGGAAGGATATCGCTGGGCAAGGGGATCAAATACGGTGTTCATCATGGACTTCCTCCTTGTTTCCTCTATGGTAGAACATGCAGCGCACTCTAAGTCAAGCACAATATCAGAATACAGGGGGACGGCCCTTTTGCGTGTATGAGAGCGCACAAAGGGCCGTCCCCCTGTATGTTTTGGATTTAAAACTGAAAGATCACGCCGATCACGGCGGAAATCGCGATGAGAACCACCGAGTTCCACTTCAGCTTTTTCTGCACGAAGAAAAGGGCGACAGCCAGAACCAGCGCTTTCCAGATGAAGAATTCACCCAGCCCGCCTCCGCCCTCGGCGAAAGCGTCCATATTCACCAGGGCTATTCTGGCCACCTTAAGTCCGGCCGCGGTAATCATGGCAATGGAAGCGGGGCGCAGCCCGTAGAACGCGCCGTCCACCAGCTTGTTCTGGCGGAATCTGGCCAGAAAGCGGGCGATGATCAGAATGATAATGACGCAGGGCAGGGCCAGGGCGAAGCTGGCCAGAATCCCGCCGGGGATCCCCGCCGTACGGTAGCCCGCGTAGGTGGACATATTGATGCCGATGGCGCCGGGGGTGGATTCCGAGATGGCGATCATGTCGGCGATGTCCGCCGTAGTAAACCAGTCGGGATGCCGGCTGCTCATCTCATACAGGAAGGGCAGCGTGGCGAGGCCGCCTCCCACGGAGAAGAGGCCGGTCTTGAAAAACTCGTACATCAGCTGAAAAATCGTCATTTGCCGTCACCCGCCTTCCCCGCGGCACGGTTTTTTCGGGTTGCCGCAAAGATCCCGGCGCAGCCGGAAAGAATCACCAGCACAGCCGCCGGAATCCTGACAGGAAGATAGCCGGACACGACGTTCAGCACGAACACCGCGACGTACAGCCCCAGGGTGAATGGATCCACCACGGACTTTTTCCACAGGCGGAGCACTGCCTGCAGAATCAGCACACACACGCATACCCGGATGCCCGCAAAGGCGTGCTGAACCACCGGCAGGGTCGCGAAATTCTTCATGAATATGGCGATGAGCAGAATAATCAGCACCGGGCCCGTAAGAAAACCCGTCGTCGCCGCCAGCGCGCCTTTGATGCCGCTGCGTTTCTCCCCGATAAAGGTGGACACGTTCAGCGCGATGATGCCCGGCGTGCACTGGCCGATGGCGAAATAATCCCGCAGGTCGTCCATGGTCGTCCACCCGCGCTTCTCCACAAGCTCCCGCTCCAGAATGGGCAGCATGGCGTATCCGCCGCCGAAGGTGACGCAGCCGATTTTGACAAAGGTCCAATACAGATCCAGCAGTTGATTCATATTTCCCCTCCTTTTTGCAGTCCGGGAACATACGGGGATCAGTCGGCGGCATTATATCAGACGCTCCGAAAAAAGGGAAGATCCAAAAAACGTCATACAGATATCTCTCCGCGGAGGCTCCGCTCCATCCGTTCCATGATTCCGTCCCGGCTCAGTTTGCGGCTGAACAGATAGTAGAGCTTCGCGACGGCCGCTTCCGTCGTGATGTCGTAGCCGCTGACTGCGCCGGCGCTTTTCAGCGCCGTGGACGTCTCATACGCGCCGAGGGCCACGGTGCCGTGCGGGCACTGGGAGCAGACGATGATGACGGTGCCGTTCTCGCTGGCCTTCCGGATGATCGGCAGCAGCGCGTCCGCGGATCCGGGAATGTTGCCGGCGCCGAACGTCTCGATCACGATCCCCTTCAGCTTCTCCGTCATGATGGCGTCAAACAGCTCGAACTGGATTCCGGGAAACACCTTGATGACGCCGATTGGAACGTTTTTCAGAGGCTGCAGGGAGAAGGATCCCCTGCAGGGCGGAAGCAGCAGGGACGTGTTGTACCGGATTTCGATTCCGGCCTCCGCCAGGGGCGGGTAGTTCGGGGAATCGAAGGCGATCAGATCGTCCGCGGAATACTTGACCGCGCGGTTCCCCCGCAGCAGTTTTCCCCCGAAATACAGGCATACCTCGTGAACCCGGTCGTCCGCCGCCACCATCATGGCGGTGATCAGGTTGTCGCGGGCGTCGTTCCGAAGCTCGCACAGCGGGATCTGCGATCCGGTGAGAATCACCGGCTTCCGGTTGTTCCGCAGCGTGAAGGACAGGGCGGACGAAGTATACGCCATGGTATCCGTTCCGTGGAGAACGACGAACCCGTCGTACCGGTCGTAGTGATCCGCGATGACGCTGCCGATCGCGTTCCACTCCGTGACCGTCATATTGGAGGAATCCAGCAGCGGATCCATGTCCACGATTTCCCATTCGGGCATTTCCGCCGACTTCAGCTCCGGAATCCCGTCCAGCAGGCGGTGAAAGGCTTCCCGCTGCGGGGCGTATCCCCGGTCCGTCTTCACCATCCCGATGGTTCCGCCGGTGTATATGATCAGAATCCTTTTCCGAACCTTGTCCATACCCGCCGCCTCCTGCAGTATATATACTGCATAAAGAATCCGGTTTCCAAATTCGTTGATCATCAGAACGGTAGAAAGGGAATTGATTGATTTGCCTGCGGCAAATCAATATGATAATGAGTATATTCGGCACGCGGCATGGGAATCCTGTTTTTCGTCCCGCGGGCCCGTCGCCGGTTTTTGCTGTCCTTTCTGACGAAAGCATGCTATACTGTCATCAGTTTTTACAGGACAATCTGCCGCCGGAGGGCTGAAGCCGATGACGCCGAATCAGAAAATATGGACTCTGTCGAGAAACGAACTGGCAGCCGCCGTGGTTTCCCTCGGATATCCGGAGGAATTCGCGGACCTGCTGGCCAGGCAGCTGGGAAACCCGAAGGCCATCGACCGGATGACCTCCTGGCTTTACCAGGCCCATCCCGGATCCGTGGAAATGATCGTCGACGAAATGCTGGCCATCTGTGCGGAGATCGAAGCATGGCGCGAAAAAAAGGAGAGCCGGGAAGCCCAGTACGGGATTAACGCATGGCTGAACAGCGACGCCTGCAGGCAGGGCGAGTAAAGCGCCGCCGGAACGGGCTCCGAAATCAGCCTTTCCGGTTCTTCCGGGGTTTCCGGATCACCTGCCTGTCGAAGGTGATCAGAATGCCCGGCAGGAAAACCAGGATCAGCAGAATCGCGATCAGCGAACCGAGAGAGAGCGTGTTCGCGATGGAGGAAATCGTCGGATCCTCGAAAAGCCGGCCGATAATCGAGGGAATCAGCACCAGAATCAGCCCGGAGGTCGCGATGGTATGAATCGCCCCTTCGTACGCTTTTCCGACCGCTTCCGGAACGTCCGCGCCTGCGCGGTGTTCGATATAATAGTTCGTGAACAGGATGCCGTAGTCGATGGTCGCGCCCATCAGAATACACTGCACGATCAGCAGGGCAAGATAGAAAATACTGTTTCCGGAAAGGCCGATGCCGGCCGCTGTGATAAACACGCCCGTCTGCACGATGAGCACGAGAATCAGCGGAATCATGAGCGACCGGGTGGACAGGGCGACAATCAGATAAATCACCACCGCTGTCAGCACGGTGATATACAGATACTCGGTTCCGAAGGTACGCGACATCTCCAGATTCATGGCGGAATTGCCAATCAGGTAACGCTGCCCCGTGAATTTTTCATCGCACAGGGAAGAGAGCCTGTCGATAAACCGGAATGTTTCCTCGGCCTCGTCCGGATATTTGGTTGTAATAATCATGCGGGAATGCTTCTCCCCGACCAGCTGCGCTTTTCCGGCCGTCAGTTGTTCCTTCGCGCCGGACAGCGCGACTTTCGCGTCCTCGCCCAGCAACGGCGCGAAGCGGGAATCGTACTGAAGCGTTTCATACAGGAAGCCGAACAGCTCCTCCAGGGTCATCGTCCACAGCGGATCGCTGTTTTCGATCCCCGCCCTGTAGAGGAACAGCAGCTCCAGCATCTCCTCGCTGACGCCGGACGCGAACCCGGAGAACGTCTCCGCCATCTCCTTCGGCGTCATCGGATCCTTCCCGGCGAACAGGGTTACCAGCCCGGAGTATTCCCCGATCTGCGAAAGCATTTCCCGCTGCTCCTCTGTCATGTACGCCTCGAACATCGCGTTCCCGGCCACGTGCTCCGACAGGAAGGACAGGCACTCCGCCGCGGTCATCTTCAGCGGCTCGTCTCCGCCGTACCGGAGATAATAAATCATGGAAAGAACATCCCCGCCGAGATCCATGCCGCCCTCCATCTCAGAGATGGTCCGCGCCATTTCCTCCGCCGTGTACGGCGTGGCGAGGGCTGAATAATAACAGGTGACAAACCGGACCCCCCCATCCTCCTCCAGCTCGGCGCAGATCCCCGGAATTTCAGGCTCGTCGCCGTTTTCATACACCAGGACGAGCGTATTGTCCGCCGGGAAAACCTCCGCCACCGGATCGTCCCGCTGCATCGTATAGACGATCCCGGTCTGCTGCTGCAGGATGAACGCGGCCGCCAGCACCAGCACGAACACGACGGTGTTCACCGTGTGCATTTTCCCCGAGAACGCCGCCAGCGCGTTCATCGGGATTTTCGGGGATTTCTTGGCCGTTTTCCGGATCAGGGCGTCAAAGGTGATCAGGATTCCGGGCATGACGGTCAGCACGCAGAACATGCTCAGGAATACGCCCTTCGCGAGGACCACGCCGAGATCCAGGCCGATCCGGAAGCTCATGAACACAAGCATCAGCAGCCCGGCCACCGTCGTCATCCCGCTGGAAACGATGGACGGGAACGCGTTCGCCACAGCCGTCTTCATCGCGGCGGCGATGTCTTCGTTGTTCGCCCTCTCCTGCTTAAAGCGGTTGCTCAGGATGATGGAATAGTCCATGGAGAGCACCAGCTGCAGGATCGAAGCCATGGAGGAGGTAACGGTGGAGACGCTTCCCTGAAAAATATTGGTTCCCTGATTGATGCCGACCGCGATCCCGATGCCCGCGAGGAACAGCACCGGTTCGATCCACGACCGGCACATCAGCAGCAGGATCACCAGGATCGCGGCGACCCCGCAGAGCAGGATCCACGTCGGAACCTCGGGGATACCGACGTCGTCGTCGTGCCAGGAGACCGCGTAGCCCGCGTAATCACGCTTCAGCGCTTTTTTGATGGATTTGAACTCCGCGGATTTGTAGTCCATGTCCGAGCTGACGACGAACAACGTATGCCCGTCCCGGTTATACTCCGGATCGTCCGGCTCCCAGACGACGTCCGTTACATACGGAACGCTTTTCAGCCGCGCGAGGATATCCTCCTTTTCCTCCTGTTTCAGTCCGTCGAACATGACGCGGATCGTCTGCGTCGTCTGAGCTGCCGGAAACTCCGCCGACATGATATCGATCCCCTGCTTCATCGCCGATTTGTCAGGCAGATACCGGGTCATGTCCGTATTGATCTCGACCTTCATCATCAGAAACACGCAGACCGCCGTGACGATCAGCATGACCGCCAGAATCGCGCGGCGGCGGTCGACGACGAAAGAAGCCAGCTTTCTTTTCATATCCAACCTCTGTTTCACGCGGCATACCGGTTTGCCGGTTTGTTTCTGTATGCAAGTATACCGTAATCGTCGCTATAAAGCAACTTTCATCCGGAAGCAACGCCCGCGGCGATCCCGCCGGTCTTCGTCAGGCCGGGCGGTGAAAAAAGGCCGGTGAAAAAGGGCCGAAAAAGCGGAGCGGCAAACTTGAAACTGTCCTGCAGAACCAATATAATATACTGCATAACGAATCTGGTTTCCAATGAGCCGGTACTGTTCCGGGACGGGAGAAAGACGGGAAGAAAGGGTTGAGGTGTATCATGAGCCGTTTGATGCTGATTGTTTTTCCAAACCTGGCGGAAAAGCATTCCGACCGCATCCGGGAAGCCGCTGAAAAGCACGGTTTCCAGGTCCTCTTTTTTCAGAAGGCGTCGCAGGCGCTTCCGTATACCGGAGACGCCGAAGTGATTCTCGGCGGCAATCCCGTTCTCTCTCAGAACGCACCGAATCTGCAGTGGTTTACTTCCCGGTTCGCGGGCACGGATCCTTTCATGGCTCCGGACGCCTTCGCCAACCCATCCGCTGTTCTGACGAGTTCTTCCGGCGCCTACGGGCTTACCATTTCAGAGCACGTCGTGATGGTGATTCTGGAGATCCTTCGCCGCCAGCACGAATACTGGCAGCATCTTCAGAAGCGGGAATGGGTCAGGCGCCTTCCGGTCCGGTCCATTTACGGCAGCAGGATCACCCTGCTGGGCACAGGCGACATCGGCCAGTATACCGTTCAGCGGCTCCGGGGGTTTGAACCGGCGCAGATGGTCGGCGTGAACCGCGGCGGGAAGAATCCCGGCTCCATGTTCGACCGGGTTCTGAAGAGCGAAAACCTGGATCAGATCCTTCCCGAAACCGATATTCTGATCATTTCTCTCCCCGGGACCGAAGCGACGTTCCATATCGTTTCCGAAAAGCAGCTGAAGCTGCTCCCGGACGACGCGGTCGTCATCAACGTCGGGCGGGGCAGCGTCGTGGATCAGAACGCACTGGAAAAAGAACTGAGAAGCGGCCGTCTGTACGCCGGTCTGGACGTGTTCGAGGAGGAACCGGTTCCCCCGGAAAGCAGCCTCTGGGACTGCCCCCGGCTGATCATCACCCCGCATGTTTCGGGGGATCTTACCCTGCCGTATACGGTGGAGAAAATCGTAACCCAGTTTCTGGAAAATCTGGAACGCTACTGCGCCGGCGAGCCTCTGCTCCGCGTGGTGGACCGCAAAGCGGGTTACTGATCGCACGCACGCAAAAAGCGCTTTCCCGGACCGTGGGAAAGCGCTTTTTGCGCCGCGTTTACGGCTGCTTCAGATAGAATTTCGTCTGCCCGGGCGTTTCCGTGTCGATCCGCTCCGTCATGGCGCCGACGATCGACTTCGTCAGGGTGTCCATGAAGTCCCCGTGGGTAAAGAGCGAATCGCCTTCCAGCTTCGTGCCCCGATAGTCCACGGTCAGCACCGCGTTGACGCCGCCTTCTCCCGACTGCAGATTCAGCCGGATCCCGGGATCCTGAATCACGTTGTTGGCGACCATGTCCTGAATATAGCAGGAAACGATCTCCTCTGTGACCAGGCGGCACGCGCTGGCGGCTTTCCGGCCGAAGAACTGGCGCGCACAGTAATCGTCCAGGGACGCGAGCATGCCGGGCAGATCGGGATAGGGCGAAACGATCTCCCACTCCCATCCCTTTACCCGGAAAATAAAGTCGTGCGTTTCCTGGCGTTCCGGATGCTGGAAAATCTGCTCGGGCGTTCCGGATTCCCAGACCACACCGTGATCCAGATAGAGAACGCGGGTAGACACATCCCTGGCAAAGCGCATTTCATGCGTCACGACGATCATCGTCAGCCCCTGCCCCGCCAGGTCGGTCATTACGTTGAGCACCTCGGACACCATCTGCGGATCGAGTGCGGAGGTGGGCTCGTCAAACATCAGGATATCCGGCTGCATGGCCAGGGCCCGGGCGATCGCGACCCGCTGGCGCTGGCCTCCGGACAGCTCGGAGGGCATTCTGAACGCTTTGCCCCGGAGACCGACCTTGTCCAGCAGGCCGATGGCGCGGTCGTAGGCGTCCTGCTTCGACAGACCGAGCAGATCCATCGGCGCCATCATCACGTTTTCCACCACCAGCTTATGGTTGAACAGCGCGTAATGCTGAAAGACCATTCCGATTCTGCGCCGCATCAGGGGCAGGTTTGTCGCCGGATCGCACATATTGGTTCCGTCGATCCAGATCTCCCCTTTTGTCGGCGTTTCAAGCATATTCAGGCAGCGAAGGAAAGTGGATTTCCGCGCAGCCCGAAGCCCCGATAACGGAAATCCGCTTCTTCCTCTGTCAGCGAAGCCATGCGCATGCATCCCAGCGCGATCGAAGATACGGGGAACGTTCCACCCAGCCGGATTCCTTTCATGCTCTGTTCCCTTCCTTTCCTGCTTTTTGCCGGAGTCTTTTTCCAAAGCTCTGTGCCGCAGCCTCTGCAGGCTTCAGAACGTGATGCCCTCAAAACCCTGCCACACGTTTTTCCCGCTGTAGGTCATCGCCTCAGCCTGCCCGCGCAGCACCTTCAGCACCGGAAAAGCCATCGCCTCCTGCTCCATCTCGCCCGGATACACGTGGATCGGCGCGATCCAGCCGCAGCGTTCCCGGATGGCGGGGGTGATGTCGTCAAACCTCATCAGGCCGCCGGTCAGCAGAATGGCGTCCACTTTGCCGCAGAGCACGGCGCTCATCTCCCCTATGCTCTTGCAGATCTGGTATATCATCGTATTCCATACCAGCGTCGCCTTTTTGTCCCCCTGATCCACCAGCGCGTGAACGGTATCGGAGTTCGACGTGCCGAAAAGGCTGACGAACCCGCCGGATCTTGAGCACATCCGCCGCACGTCGTCCGTGGAATGGGCCTCGATGTAGTCCAGCAGCGCCAGCACCGGTACGCTGCCGATTCTCGTGGGCGCGAACGGGCCGTCGCCGTCGGCGCCCATGGTACCGTCGACCATGCGGCCGTGGTCGTGCGCGCTGACCGTTACGCCGCCGTCGATATGGGCGACGATGAAATTGCAGTCCTCATACCGCCTGCCCATGGATTCGGCGTGCGCTTCCGCGACCGCCTTGGGATTCAGCACGTGGGAATGGGGTGTACGGTAGAGGCCGCGGATGCCCGTAAGGCGCGCGTAATCGCAGTATTCGTCCACGTTGGTCGGGTTCAGCGTGTAGGCGGGGCGGCCGTAGGCCAGGGCGAATTTCCAGGCCAGCATGACGCCCAGCTTCGCGGCGTGCTCGCTTCCGCCCACAGCCGCTTCGGTGTCGTCATACAGCTTCTGGTCGATTTTCGTCACGCCGCCGGGCTGCGTGCACGCGCTGCCGCCGCGGCCCACGAACACGTCGATTTCGGAAGGATCTGTCCCTTCCTGCTTCAGCATGTCCAGAATCACCTGGTACCGGAAAGGCACCTGGCCGTTGACGTGGGGAAACTGCAGCAGAACCGGCGAATCGTGGAACTGGCTTCTTTGATACAGCTCTTTGTCGTTCACGAAGAGGCTGATTTTGGTGGAGGTGGAACCGGGATTGATGATCAGCAGCTTATACTCTTTTTCCATCTTCTTCTGCGGGATCGGAAAGTTCTTCCGAAACTTTTCAGTCCGCTCCTTACTCTTTCAGTTTGTGAGCCGCCCCGGATTCCGCCCGCAGCGCCGCGGTCCGTTCCGGGACAACAGTCTCTATTCTTCACACGCTCCCGATTTCCTGCTTCCTCGCCCGCTTTTTCCGGTATTTCCGGTGTCCTGCGTTTTCCGGTTTTGTATTGAAAAGTACCGTGTCTGTCGGTATAATAAATCACAGCAAGATATCGGACAAAGGAGCCGACGTGATTATGAGCCAGATATTCAGGGAAAAGAGCATCAAACGCGTGGACCAGCCGGAGGATCTGAGCGATTATATCCGGGTGACGACGCCTTCCGTATGGATCGTGCTGATCGGGGTCGTCCTGGTGCTCATCGCGATTCTGGGCTGGATGATTTTCGGCACCGTGGACGTCCACAACGACGACGGCACGGTCACTGAAACGCATCCGATCACCTATGTGACCAACTGAAGGAAGAACGTCTATGAAGAAACCGGAAATAAAGAAGCCGAAAAAGCCGGTTACGAAAGGTGTCGCCAAAGTGCCGGTAGTCATGCAGCTGGAAGCCCTCGAATGCGGGGCCGCCTGCCTCTGCATGATTCTGGCTTATTACGACAAATGGGTTCCGCTTGAACAGGTCCGGAAAGACTGCGGCGTCTCACGGGACGGGAGCAACGCCGCGAATATGCTGACGGCGGCGCAGAACTACGGCATGAAGGTGAGCGCCTTTCGGTACGAACCGGAAACGCTGCAGGAGAAAGGGGTTTTCCCCTGCATCATCCACTGGAATTTCAACCACTTCGTCGTCTGCAACGGGTTTCGGGGCAAAAAGGTTTATCTGAACGATCCCGCCAGAGGAAACTACAGCGTTTCGATGGAAACCTTCGATGCGAGCTTCACCGGCATCTGTCTGCAGATCGTGCCCGGAGAGAACTTCGAGCCCGGCGGCAGGCCCAAAGGCGTCTGGGGCTTTGTCCGCCGCAGGCTGAAGGAATCGCGCGCCGCCCTCGTGTTCTTCCTGCTGAGCTCCGTGATCGGCGCGCTGATTCAGATTCCGAACACGGGGCTCTCCCGGATTTTTCTGGACAAAATGCTCACCGGGAAAGAGCCGTCCTGGTATATTCCGTTCCTGATCGGTTTCGCAGCCCTGGCGGTCATTCAGCTGGTCGCCGCCTGGATCCGGGCGATTTACGCGCTTGCCATGCGGGGCAAAATGGCGGTTACGGGAAGCTCCGCCTATATGTGGAAGGTGCTGCGCCTGCCGATGGAGTTCTTCAGCCAGCGCATGGCCGGGGATATCCAGATGCGGCAGAGCGCAAACAGCCAGATTGCGAACGAAATTGTCGACACGATCGCGCCGACGGCCGTAAACACGGTGATGATGGTGTTCTATCTCGTCGTCATGATCCGCTACTCCTGGCTCCTGACGCTGATCGGCGTGGCTTCGATCCTGCTTCAGATCCTGTCTTCCAGGCTGATCTCCAAAAAGCGAATCAACATCACCCGCGTGATAGCTCGCGACAGGGCCAGGCTCTCCGCGGCGACCTCCTCGGCGATGGAAATGATCGAAACCATCAAAGCCAGCGGGGCGGAGAACGGATATTTTGAAAGATGGGCGGGGTATCAGGCCTCGGTCAACACCCAGAACAACCGCTTTCAGGAGCTGAGCCAGTACCTGGGCATGATCCCCGGAATCCTCACCGGGCTGACGAACGCCGCGGTCCTGCTGCTGGGAATCCGGCTGACGATGACGGGCAGTTTCACCGCCGGCATGATCATGGCTTTCCAGGGGCTGCTTTCTTCCTTCATGTCGCCGGCGTTTTCGCTGATCGGATCGAGTCAGAGACTCCAGGAGATGCAGACGGATATCGAACGCATCGAGGACGTTCTGCAGTATCCGGACGACGTGATGCTGGAGAACGTCTCCGATCCGTCCCGGCCGGCGGAAAAGGAATACGCCAAGCTCAGCGGCAGTCTCACCATGCGGCACGTCACCTTCGGCTATTCTCCCCTGGACGCGCCGCTGATCGAGGACTTCAGTCTGGAGCTGGAGCCCGGGAAGCGCGTCGCGTTCGTCGGCGCTTCCGGCTGCGGCAAATCCACGCTGGCCAAGCTGATTTCCGGCCTTTATCAGCCGTGGAGCGGCGAAATCCTTCTGGACGGAATCCCGCTCCGGGAGATCGACCGCGACGTGTTCACGAGCTCCGTGGCCGTCGTGGATCAGGATATCATCCTGTTTGAGGACAGCATCGCCGGCAATATCCGGATGTGGGACAGCTCCATCGAGGATTACGAGATCATCCTTGCCGCCCGCGACGCGCAGATCCACGAAGACATCATGCACCGCCCGGGCGGGTATCAGTATCAGATCACCGAAGGCGGCCGGGATTTCTCCGGCGGGCAGCGCCAGCGGCTTGAGATCGCCCGAGTGCTGGCTCAGGATCCGAGGCTGATCATCATGGACGAGGCAACCTCCGCGCTGGACGCCCGCACGGAATACGACGTCGTGCGCTCGGTCAGGGACCGGGGAATCTCGTGCATCGTGATCGCGCACCGTCTTTCCACGATTCGCGACAGCGACGAGATTATCGTCCTGGACCACGGCAAGGTGGTCGAGCGCGGAACCCACGAGCAGCTTATAGCCCATGACGGCGCCTACAGGACGCTGGTCACCAGCGAGTAAGAGAGGAGGGAATCGAAGTGGGCATTTATGACGAGCAGATCCGCGCGCGGAAAAGCTCGGATCAGGAAATTTTCGTCGATTCCATCTATCAGATCGCCGGCGCGGTCATGGGCAGAAGCGTCAGCGAAGCCCTGAACGACGACCGTATCGTGACCACGGACGCCGTCGGCGACATCCTGAAGCATTATCATCTGAAAGCGCGGGAGGTTCCTGAGGAAATCCGGGACATGAACGAGGTCCTGGATTATCTGACCCGGCCCCACGGCATCATGCGGCGTACGGTGACCCTGGACGACGAATGGGACCGGAAAGCCGGCGGCGCCATGCTGGGCGTCCGGAAGGACGACGGCAGGGTCGTGGCGCTGATCCCTCTCGGCGCGGCGCATTACTGGTTTTTCGACCACAAAACCGGGAAGCGGGTCGTCGTCAACCGGAAAAACCGGGATCTGCTGGAACGGGAAGCGATCCTGTTCTATAAACCGTTCCCGCTGAAGAAGATGACGATCGGCAGCCTGATCCGGTACGTAGCCGGCCAGATCGCTGTTTCGGATCTCGTCTATCTGATTCTCGCGGCGCTCGCGGTGACCGGAACCGGCATGATGCTGCCGTGGATCAACAACCGGCTGTTCTCCAACGTGCTTGCTTCCGGAAGCATGCGCGTGCTGCTTGGCGCGGGAATCTTTCTGATCTGCGCCACCCTCGCAGGCGTAGTGTTTTCCTCCCTGAAGTCGCTGCTGTCCACCCGGATCAGCATCAAGCTGAACGTGAACGTCTTTTCCGCGACGATGATGCGTATTCTTTCGCTGCCCGTGAACTTCTTCCGGGATTACAGCGCCGGCGAGCTCAGCAGCCGGGCGGGATATATGACCACCCTCTGCAATCAGATGGTCGACGCGGTCCTTTCCACAGGTCTGTCGGCGGTGCTGTCCCTGGCCTATATTTCCCAGCTTCTGACGTACGCCCCGTCGCTGACCGTTCCCGCGCTGACGGTGACCCTGCTGACGCTGGTAGTGGCGGTCGCGACCGTTCTCATTCAGACGAAAGTCACCCGGCAGCAGATGCTGCTTTCCGCCAAGGAAAACGGAATGAGCTACTCCCTCATCACGGGGATCCAGAAGATCCGGCTGTCCGGCGCGGAGAAGCGCGCTTTCGCCCGCTGGGGAAAACTGTACGCGAAGCAGGCGGAACTGCTGTACAATCCTCCGTTTTTTCTCAGAATCAGCTCTGTGGTGACGCTGGCGGTCTCCCTGGCCGGAACGCTCGTGATCTATGACACGGCCATCCGGAACGGCGTCTCGGTCGCGGAATACTACAGCTTCAACGCTGCGTACGGCGCCGTCAGCAGCGCGTTCACGGCAATCGCCGGGATCGCCGCGACGATCGCCAATATCACACCGATCCTGAATATGGTGAAACCCATTCTGGAAGCCGAACCCGAAGTGGCAGAAGACAAGCTCGTTCTCACCCGTGTTTCCGGCGAAATCGAACTGAACAACGTCACGTTCCGGTACACGGAGTCCCAGCCGCCGGTTCTCGACGACCTGAGCCTCCGGATTCTTCCCGGCCAGTACGTGGCGGTCGTCGGCAAGACCGGCTGCGGCAAGTCCACCCTGATCCGCGTCATGCTCGGCTTCGAAACGCCGCAGCGCGGGTCCGTCTATTACGACGGTCACGACCTGAAGAGCGTCGACCTTCGTTCCCTCCGCCGGAAAATCGGCTCTGTCATGCAGAACGGGAAACTGTTCAGCGGCAGCATCTATTCCAACATCGTGGTCGCCGCTCCGTGGCTGACGATGGCGGACGCCTGGGAGGCGGCGGAAATCGCCGGCATCGCCGACGACATCCGCCGGATGCCGATGAAGATGCATACCATGATCTCTGAAGGGCAGGGGGGCATTTCCGGCGGTCAGCGCCAGCGGATTATGATCGCGCGCGCCGTCGCGCCGAAGCCGAAAATCCTGTTCTTCGACGAGGCGACCAGCGCCCTGGACAACGTGACGCAGAAGAAGATTTCGGAAGCGATGGACAACATGAAGTGCACCCGGATCGTCATTGCCCACCGCCTGTCCACCATTCGCCAGTGCGACCGGATCATCGTTCTCGACGGCGGAAAGATCATTGAGGACGGCACCTATGAAGAGCTGATCGCCCGGAACGGCTTCTTCGCCGATCTTGTCGCCCGCCAGCAGGTGGACGAGACGGCGCCGGAACCGCAATAATCCCGCGGCGCCGCTGTTGCTCTTTCCCTTCGCGCCGTGTATACTTGAAAGCTGTCAGTTCCGCGGCCGGCTGTGCGGCCCGGCCGCGGAACTGACGGAGAAACCGGAACCCGCCGCGCAATTTCCCGATACAGAGGAGGAAGACCCGGATGTCAGAACGGAAAAACGACAACCGTGCCCAGGAAGTGGAACGGAATCTGCTCGACGTCAGCCGCCTGAACGACGAACAGCTTTTTGAGAAGTATCAGACGGAGCCGGACGGCCTGAATCAGGTGGAAGCCGCCGAGCGGCTGGAGGAATACGGCCGGAACATCATCGACGTCAGCAGCGAGAACAGCCTGCTCAGCCGGATCAAGGACGCCGTCATCAACCCCTTCAACATCGTTCTGATGATCGTCGCGGTCGTCACGCTCTTTACGGACGTGATCCTGTCGGACGAGCCGAACCCTGCCACCTTTATCATGCTGGTGCTGGTCATCATCATCTCCGGCGTCATCGCCTTCGTCCAATCCGAAAAATCCAACAGCGCCGCCCAAAAGCTGCAGAAGATGATCGCCAACAAAATCGACGTCATCCGCAACGGCAGCGTCCTGGAGATCGACATCGAGGAAGCGGTCCCCGGCGACGTCGTGAAGCTCGCCTCCGGAGACATGATCCCCGGCGACGTGCGCTTTATCGAATCCAAGGATCTCTTCATCGACCAGTCCCAGCTGACCGGTGAGAGCAATCCCGTCGAAAAGTTTGCCGGCCCGGATCCCGAAGGCGAGAGCCTGACGGATATCGACAACATCGGCTTCATGGGCAGCAACATCGTTTCCGGCAGCGCGAAGGGCGTGATCCTGGCGACCGGAAACCACACCTATTTCGGCAGCATGGCGAAAAGCCTGAATACCTATAAGGATAAGAGCAGCTTTGAGGAAAACCTGAGTTCCATCAGCCGGCTCCTGATCAGCTTTATGGTGGTCATGGTGCCCATCATCTTTATCGCCAACTTCATTACCAAGGGCAACTGGCTCCAGTCCCTGATGTTCGGTATTACCATCGCCGTCGGCATCATGCCGGAGATGCTGCCCGTCATCATGACCTCGTCCCTGGCCAAAGGCGCCGTCAATATGTCCCGCAAGCAGACCATCGTCAAGCGCCTGAGCTCGATCCAGACCTTCGGCGAAATGGACGTCTTCTGCACGGACAAGACCGGCACCCTGACCCAGGACGAGATCGTCCTGGAGAAATACATGGACGTGCTGGGCCGCGAAGACAAACGGATCCTGCGGCACGGGTTCCTGAACAGCTATTTCCAGACCGGCCTGAAGAACCTGATGGATCTGGCCATCATCAGCCGGGCGGAAAAGGAAGACCTTTCCTGGCTGAAGGAAGCGTATGTCCGGGAAGACGAGATCCCCTTCGATTTCAGCCGCCGCCGGATGAGCGTGGTCCTGCGGGACAAGAACGGCAAGCGCCAGCTGATCACCAAAGGCGCCGTGGAAGAGATGCTGTCGATCTGCTCCTTCATCGAGATCGACGGCGAAGTGAAGCCCATTACGCCTGAGCTGATTGCCGGCGCGCAGAAGATCGCGGACGAAAACAACGCGGAAGGCATCCGCGTCATCGCCGTGGCCCAGAAGAACGAAGTGCACAACGTGGACACCTTCGGCGTCGGGGACGAAAGCGATATGGTGCTGATCGGCTTTATCGGCTTCCTGGATCCGCCGAAGCCCTCCGCCGGTTCAGCTATCGCCGCCCTGCAGAAGAACGGCGTGCGCACCGTCGTCCTCACCGGCGACAACGAGGGCGTGGCCGTCGCCATCTGCGGCCGGCTGGGCATCGATACGGAGTACACGCTCACCGGCGCCGGCGTGGAAGCCATGAACGACGAGGAACTGAAGGAAGCCTGCGGGAAATGCCATATCTTCTCCAAGCTTTCTCCCTATCAGAAGCAGCGCGTCGTCAAGGCCTTCCAGTCGAACGGCCACATCGTCGGCTATATGGGCGACGGCATCAACGACAGCCTGCCCCTCA
>CAMKJS010000016.1 GCA_946413245.1 uncultured Clostridia bacterium
CCGGCGTATCCGGGCTGTCCGGCGTATCCGGTTTTTCAGTCGGATCCGGGCTGTCCGGGGTGTCCGGCGTATCGGGAGTGTCCGGCTTCTCCGTAGGCTTGGGCTTTTTTGTCGGCTTCGGGGTGTCCGGCGTATCCGGGCTGTCCGGCGTATCCGGTTTTTCAGTCGGATCCGGGCTGTCTGGCGTATCCGGTTTTTCAGTCGTATCCGGGCTGTCCGGCGTATCCGGCGTGTCTGGCGTGTCCGGCGTGTACGGTGTGTCCCCTGAATCACTCATATCGTCGGTGTCCCAGAAATTATGCTGATATTCCCAGCGCGCTACATTGTTCCCGTTTATCAGTTGATTATACACCAGTTTATCATAGATTCCATTCGTTTTCAGCCCATTTGCCGCCTGATATTCCAGCAGAGCCCGCTGTGTGCGCAGGCTGAAAACGCCGTTGGCCTTCCCCTGCAAATAACCCAGAGCAATCAGACGCTCCTGCATATCGGCAATCAGCGTCGAGCCATCCGCGTCACGGCTCCCCACGGTTATATCATTGTCAGGCGCCGACTCTCCCATTGGAACGGATGCCATCCAGTCCTCATCATTCCGCCAGTCCTCGTCATTCCATTGCTCATTCATAATCAGAAAACTGATAAAGCTTTCCGGCAGATTCAAGGCATCCGCCATTTCCCGACGTTCCTCTGATGTAATATTGCCCCTGAGCTCATTCCGCTTCATGGAAGATTCTTCCGTTTCTTCCATTTCCAGAAACAAAGCCAGAATCTCCTGCGCTCCCCTGTATTTTTCCCCGGAAGCAGGGTGTACCCGAATCTCCGCGCTCAGCGCAGCCGCCAGGGCTTTATAATACAGATTCCGCACCTGTGCGGTCCGGAGCCCATGCCGTGACGCGTAAGCGGTAACATCCGCAGCAGTAACACCACTCAGCTTCGGCAGTTCCGCTGCAAGCAGCTCCGCGTCCGCATCATTTTTTGTCGGCGCAAACGCGCCTGCCATCACCCGTTCGAGTATTTCCTCCGCAATATCATCAGGCTGGTTGCTATTTTCGACAGTGTCCGCCAGAATCCCGAACGCGTCTAAGGCGGAAAGCTCCTCTCCTCCGCTGCAGGGAATTAAAGCGAGCAGCATCAACCCTGCTGTTATCCATGCCATTGCCCGTTTCATGTAGCTCATTCCTTTCCTTTATCGTTTTACCGTTTTATTCCCGGCAGGAACAGGATACACATTCCGCTACGGTTCCAAAAGCGTTTTTCCCGCTTTTTAACATGGATTTCACAATTCGGTTTCAGGGCACTGATGAAAAACCCCCGGCAAATGCCGGAGGAATATATTGCAGCGTTCCTACTGCAGTTCAAACAGCACCTGCACAGCTCTGGAAAGGAAGCCGACGTCGCTGATCTCCACCGTCTCCGCCGCATATTCCCGGTCGTAGGACTGCAGCATCACGTGCCGGTCATCCAGCACCTTGATTTTCCGCAGATACCGGTGCTCGTTGTAATTCAGCAGCATCACCGCTCCGTCCACCGGACTCTGCGCCGGCACGGTCAGCACGATATCTCCCCGATGAATCCGGAAGCCGCGCATGCTGTCGTCCGGCGCCAGATAATAGAAAACCTTGTCCGGGTTCGCGCCTTCGATGCGTCCGTTTTCCACCGGCACCAACCGGTAACTGACTGGCTTCATCACCGCGTTCATCACAGGCACGCGTTTTAGCACGCTCTGCAGCGCGTCCAGCCAGACGCTTCCCGCCACGCCCTCGTCCTTTTCCTGATCCAGATCGGAGGCTACCTTTTCGGCCTCCGGCTTCCGGACCTTCTGGACCGCCTGAGCCAGCCGGGGCTGCACCTGGGTCAGATCCACCGTGGCCGCGATATCGTCCAGGGTAAATTCCGCCTCGTTCTGCTGCTTCAGACCGATAGTCTTCAGAATCCGGCGGGCCTGATCATCCGCGATAATCCGCGTGCCTGCCTCCACCGCCAGCAGATAGCTTTCGCTGACGCCGCATTTCCGCGCCACCTGCTTCGGGGTCAGTTTCTGCCGGATCCGCTCCGTGCGGATCAGATCTCCGAGTCTGCTCATTCTGTCTGTTCTCTCCTGTCATACTCTGTGAAGAGCGGGTCATGAATTCAGGACCTGGCGGGTTTGTCCGCCTGTTTTCCCAGGTACGCTTCCTGAATCGCCTCGCTGGCCAGCAGTTCATCGCCGGTGCCGGTCATGGTGATCCGCCCGGTTTCCATCACGTAGGCATAATCGCAGGCATGCAGGGCTGCGTTGGCGTTCTGCTCAATCAGCAGCACGGTCATTCCCGTACCCTTCAGCGTCTGAATAATCCGGAAGATATCCTTCACCACCAGCGGGGCCAGGCCCAGGCTGGGCTCGTCCATCATAATCAGCTTCGGCCGGGTCATCACGGCGCGGCCCACCGCCAGCATCTGCTGCTCTCCGCCGGAAAGCGTGCCCGCCAGCTGCCAGGAACGTTCCTTCAGCCGGGGAAACAGGTCATACACATAGTTGATATCCTCTTCGATGACTTCCTTGTCCTTGCGCAGGTAGGCACCGATCCGGAGATTTTCCAGCACCGTCAGGTTCGGAAACACGCGGCGTCCCTCCGGCACCATGGCTATGCCGGTTTCCACGATCTTCTGGGTGTTGTAGTCCGTAATATCCCGGCCCTCGAAATAGATCCGGCCGTCCCGGGGGGCCACCAGGCCGGAAATGGTCCGCAGCGTCGTGCTTTTTCCGGCGCCGTTGGCGCCGATCAGCGTAACGATCTGGCCCTGTTCCACCTCGAAGGAGATACCCTTCAGCGCCTCTATGCCGCCGTAGCTGACCACCAGGTTGGTAACTTTCAACAGGCTCATTCGTCTTCCACCCCCAGATACGCCGCGATGACCACGGGATTCTTCTGGATTTCCTCCGGCGTTCCCTCCGCAATCTGCTTCCCGAAGTCCAGCACATAAATCCGGTCGGATATATCCATCACCAGGTTCATATGATGCTCGATCATGAACACCGTCAGGTTGAAGCGGTTCTTGATGTCCACAATGAACTCGCCCAGTTCGTCCGTCTCCTGGGGATTCATGCCCGCCGCCGGCTCGTCCAGCAGCAGCAGGGTCGGCCCGGTAGCCAGCGCCCTCGCGATTTCAAGCCGCCGCTGTTTTCCGTACGGCAGCGAGGTGGCCTTCTCGTTCGCCACGTCCGACAGGCCTACGATTTCCAGCAGCTCCGTCGTTTTCTCCCGGTTCCGCTTCTCCTCCCGGGCGTTCAGCCGGAAGGTGGCGGTCAGCATATTGCTGGTCCGGCGCAGATGCGTGGCGATCAGCACGTTGTCGAAGGCCGTCTGGCTGGAGAACAGCCGGATATTCTGGAACGTCCGGGCGATACCCATGCCGGTAATCTTATCCGGCGTGTGAACCACCGGCTTTTCCTTCAGATACATTTCCCCGTTGATGCCGCCATACTGCCGGGCCATTTTCCCGTTGGGATGGTTGGCCACGATCACCCGGCCGTTGAAGTATACCTTACCGTTGGTGGGCTCGTAAACGCCGGTCACACAGTTGAAGGCCGTCGTCTTTCCGGCGCCGTTGGGACCGATCAGGGCGACGATTTCTCCCTGGTTCACGTCCAGGCTCAGGTTATTGATGGCCACCACGCCGCCGAACTGCATGGTGATATTTTCCAGGCGCAGGACGTTTTTCACTTCCTGCGGCGTCTGCAGCTTCTGTTCGCCGTTCATTCCTTCGCCCTCCTTTTCCGTTCTTTCCCGGAAAACTTCAGATCCCAGAGTTCCCGGTCGCCCATAATACCACGGCGGAAGAACAGCACCACAATCATGATGATCAGGGAGAACACCACCAGCCGGAAGCCGTTGCGCAGCAGGGGAACCTCGAAGTCCCCGATCATCTGCTTCTCATCCAGGAAGCGCAGCCACCATTCCGAGCAGGCCACGAACAGGAAGGAGGAAAGCACGCTGCCGGTCACGGATCCGATGCCGCCGATAACCACAATCAGCAGAATTTCATAGGTCATGGCTGAGGTAAAGCTCTTGGCCTGCACCGTAGTCTGATACATGGCCAGCATGGCGCCGCCCACCCCCGCAAAGAAGGAAGAAACGCAGAAGGCCAGCCGCTTGTGATGCGCCAGATTGATGCCCATGGCTTCCGCGGCCACCTCATCGTCCCGGATCGCCTTCAGGGCGCGGCCATAGCTGGAATGGATCAGAAGAACAATCAGCAGAATACAGACGCCGGACATGATAAACGGCACCAGCGTCGACAGGTATACCGTCACGTTCCCCTGCCCGTCCGTAATGTTGAAATCGTTGAAGGTCGGGAAGGAGCGAAGCATGTTGCTGCCGTTGGTCACCGGACCCAGGCCGTTCCACTGGAAAATCGCCCGGATGATTTCCGCGAAGCCGAGGGTGGCGATGGCCAGGTAGTCGCTCTTCAGCCGCAGCACGGGCAGGCCAATCAGGAAGGCGAAGAAGGCCGCCGCCAGGCCGCTGAAAATCATCGCGATCACCAGCGGCACCGTAAACTGCACCAGGCCGCCGTCAAAATACTGATACACCTGCGGCCGCGCTTCCAGCGGAATGGTAAAGATGCCGTATACGTAGGCGCCGATCAGCATAAAGCCCGCCTGTCCCAGGGAAAAGATCCCGGTGAAGCCGTTCAGCAGGTTCATGGATACCGCCACCAGGGCGTAGGTCGCGCCTTTTTTCAGCACCGTAAAGAGCATGGACGTCGGCGGCAGGATCTGCTCCGCGATAAACACCGCCGCGTAAATCGCCGCGATCACGACGATCGTGACGATCATCGGAGCTTTGGATTTTGTTGTCTTCATTCCGCTCACCTCACACCTTGTCCGTCACTTTTTCGCCGAACAGACCGGTGGGTTTCACCACCAGAATGATGATCAGCAGCGCAAACGTGAACGCGTCCGAGAACGTGGCCAGACCCAGCGGCCCGCTGGTGATGCCCGCCTTGAACAGGATCACGTCCAGTCCTTTGATGATGTTTTCCATGACGCCGATGATAAAGGCGCCGATCACCGCCCCGGGAATCGAGCCGATGCCGCCGAATACCGCCGCCACAAAAGCCTTCAGGCCCGGCATGGCGCCGGAGGTCTGAATCACGGTCGGATAGTTCGTGAAGTACAGCACGGAGCCTACTCCCGCCAGGAAGGAACCGATGATAAATGTGGCGGAAATCACGTTGTTGATTTTGATGCCCATCAGCTGGCTGGTTTCAAAGTCCTTGGAAACCGCCCGCATGGCCATGCCGATCTTCGTTTTGTTGATCAGGGTCACCAGCGCGAACACCAGCAAAATCACCAGGAAGGGCGTCACCACCGTCACCAGCTTGGTTTTGGCCGGTCCGATCACCACGGTTTCCGAAATCCACGGAATCGTGGGATACTGTTTGTTCAGACCGCCGGTAATGTACAGCACCAGATTCTGCAGGGTATAGCTCACCCCGATCGCGGAAATCATTACGGACATCCGCGGCGCGGAGCGCAGGGGCTTGTATGCCACGCGCTCGATCAGAAAGCCTATTCCCACAGTGATCAGCAGTACCAGCGGAATGCACAGCCAGAGCGGCAGGCCGGAAGCGGCGATATAGACCATCACGATGCCCGCCACCATGAACACGTCGCCGTGGGCAAAGTTAATCAGGCGCAGAATGCCGTACACCATGGTGTAACCGATGGCAATCAGCGCGTACTGCCCGCCCACGGAAATGCCGGACAGAAGATAAGGGAATACAGTATCCCACACGGTCGGAACACACCCTTTCCAGTTATACTGCATGACGAATCCGGTTTCCCAATCCGTCAGTCAGCAGACACAGCATAAAAACACGAAACGCGGCGGAGGCAACGCTGTCTCCGCCGCAGAGGGGACCAGGCCCCGAAAAAGCCTTAATCGACGGTCTGCTCGGTCACGAACAGCCATTCGCCGGTCGCGGTATCCACCGTCTTGACGAAGGCGGAAGTCCGGATGGCGTCGCCGGTGTCATCAAACTTGATGTGGCCGGATACGCCGTCGATCTCGACAGAGGGCAGCGCGGCCATCACCGCGGCGCCGTCGATGGAACCGGCAGCCTGCAGGGCAGCCAGAGCCATGTAGTATCCGTCATAGCCCATCACGGACACGGCGGAAATCACGTCGTTGCCGCCGTTGTTGGTCAGCATGTCGGGATTCTCGTTCAGCCAGGCCTTGAAGCCTTCGTCGAATTCCGCGTTCGCGCCTTCCT
Organism: uncultured Clostridia bacterium; assembly: GCA_946413245.1. GTDB lineage: Bacteria > Bacillota > Clostridia > Christensenellales > Aristaeellaceae > Aristaeella. The sequence continues at coordinate 6,259 of CAMKJS010000016.1, forward strand.
GATAGAAGGTGGTGATAATGACTTTAACGTTGGTGCCCTTGTCGGCGTCCGCGACCACGTTGGAGTCCAGGGTGTCGCCGCCGAGGATGGCGATTTCAAGACCCTGCGCGGCAGCCTGCTGGATGATCTGGGTGGAATAGGCGATGGACACGGGGCAGAAGAACACGTCCGCGCTGTACATGGAAGCATTGGTCAGGTAGGAGGTGAAGTCCGCCGTGCCGGTGGGGAAGTCTTCCTTAATAACAGTGCCGCCCAGGCCTTCGAACGCCTGCTTGAAGTAGGTGATCAGGCCCTGGTCGTAGTCATTGCCCAGCTCGCCCAGGCAGTACACCGTGGAAGCACCCAGCTCCTTGGAGGCGTAGTTGGCCAGAACGGTGCCCTGGAAGGGATCCAGGAAGCATACGCGGAAATAGTGGCTGTTGCCCGCGGTCACCTGAGGGTTGGTGCAGGTCAGGCCGATGGCGGGGATGTTGGCATCCTTGAAATACTGGGAGCCGGCAATGGACACGCCGGAGCCGTAGGAGCCCAGCACCACGCTGACGCCGGCGGAAACCAGCTGCTGCGCCGCGGAGGGAGCCTTGTCCGTGGAGGAACCGTTGTCCGCCATCACCAGCTCAACCTTGTATTCGACGCCGCCGATGGTCACGGTGGGGGTCTTCGCGTTGGCGTACTGCACGCCCAGGGTTTCCTGCTTGCCGCCGGCACCGGAGTCACCGGACGCGGGTTCATAGACGCCGATCTTTACCACGGGCATATCGTCCGCAAAGGCAAAGGCCGGAACGATCATCATCACAGCCAGAAGCAGAGCAATCCATTTCTTCATATCCATTTCCTCCTTATATATACCCGTGTTCCCCACGGGTCGATGAATAGAGACAGTATACCCTCCGAAGCGTTGAAATACAAGGGAAGAACAAAATAAATACAGGCCCCCATGTTTCACGTGAAACATTCGGAGGCCTGTATCCTCTGTCTTCCGCCCTTTATCCCGGCAGCCCGTTCTCCTGCCGTTCCATGTTTTCCACCACCACGTCGTAGATCTCTCCGAGACTCGCGCAGTATTTCAGTACTTCCCAGGGCTCGTTGGTGTGGAAATGAATCTTGATCAGATCCTCGTCCCCCACGGCCAGCAGGCAGTCGCCCTTCAGGTTGTTGGTAAAATAATCGTTGATCTCGTCCTCATCCAGATTTTCCCCGTCGATCAGGAGCTGCGTGTCGAACTTGTACTCCAGCATTTTTCTCTTCCTCGATTTTTCATTTTGCTTCCGGGAACCTCCCGGAAACCGTTTAAATGTACCACGCTGCGCGGAAAAAGTCAAATTCGGCGCGTCACTTCGCCTCCGCCCAGTTCGCCCCCTGATGGACCTCCGCGACCAACGGCACCCGCAGGGTGATCACTTCCTCCATGGCCTGCCGCAGCAGCCCGGACACCTGCTGCGCCTCCTCCGGCGGGCACTCCAGCAGAAGCTCGTCGTGCACCTGGAGAATCAGGCGGCTCCGCAACCCGTTGTCCCGCAGCGCCTGATCCACCCGCACCATGGCCAGCTTGATGATATCCGCGGCCGTCCCCTGCACCGGCGTATTCATGGCCGCCCGCTTTCCGAACTCCCGGATCGGAGCCTTGGGGGACTGCAGCTCCGGCAGATACCGCCGCCGGCCCATCAGGGTCAGGGCATAGCCCCGCCGCGCGCCTTCAGAAGCGCTTTCATCCATGAAACGCTTCACTCCCGGGTATTTTTCGAAGTACCGGGCAATGAACTCCCCGGCCTCCCTCCGGCTCACCCCGGTATTCCGGCTCAGGCCGAAACCGCTGATTCCGTATATCAGGCCGAAGTTCACCGCCTTGGCCCGGCTGCGCAGTTCAGGCGTAACCCATTCCGGCGGCACGTCGAAGATTTCGCTGGCGGTCCGGGCGTGTATATCCTCCCCGTTCCGGAAAGCGTCCACCATCGCCGCGTCCCCTGAAAAATGCGCCATCAGCCGCAGCTCAATCTGGCTGTAGTCCGCGTCCAGCAGCACCCATCCCTCCCGGGGCAGGAAAGCCTGCCGGATTTCTTTTCCTTCCTCGGTGCGAACCGGAATATTCTGCAGGTTCGGCTCCGAGGAGGAGATTCTGCCGGTGGCCGTAGCCGTCTGGTCGAAGGTGGAGTGTACCCGGCTGTTCCTGTCCAGCAGCGGCAGCAGTCCTTCCACATACGTACCGTTCAGCTTCGTCAGCTGGCGGTAGCGCAGCAGGGGTTCGATCACGTCCGGAGCTTCCCACCGGAGATTTTCCAGCACCTCCGCGGAGGTGGAATAACCGCGGCTGGTCTTTTTCCCGTGGGGCAGCTTCAGTTCATCGAAGAGCACCTCCCCCAGCTGCTGGGGGCTGTTCAGGTTAAAGGATCTCCCCCCGCAGGCCTCGATCACCTTTTTCCGGGTTTCCTCGATCTCCGCGGTATACTTTTTCCCCAGTTCCCGGAGGAACACGGCGTCCACGGCAAAGCCTTCCTTTTCCATCCGGAACAGCACCGCGCTCAGCGGAAGCTCCACCTCCCGCATCAGGGTCATCATCCCGTCCCTCTCCACCTGCTCCCGCTGCCGGCAGGCCAGGGAGCAGAGGGCGGACGCGTCCTCTTCCGCGTCGGGAAACAGGTTTTTCAGCCGGTAGCTTTTCTCCTGCGGATTCAGCAGATAACCCCCCAGCATCGTATCCCAGCCGAAGCCCTCCGGCAGCGGCAGCCCGTACCGGCTGAGCGTATGCAGCCATTTCTTTCCGTCGTGCACCACAGCGGTTCCGCCGGCCAGCGCCGGCGCTATCACTTCCAGCACCTCTTCCGGCGCAAGCCCCGGCGTCAGCAGATCCCCGCCCAGGGCCGCCTGCGCCCGACGGCCGTTTTCCCGGGCCAGGGTGATTTTCATTTCATCCATGAACAGGCACAGCGGACCGCCCTCCTCCGGATTCTCTGTTTCCCGCCGGATCCATTCCCTGATCTGGTCCGGCGTTTCCAGGTTTTCCCACGGTTCGAAGGACAGACTCTTCAGGACCCCCTGCTCTTCCGCTCCCGGCAGGGCCTCTCCGTTTCCGGCGCCTTCCCCGCTTTCGATGCGGCGGATAATGCTGTTCAGCTTCAGCTTTTTCAGGGCGGGAATCCCCTGCTTCAGATCCGGCAGGGAGCAGGCGTTCAGGCTGAATTCCACCGGCGCGTCCCGCCGGATGGTCGCCAGCTGCTTGCAGAACCGGGCCTGATCTGCCCAGACGGTCAGCTTCTCTCCCAGCTTTCCTTTCACGTTACCGGCATTTTCCAGCACCTTTTCCAGGGTTCCGTATTCCTGCAGCAGCCTGACCGCGGTTTTGTCCCCCACCCCCGGAATCCCGGGAATATTGTCGCTGGAATCCCCGGCAAGGCCCTTCCAGTCCGTCACCTGCTCCGGGGTGAAACCGTATTCCTCATATACCTTCGAAGGTGTAAACCGGATGGTTTCGGAGATACCCTTCCGGGTAAACATCAGCTCCGTGCCGCCGCCCACCAGCTGCAGCGCGTCCCTGTCCCCGGTCAGCAGCAGCGGGGCGGCGCCGGCCTCCTGCCCCATCAGCGACAGGGTTCCGAGCAGATCGTCCGCCTCCCAGCCCTGCAGGGAATACCGGCGGATACCCATGTCGTCCAGCAGAGAAAGAATCGTGCCGAACTGCTGCCGCAGCTCCGGGGGCGTTTCCGCCCGGCCGGCCTTGTAATCCGCGTAAATCGTATGGCGGAAGGTGGGACCGTGCTCGTCGAAACAGACCGCCAGGTACTGCACGTTTTCTTCTTTGATCACTTTCAGCAGCATGCTCAGAAAACCGTATACCGCGTTGGTATAGGTTCCGTCCGCATCCATCAGGGGAAGGGCGTGAAACGCCCGGTGCATCAGGCTGTTCCCGTCCACCAGCAGAAATACTTCTTTCATATCCGTTTCCTCATCCGCTTTTTCATCGGTCACTGTTCCGGTAATTACCGGAAAGCACTGAAACGTCCGGCGTTATTATATAGGAAATGCTCCTTTTTTGTCCAATTCTTTTCAAAATACCGGAAACATGATATACTACATCCCGGATTTGGTTTCCGGATTCATTCATTTCAGCAGCGAATACGCAGGATTGCCTGATTTGCCTCCGGTAAATCAATTGGATCACGAAACTGTTCAGCGGAAATCGATCCGGAAAGAGAAGGGTTGGCGGTTATGTCCTATTCTGTCGGCGTCATCTCCCTGGGCTGCAACAAAAACCGGGTGGATACCGAATCCGCCCTGGGTTTGCTGCGGGATCACGGATACCGTTTCACGGACCGTCCGGAAGAGGCGGACATCCTGCTGGTCAACACCTGCGGGTTTATCGAGTCCGCCCGGGAGGAATCCATCGATACGATCTGTGAAATGGCTTTGTACAAACAGGCCGGCAGCTGCAAGCTACTGGTGGTTACCGGCTGTCTCGCCCAGCGGTATGAAAAGGAGCTCCTGCGGGAAATCCCGGAAATCGACCTGCTGATGGGCGTCAATCAGTACGCGCACCTGGCGGAAGCCATCGATCGGGCCATGCAGGGAACCCGTATGAGTCTCTGCCGGGACGACTACGGATATTTTGAACAGTCCCGGATGCTGACCACTCCTTTTTACTCGGCCTATGTACGCATCGGGGAAGGATGCTCCAACCGGTGCACCTTCTGTGCCATTCCCCTGATCCGCGGCCCCTACCGGAGCCGGAAGGAGGACGCAATTCTCCGGGAAACCGCGTCCCTGACCGCCGCAGGGGTGCGGGAAGTGATTTTCGTGGCCCAGGATACCACCCGGTACGGTACGGACAAGGGCGGTCCTTCCGCTTTGCCCGTACTGATGAAAAAAGCGGCGGCGATTGAAGGCGTGGAATGGCTGCGGACGCTGTACTGCTACCCGGATGAGACAAGCGAGGAGCTGCTGGATCTGCTGGCGGACACCCCCGGCGTCTGTTCCTATCTGGATATTCCCGTGCAGCATATCAACGCGGACATTCTGCGCCGCATGCACCGCCGGGGTACGCGGGAGGATATTCTGCGCTGTGTCCGGGGCGCGCGGGAGCGGGGTCTTACCCTGCGCACCAGCCTGATTGTCGGCTTCCCGGGTGAAACCGAAGATCAGTTCCGGGAGCTGCTGGATTTTGTGGAAGAAACAGAATTTGACCGGCTCGGTGCTTTCATGTATTCTCCGGAAGAGGATACGCCCGCGGCCAGGATGCCCGATCAGATTCCGGAATCGGTCAAACAGGAACGGTATGACCGGCTGATGACCCTCCAGCAGCGGATTTCTCTGAAGCGGAATCAGGCAAGAGTCGGTCAGATTGAGAAGGTGCTGATCACAGACGTTCATCCGGACGGGAAAACCTGTCTCGGCCGCAGTGAGCGGGAAGCACCGGAAACCGACGGTGAAATATTGATTGACTGCGGAGCGCTGAAACCGGAAACCGGCCGCTTTATCCCGGTCCGCATTACCGGCGCGCATCCGTATGATCTGATGGGGGAAGCCTTATGAATCTGCCGAATAAACTGAGTATTCTCCGGGTATGCTGCATTCCGGTCATAGTGGGCCTTCTTTACGGCTCTGCTCCCTGGTGCCGCTGGACTGCCCTGGCCGTGTTCTGCCTTGCCTCCTTCACCGACTATCTGGACGGGTATTTAGCCCGGAAGCATCATCTGATCACGGATTTCGGAAAGTTCATCGATCCTGTGGCGGACAAACTGCTGGTACTTTCCACCATGATCATGCTGATCCATCGGGGACTGCTTCCTGCCTGGCTGGTCGTGCTGATTATCTCACGGGAACTCAGTGTGGACGGACTTCGCATGATCGCTGTCACAAAGGGAAAAGTAATCGCCGCCGGCATGGCCGGCAAAATCAAAACGGTCAGCCAGATGATTCTGATTATTTTTCTCCTGGCTTTCGATCTCCCCGCGTTTACCCACTGGGTCAGCGCCGTTCTCGCCGTGTGGGTTGCGGTGATCACGCTGTACAGCGGCGTGGAATACTTCCGGAAGAATCTGGACGTAATCAGAATCAGGCAATCATAAACCATGGGTGCTGTTTCTTCCACATGCGCGCAATTCACAGGATGTGAATTTCCTGCGTTCAGTGGAAAACCTGTCCGCTTTTTCTCCGAATCAATCTGTTTTCCGGCAGAAAAACGGTCAAAAAAATGTATCCCGGTTCTTTTTTCGGGCGAAAGAAGGAATGAAAGAAGGAATCCCTTTCCCGCGGATGGAATAATAAAGGGATAGATTGTTGATAACTCCCGATGTTTACACAATCTTTTGCACAATCCGGAATCCATGTATTTCCGGCGCCACGCGGGTTTTCCACCGTTTTCACAGCTTCTATGATGACTACGAGGAAAGATATATACTGTTATATCCTTCTTCCGGTTCCGTTTTTCAGACGCAGGCAAAAGAGAAAAGCAGAGAAAACCAGAAACGAAATACTGAAACGAAAGAAGTTGAATCCATGATCTTTACGATGAACTCTCAGGACCTTCTGGAAGGACTCAATACCGTTACCCGGGCGCTCGCGCCGCGGGCTGCCAAGCAAATTCTGGAAGGAGTGCTGATTTCTGCTGCGGACAGCCGGGTGCAGCTTACCTGCTCGGACGGATCCATTACGATCGAGTATACAAACGCTGCCATGATCGAGGAAGAAGGGCAGGCTGTTTTCCCGGGGCGCCTGTTTAACGAGCTGATTCGTAAAATGCCTGTCGGCGACGTGCATATTTCCGTTACGGATCACCGGTCCGCGCTGATCCGCTGCATGAAAAACAGGAGTTCCCTGGCCATCATGAACGCGGCGGAATATCCGGAGGTGACAGGGCTGAAGGAAGGCACGGTCATCAAAATCCCTCAGAACCGGCTGAAGGAAATGATTTCCCATGTCAGCTTCGCGGTAGCTACGGATGAGAGCCGTCAGATTCTGACCGGGAGTCTGCTGGAGGTCAGCCGTCAGGAAGCCCGCCTTGTGGCGCTGGACGGATTCCGCCTCTCCATGCAGAAAGTATTTCAGCCTTTCGATCTTCCGGAAGGCCAGGATATCATCAAGGCGATTATCCCCGGCAAGGTGCTGAACGAACTGGCGCGCATTCTGCCGGATGACGAAGCTTTCTGCACCATGCTGATCGATAAGGGAAGGATGCAGTGGAATTTCGGAAATATTCAGATTTTCTCTTCCCTGCTGGCCGGAGAATATATTGATTACCGCCGTATTCTGCCCACTGAATTCCGCACGGAAGCAAAAGCGGACCGTCTGTCGGTGCAGAACGCAATCGACCGGGCGAGCCTGATGGCACGGGAGGGAAAGAACAATCTGATTAAAATGAGCTTCCAGCCGGACGTGCTGCGGATTTCCTCCAATGCCGAACTGGGAAACGTGGAAGAGGAAATGGAAGCTTCGCTGATAGGAGATCCGATTGACATCGCTTTCAACGCGCGATATATCGCGGATATCATCCGGAACGTCACGGAAGACGACCTGTGCATGAAGTTCAACACCAATGTCAGCCCCTGTGTCGTTACTCCGCAGAACGGAGACGAATATCTGTATCTGATTCTGCCGGTCCGGGTGTTCCAGTAACTGGGCGTTTTCAGCTAACCATGAAGATTGAAAAGATCAGGTTATCCCATTTCCGGAATTATTCGGAATTGACGCTTTATCCCCATGAAAGCGTCAATCTTTTTTTCGGACCCAACGGCTCCGGGAAAACGAATCTCCTGGAAGCTGTTCATTACTGTGCTCTGGGAAAATCCCACCGGATCGCGTCAGACCAGAACGTCATTCAGAGCGGAGAAAAGGAAGCTTTGTGCCGCGTCACCGTCCGCGGAGAAAGCGGACGCCGGGAAATAGCGATCCGTTTATCCCGGGAGGAAGGGCAAAAAAAAACGATTCAGATCGATTCAAAAAAAATAGGTCGGTTTTCGGAACTGATGGGATGCCTGCAGTGCGTGATCTTTTCCCCGGAGGATCTCAGCCTGATCAAGGAAGGGCCGTCTCCGCGCCGGCGGTATCTGGATATGATGATCAGCCAGGTAAACCGGTCTTATTTCATTGCGCTTCAGCAGTACAGAGCGGGTATGGAGCAGCGGAACGCCATTCTGAAAACGCTGCATCAGAATCCGGCCGCGGACAGGCGCATGCTGGAGGATTTTGAGAACGCCATGGCGCAGAACGCGGAAATCATCATCAGCGAAAGACTGAAAGTCGTTTCTCTGCTCTCCGGCCTGGCCCGGGATACCTATCAGGGTATTTCAGGGCGGGAGGAAGAATTGTTTCAGATGTCCTATCACTGTTCCCTGAAGGAAACGGAGGGGACTGCCGTCCATATGCGGGAACAGCTTCGGGAAAACCGGGAGGAGGATATTCGCCTGGGAATCACTTCAGTTGGGCCGCACCGGGACGATCTGCAGCTGACGCTGAACAGAAAAAATATGAAACTGTTCGCGAGCCAGGGGCAGATCCGCACAGCGGCGCTGAGCCTGAAGCTGGCGCAGATGAAAGCGCTGAAGCATATGGGCGGGGAAAGCCCGGTGCTGCTGCTGGACGACGTCATGAGCGAACTGGACCGTACGCGCCGGACAAGGCTTCTGTCTGAAATCGATGCCTTTCAGACCTTTATTACCTGTACCGACCGGAGTGATCTGGAGGACGACCGGAGTCATCGGGAATACGCGGTGTCAGCGAAGGAAGGACTCGGATGCATGGAGCTGACGACCGAAGGGCGGGAGGAAGAAAAACTGCGCCTTGCCGAGCCGGATTTTTCGATGGAAACGGAGGGAGAATGAGCATAAGTGAAATGTTTCACGTGAAACATTTATGGGCAGAAGGCGCCGCGGCAGGAGTTCCGCCGGCGAAAAAACCATCGTAGCGACGGAATCTTATCTGGATTGGGTGATGCCGGCTCTGCCAGACGCCGGACGGGGACAATCATCCACAAGTTGTCCACAGGGCGAAACCTGTTGAAAAATAAGGACTTTCGAGGCCAATCAACAAAAAGTTGTGGAAAAAGAGAAGGTTTTCAACAATCTGGAGAACTGGCTTGAATCACTGGCGGATATGCCTCCTGTGGAAGAACTGTGGACAAAAGAAGCTGTTTTCGGGGAAAACCGGACCCTGCGAAAAACCTCTGTGACCCGGATTATCCGGCACGCGGAAAATTCCCTGCCGGGGGGAAAACCGGAGGAGACGATGGACGACAAAAGGATTCCGGAGAGATTCCGGAGGGCCTTGCTCCGGTATGAAACGGAAGATCTGCCGGCCTTTATGAACGAGATTCCGGAGGAGATCACCGCCGCGCGCCGCGGCACGCTGACACACCGGTTCCTGTCCCTGATTCCCCTGGAACCTCTCCGGGAAAATCAGGAAGCGATTTCCCGCGTGATCCGGGAGGAAAAGGAACGCATGACGGCACGGGGCGTATTTACGGAAGAAGAAGCGGGAGAAATCCGGGAAGAATGGATTGTGACGGGTCAGCCGGTCCGGGAACGGTGGTTTTATTCCATGTGCCTGGGCCGTGCATTCCCGGTGCCGGAATCCGGACAGATCCCGGAATGAACGGTGCTTTTTCCGAAAAACCGAATCAAAAACCGCCCGCCGTTGTTTTTCAGCGGCGGGCGGTTTTCCACAGCCTGAGAAGGGTTATCAGTCGGGCTTTGTGGAAAAGCAAAAGTCAGAAAGTGAGGAAAATCAACGAATTGAGGCTTGTTAGGAATCCTGTGGATAATAACAGCTGAACTGTGGAAAACATGTTGATAACAGTGGAAATTCTTTCGGCAAAGCCTTTTCAGGGATTGGATTCCCCGGATTCCGAAGACTCGGGTTTCGCGGATGCTTCCTCCTCTTCGTCGGAGGTTGCCAGCTGCGCCAGGGGCAGATCGCTCTCAAAGAAGGGACTGTCCCGGGAAAGCGTTTCCTCGTTTTCCGGAGGCTCGGGGACTTCCGGGGTTTCTTCCTCTTCTTCGCTCTCGGCGGAAATATTCAGATAACCTTCATCATCCAGCTCCAGCACGATGGTTTCCGCCAGCTCAGGCATGGCGAGGACTTCGGTGGCCCTGTTTCCGGCTGTACGGGAATACTCCACAGCCACGTCCGCCCGGTGGAAATAATGCATGGGGATCAGAAGCCGCGGGCGGACGGAAAGGATAAAGGCGTTGCAGCCGGCTTCAAACATGGCTCCCTGGCGGGGATCCAGCGGAAAAAACGCCACGTCCACTTCTTCCCTGCACAGGGGACGAAGCGCCTGCCGGAATTCCGCGTCCGCTTCTTCGATTTCCTGCATGGTGGATTCTTCCCGCCAGTGCCAGAAATTTAAATCCCCCGCGTGGAAAAACCGGCAGCCGCGGAAGGCAACCAGGAAGCTGACGCCCAGATCGGTGGAATCGAATACGGAAAGGCTCAGATCCTCCCGCAGATACAGCCGGTCCCCGGGGGATACGCGCCGGCCGCGGGTACCCACGGGCATATCGTAGGCCACGATATAGGTCACGTCGGTCCAGTCGCGCCAGGTAAAGACGATGGGATCCATATGGTCCACGTGTTCATGGCTGATAAAAACCACCACATGCGCGAAACGCTTCAGTTTTTCCTCGGTCAGCTCCAGCGCGCCGGTCAGTTCCCCTTCCTCTCCGCGCCAGTAATCAAACACCAGCAGGGTATCTCCGTTTGCCACGGAAAACCCGCTGTGATAATAATGTGTTATCAGAAATTTCTGGTTCAAGACGTACACCTCCGCTGCCACGGTGGAAAGCGAGCTCTAAAGAAAGCGGCTTTCCGCACCGGAAACCGGGACTGAAATCGGGAAAATCTATCGTGAAGCTGTCCGGAAGGGCAGCGGGCATCCGTCATCGCAATCGGCAGGGAGGCGTCCGGAATCGATAAGGCATTATACCATGAATTCCCACAAAAGTCAAACTTTTGAAACAAATTGACACAAATCAAACCATAAAGGAAGAAAAAATAGAAAAAAACAGGAAACAAATACCACATTAATGCCCATATCCGATTCAAAGGAGCACCGGATCGGAAGCCGGTCTGAAACAGGACCTTAACGAAAATGACAAAAGAAGACAAAAAAACCAGGCTGCCATGCGGCAGCCCGGCGGGATCAATGAAACAGAACGGATCAGGCCCAGGGATTCTCCGTGGGATACGGCAGGGACTTGGGCTGATTCCAGGCGATATCCTGCACGCCCAGGTACTTGAACACCTCGAACAGCAGCTTCGCGCAATGGGCGAAGGCCACGGCGCCGTGATGCGGATAACGCTTCTGCACCAGCACGTGACGGTAGAACCGGCCCATTTCCTTGATGGCGAACACGCCGATGCCGCCAAAGGACTGGGTGGCAACGGGAAGCACTTCGCCCTGGGCGATGTAGGCCCGCACGGTGCCTTCGCTGTCGCACTGCAGGCGGTAGAAGGTGATGGGGCTGGCCGCGATATCGCCCTCCAGGGTGCCGCGGGTGAAGTCCGGCTCGCTTCCTTCCGGCTCCAGCAGGCGGTGCTGAATCAGCTGATACTTGATGGCGCGGCTGTCGCACATCTTGCAGCTGGGCGTATTGCCGCAGTGGAAGCCCATGAAGGTGTCATGCAACTCGTAATCGAACTTGCCCTTGATATCCTTGTCGTAGATGTATTCCGGCACGGAGTTGTTGATATCCAGCAGCGTGACGGCATCGCCGGTCAGGCAGGCGCCGATGTATTCGCTCAGAGCGCCGTAGATATCCACTTCGCAGGAAACCGGAATGCCGCGGCTGGCCAGGCGGCTGTTGACGTAGCAGGGCTCAAATCCGAACTGGCTGGGGAACGCGGGCCAGCACTTGTCGGCGAAGGCCACGTACTTCCGGGCGCCCTTGTGGGCTTCCGCCCAGTCCAGCAGGGTCAGCTCGAACTGCGCCATGCGCTCGCTCATATCGGGATAGTACTTCCCTTCGCCCATTTCTTTCGCCATGTCGGCGCAGACTTCGGGAATCCGGGGATCTCCGGCATGCTCCTTGTAGCTGACCAGCAGATCCAGTTCGCTGTTCTCCTCGATTTCGATGCCCAGCTCATACAGGCCCTTGATGGGAGCGTTGCAGGCGAAGAAGTCCTGAGGACGGGGCCCGAAGGTGATGATCTTCAGGTTCTTCAGGCCGACGATCACGCGGGCGATCGGGATGAACTCGGCGATCTTGTCCGCCAGCTCTTCCGCGTTGCCGACGGGATATTCCGGAATATAGCCCTTCAGATGGCGCATGCCAAGGTTGTAGGAGCAGTTCAGCATGCCGCAGTATGCGTCGCCGCGGCCGTTGATCATGTCTCCGTCGCCCTCGGCGGCGGCGATGAACATTACGGGGCCGTCAAAGTATTTGGCGACCAGGGTTTCAGGCGTTTCAGGACCGAAGTTTCCGAGGAAAACGCAGGCGGCGTTGCACTCGTTGGCCTTCAGCTCTTCCACGGCCTTCAGCATGTCCTTCTCATTTTCCACCGTGGTCTTGATCTCGACAAAATTCAGTTCCTTCTGGCCGCATTTGGCGGCGATGGCGGCGCGGCGCTTCTCGCTCAGCGCGATGGGGAAACAGTCACGGGACACTGCCACAAGGCCCAGTTTGATGACGGGGATATTTTCCATACAGCGAAAACCTCCTTGCATATTTTTAGATCGTGCTATTTGTACGCACATCCGCTCCTCTAAGAATACCATGCGGCGGCGCAGAAGTCAATGAAATTCCCTTTGCAAAAAAAGGAAAAGAACGAAAAAAACAGTTGCAAAATCCGCCAAAAACAGGTATGATTGCAGTTGGGACTGTTTTCCCCAGTGATTAGATTGAAGGAGGTACCTTTTCATGGCAGTTAAAGTCGCAATCAATGGTTTCGGTCGGATCGGCCGTCTTGCTTTCCGTCAGATGTTCGGCGCCGAGGGATACGAAGTCGTCGCCATCAATGACCTGACCAGCCCCGCCATGCTGGCGCATCTGCTGAAGTATGATACCGCGCAGAAGGGCTACTGCGGCGTCATCGGCGAGAACAAGCACACTGTCGAAGCCACCGAGAATTCCATCATCGTGGACGGCAAGGAAATCATCATCTACGCGATCAAGGACGCGAAGGAATGCCCCTGGGGTCAGCTGGGCGTGGACGTCGTGCTGGAGTGCACCGGCTTCTACACCTCCAAGGACAAGGCCATGGCCCATATCGAAGCGGGCGCCAAGAAGGTCGTTATTTCCGCTCCGGCCGGCAATGACCTGCCCACCATCGTGTACAACGTGAACCACAACATCCTGAAGCCCGAAGATCAGGTCATTTCCGCTGCCAGCTGCACCACCAACTGCCTGGCGCCCATGACCAAGGCTCTGAACGACGCCTATCCGATCGTCAGCGGCATCATGACCACCGTGCATGCCTACACCGGCGACCAGATGATTCTGGACGGCCCGCAGCGCAAGGGTGACGTGCAGCGTGCCCGTGCCGGCGCCGCCAACATCGTTCCCAACAGCACCGGTGCTGCCAAGGCCATCGGCCTGGTTATCCCCGAGCTGAACGGCAAGCTGATCGGCTCCGCCCAGCGCGTCCCGGTTCCCACCGGCTCCACCACCATCCTGGTGGCCGTCGTGAAGGGCAAGGATGTGACCAAGGAATCCATCAACGCCGCCATGAAGGCCCAGACCTCCGAGTCCTTCGGCTACACCACCGAGAAACTCGTTTCCTCCGATATTATCGGCATGACCTACGGCTCCCTGTTCGATGCCAACCAGACCATGGTCAACAAGATCGACGACGACACCTATCAGGTGCAGGTCGTGTCCTGGTATGACAACGAGAACAGCTACACCAGCCAGATGGTTCGCACCATCAAGTACTTCGCCGAGCTGAAGTAATTGATTGGCAAAGGGCTTCGGGCTTTCAGGAACACTGAAGGAACGGGCTCGGCTGAGAAAAAAGTCAAAACACCGGTGGAACCGAACCAGAAGTTCAGGATTTGACTGGTACAGACGATTCCCCCGCTTTCTCATCAGAGATGCAGAAAGCGGGGGTTTTTATATGAAGATTCGGGAAACTGCCGCAGAATTCCGTCAGCTCCCGGGATTCTGAACCGGGAACTGACGGAAAGAGACCGCAGAGTTTATTTGAAGATTGCCGTCTTTGGGGCGCCGCAGGCCCTGAACAAGCTGGCGTAGGCTTTTACCTTGCCCTTCGGGCAGGAGAAGACAGCTTTCTTATGGATTCCGGAGAAGGATTTCTCGCCTGTGTTTTTGCCGGTGAGCTTCGTCGTCCTGACAGTGATGGCTTGCAGGACCTTGCAACCGTAGAATGCACTTTTTCCAATGGAAGTGACCTTGCTGCCCAGGAAGAAGTTTTTGAGAGCTGTACAGCCGCTGAACGCGGCGTTTCCGATTTTTTGCAGTTTGCTCAGGTTCGGGAAGGAGTCCAGCTTTTTGCAGCCGGCGAACGCCCTGTCCCCGATTGTCGTGACAGCCGCGCCGCCCTTCACGGTTTTCAGCGCGGTGCAGGAGGCGAAAGCCTGCTTACCGATGCCCTTCACATTTTTTCCGAGGGTAACGGTCTTCAGCTTCGTCAGGCCTTTGCAGGCTTTGTCTGCGACGGCGGTGACCTTATAGGTCTTTCCGTTTGCCTGGACCGTGTCGGCAATCTCCAGCATGCTCTGGGTTGCTTTTGCGGGTTTCAGCAGAGCGGCGTTCGAGCCGGAAAGACTGTATACGCCGTTTTTCGCGTTGAGCCTGGTTGGGTTCTTCCCGGATTCACTGATGTAATCCCCGGTCAGCCTGTCGTCGGCGTCGATTCTGATCTGCTCCGCGAAGTGGTCGTATCCGTTTTCGGCGTCCTTTTCGCGCTTCGTGGTGTTCATGATTTCGCAGAGATCCGGGCACCCGGTTACATCCAGGGCGGTAAAAGCGTTCTGCCAGCACCAGAGTACTCTCAGTTTGCGGCACTTGCCGAGGTTCAGCTGTGTCAGCGGGCATTTATAGCAGTACATCTCCCGCAAATGCGTATTTTTGCTGAGGTCGATCGAGGTGATCGGGTTTGAGGCAATGCCCAGCGACTCCAGCTTTGTATTTTTCCTGATATCCAGAACGGAAATATGGTTCTGTGAGCAGTCCAGCGATTCCAGCTTCGTATTCTTTGTTACATTCAGCTTTTTCAGCTTATTGTTGAAGCAGTGCAGCGCGGTCAGCGCAGTCAGCTTAGTGGTATTCAGCGTTTCGATTGCGCAGTTTTCGCAGTACAACCGCGTCAGCGAAGTGTTTTTGCTGAGATCCAGGGAAGTCAGGCCCTGGTTTCCGGAGCAGAGGAGGAACTCCAGCGCCGTAAAGTGCTCCACGCCTTTCATGGAAACGATTCCCAGTTTGCTGCAGCTGATTTTCTTCACAGCTGCGATTTCGGCGTCGCTCAGAAAATTGTCGTTGTCCTGGTCAAAGTTTTTTACCACTGTGCGGAAAGCATCGTCCGGGAAATTGATTGCTGTAATTGCCACACCGTCCAGGCCCGGCGTGCTGGTATAATCCCCGATAATGGTCAGACCGGGATCGAAGCAGAAGCATTGTCCGAACTGCTCATAGGAATAAATGGCCTCCCGCGGGTATTCATTCATGTATCCGCAGAGAACGGGGCATCCCCGCACGTCCAGCCGGGAAAGGGAATTATGATTGGCGTACAGCGTGTTCAGCTGCGGATGCTGCCCCAGGGTTAAATCGGTCAGGCTGTTATGATCGCAGCCAAGCAGCTCGAGTGAAACACAGCTGCTCACATCCAGTGCGGTCAGCAGGTTATCGTTGCAGGTAAGACTGGTCAGCGCGGAGCAGCCGGTCACATTCAGCCGGGTCAGTTTGTTTTGATAGCAATCCAGAAGAGTAAGATCCTTTTTTCCGGACAGATCCAGCGACTTCAGCTGATTATAGGTACATGAAAAATCTCTTAACGAGGCACAGCGGCTGAGATCCAGCGACGTCAGGCTGTTTTCCTGGCAGATCAGAATTTCCAGAACCGTGTTTTTCCCCAGATTCAGTTTCGTCAGCTGATTCTGGTGGCAGGACAGCTGTACCAGGGCAAGGTTGTGGCTGAGATCCAGCGACGACAGCTGATTTTCTGAGCAAACCAGCTTAATCAGTTTGGCATTGCGGCTGAGATCCAGGGAGGTGAGCTCGTTTCCTGAGCAGTTCAGATTCTCCAGCTCGGTGAACACTTCGATCCCTGTCAGATCCCGGATATGCAGCTCTTTGGGGGAAAAGGCCTTTACATTGCTGATTTCCCCTGTGTCAAGAACGTTGTCCCCGTTTGTGTCGAAGGCTTTCACGGCTTCCCGGAAATTCTCATCCGGAAAATGAGCCTCATCGATGGCCGTGTTCGCCAGCGCAGCGGCGCACAGCAGGGAAAGCACCATACAGAACAATACGGCAAACCATTTCTTCATGTTTTGAAGCATCTCCTTTTCCGATTTACCCTGATCTGAATTTCCGGGTTCCTTATTCGCTTTTTCAGCATCTCTGTTCCTGCCGGCAGGAAAAAGGCAGCCCGTTTCCTTCCGTCCGGAATTCATTGTATCCCGGAAAACGGGATTTTGCAAGGAAATTACAGGGTTTTTGGCCGAAACACTCTTGACAGCGGCGGAAACCGCGGGTATGATACGGGTGGTTTCAGCTCCGGGGCCGCGGGAGGCCGTCCGCGGAGCGGATACAGAACGGTTCGGAAGCCGGCGGGAGGGCTTCCGGGAGAAGGAGGACAGAGAGATGCTGCTGAAAGGATTTGTGCTTCAGATTTAGGGGACCGACAGCGTGATTTCTGTCCGCTTTCGGGAACGGAAGCGGTATTTTTTTACCCTTCTGACAGAGGTGTGAATTGGGACGGAAGGATCCGGCTTTTCCGGGTCAGGGAGTATATATGAGTACGCTGAACAATGAGAAGAAAAAAGAAACACCGATGGAGCGCCGCTTCCGCAAAAAGCGGGAGGGCCGGCGGGAACTGCTGCTCCGCTTTCTGAAGGGCAGCAAGGGCTTTTTCCTGCTGTGCATGATCTGCGCTTCCCTTTCCGCGCTGGCGGATATGATTACCCCACAGATTATCCGGATCAGCGTGGACAACCTGCTGGGCGGACAGGGGACGGAAACCCTCTCCCCCTTCATCCGGGATTTGCTGGAGCGGCTTGGCGGAACCCAGGCGCTGCGGGAGAAGCTTTGGATCATGGCCCTGGCGGTGGTCGCCGTCGCGGTGGTCAAGGTGATCGCCCTGTACGGCTTCCGGGTCATGAACACCCGGGGCAGCGAAACCCTGGTGAAAACCATGCGGGATACGCTGTACAGCCATATTGAGCGCCTTCCTTTCCAGTGGCATATGAAGAACCACACCGGGGATATCATTCAGCGGTGCACCAGCGATATCGACACCACCCGGAACTTTATCTCGGAACAGATGACGAATCTGATCCGGATTCTGATCCTGCTGGTGCTCAGTATCGTATTTATGGTGAGCATGAACCCCCTGCTGACGCTGATCGCCATGATTCCGGTGCCGGTGATCATCTGGTATTCGATCTTCTTTCACCACAAGTTCCGGGAAGGATTCCGGGACTGCGACGAGAACGAGGGCAAGCTGTCCGCCATGGCGCAGGAAAACCTGACCGGCGTGCGGGTGGTACGGGCTTTCGGGAGGGAGCGGTACGAACGGGACCGCTTCGATGAGCAGAACCGGTATTATACTTCCCTGTGGGTGAAGCTTGGCGGCCTCATGAGCCTGTTCTGGTCCTCCAGCGATATCCTTTCCAATATTCAGATTATGCTGGTAGTGATTTTCGGAGTGATCTTCTGCCTGCGGGGAGAGATGACCAGCGGCGAATTCATCGCCTTCATGAGCTATAACGGAATGCTGGTATGGCCGGTGCGCCAGCTGGGCCGGATGATCAGCGACATGAGCAAGGCCGGCGTCAGCATGGACCGGATCGGCGCCATTATGGAGGCGGAAGAGGAAAAGGACCGGCCCGGCGCCTCGGAACCGCCGATGACCGGCGATATCCGCTTCGAGCATGTTTCTTTCGCCTATGAAGGCGCGCCGGAAATGCTGCACGATATCGATCTGACGATTCCCGCGGGCAGCACCCTGGGCATCCTGGGCGGTACCGGATCCGGAAAGAGTACGCTGATGTTCCTGCTGGACCGGCTGTACGATCTGCCGGAGAATTCCGGACAGATTACGATCGGCGGCACGGATATCGCGGACATCCGCCTGGAGCACCTGCGGAAGAATATCGGCATCGTGCTGCAGGAGCCCTTCCTCTTCTCCCGTACGCTCCGGGAAAACCTGAGCATCACCCGGGAAGGGCTTGCGGAGGAGGAAATGCGCGCCGCCGCGCGCACGGCCTGCCTGGAGGAAACCATCGACAGCTTCAGCAAGGGCTATGAAACCTTTGTAGGCGAGCGGGGCGTGACCCTCTCCGGCGGCCAGAAGCAGCGGGCGGCCATCGCCCGGATGCTGACCCAGAATACACCGATTATGATTTTTGACGATTCCCTGTCCGCCGTGGACACGGAAACGGACGCGAAAATCCGCGCGGCGCTGGAGAAAAAATTCGGCTCCGCCACGATTATCCTGATCAGCCACCGCATCACCACCCTGTCCAAGGCGGACCAGGTGTTGGTGCTGGACCATGGGCGGATCAGCCAGCTCGGCGCGCCGGAGGAGCTGAAGAATCAGCCCGGCCTGTATCAGCAGATCAACAATATTCAGTCCATGACAACAGATGACAGGGGGGTGAGCGCGTAATGTCTCAGACGACCAATATAAATGAACAGGAGCAGAAGACATCCCTGCCGTTTTTCGGCATTCCGCGGATTATGCCCTATGTCCGGGCGTACCGCGCCACCCTGGCGGTCATGATTGTCTGCGGGCTGGGCGGCACGGCGGTGGATATCCTGATGCCGCTGCTGCAGCGCTATGCCCTGAACCACTTTATCGCCGGGAACACCCTGGATACCCTGCCCTGGTATATCGCGTTTTATGTGGCCGCGATCCTGTTCGCCTCGGTGATGAACTACATTTCCTGCCGCGGCGCCATGACCACGGAGGTCTCCGTGAACCGGGATCTCCGGGCGGCGGCTTTCAATCACCTGCAGACCCTTTCCTTCAGCTATTTCAATCAGAACAGCGTGGGCTACATCCATTCCCGGGTCATGAGCGACACGGGGCGGATCGGCTCCCTGGTCTCCTGGTCGCTGATGGACTGCGTATGGCACACCAGCTACCTGTTCGGTTCCCTGGCGGTGATGTTGCTGATCAACGCCAGGCTGGCGCTGATGGTGATGGTGATTCTGCCCCTGATCGCGGTGCTGTTTTCCGTGTTCCAGAAAAAGCTGATCGCAGCCAACCGGAAAATCCGGGAGCTGAACAGCAAAATCACGGGGGACTTCAACGAGGGTATTACCGGCGCGAAAACCATCAAGACCCTGGTGATCGAGGATAAGATGGCGAACGACTTCTTCCGGGATACCGCGGAGATCAAGCGGGAGAGCATCCGGGCGGCCCGGCTGCGGGGCGCCTTCGCGGTGACCATGCATCTGGCCTCTTCCCTGGCCCTGGCCATCGTGCTGTGGAAGGGCGGCTATATCGCCGCCTCGGAGGTCGGCACCTTCTCCATGTTCATGAGCTACGCCCAGGGCATGATGGAGCCGGTTCGCTGGATCGTGGACGCCATCTCGGACGTGATTACCACCCAGGTGAACATCGAAAGGCTGACCCGCCTGCTGGGTACACGCTCCGACGTGACGGACACCCCGGAAGTGGTGGAAAAATACGGCGACAGTTTCAACCCGAAAAAGGAAAACTGGGAGGAAATCAAAGGGGATATCGCCTTCCGGGACGTTTCCTTCCGCTATCCGGACGGGGACGAGTACGTGCTGGAGCACTTCAATCTGGAGATCCCCTTCGGCAGCAACATCGCCATCGTCGGGGAAACGGGAGCGGGCAAGAGCACGCTGGTGAACCTGGTATGCCGCTTCTTCGAGCCGACCGAGGGACAGGTGCTGATCGACGGGCGGGACGCCCGGGAGCGCAGCCAGCTGTGGCTGCACAGCGCCATCGGTTATGTGCTGCAGACGCCGCACCTGTTCTCCGGAACGATCCGGGAGAACCTGCTGTACGGCAATCCGAACGCCACGGAGGAGGAGATCCGCCGGGCGCTGGCCCTGGTCTCCGCCGACGAGGTGGTGGCAAAGATGGAAAAGGGTATCGATACGGACGTGGGCGAGGGCGGCGATCTGCTGTCCACCGGCGAGAAGCAGCTGATTTCCTTTGCCCGGGCCATTCTGGCCAATCCCCGGATTCTGGTGCTGGACGAGGCGACGGCTTCGGTGGATACCCTGACGGAGCAGAAGATTCAGGCAGCCATGGAAACCATGATCAGCGGCCGCACTTCTCTGGTGATCGCCCACCGCCTGTCCACGGTGCGCAACGCGGACCTGATTCTGGTGGTGAAGGACGGAAAAATCGTGGAGCGGGGCACCCATCGGGAACTGCTGGCGTCCGGCGGCGTCTATCACCGCCTGTACACGCGGCAGTACGAGGACGAAGCCACCCACCGGGCGCTGGCCGGGTGACGCTTTACTTGCAAGCCCCTTTTATGCTATACTTTCTTCCGATTTTATATTGCAAAGGACCGGTGAAATCCATGGAGCATGTGTACGATCCGAAAATCATCGAGCAGAAATGGCAGAAGTACTGGGCGGAGCACGAAACCTTCAAAACAGACGTATGGGATTTTTCGAAGCCCAAGTTCTATGCTCTGGATATGTTCCCCTACCCCAGCGGCGTGGGCCTGCACGCGGGCCATCCGGAGGGGTATACCGCCACGGACATCGTCAGCCGCATGAAGCGGATGCAGGGGTATAACGTGCTGCATCCCATGGGCTACGATTCCTTCGGCCTGCCGGCGGAGCAGTATGCCATCACCACCGGAAACCATCCGGAAGGCTTCACCGCGCAGAATATCGAGACCTTTTCCCGCCAGCTGAAGGAGCTGGGCTTCGACTACGACTGGAGCAAGATGATCGCCACCAGCGATCCGGAGTTCTACAAGTGGACCCAGTGGATCTTCAAGCAGCTGTACCTGGACGGCTACGCCCAGTATATCGATATGCCCGTGAACTGGTGCGAGGAGCTGGGCACCGTGCTCTCCAACGACGAGGTCATCGACGGGAAGAGCGAGCGCGGCGGCTATCCGGTAGTGCGCAAAAACATGAAGCAGTGGGTCATCAATCAGCCCGCCTTCGCGGAGAAGCTGCTGGAAGGGCTGAACGAGATCGACTGGCCTGAGAGCACCAAGGATATGCAGCGGCACTGGATCGGCCGGAGCGAGGGCGTGGAAGTGCGCTTCCAGATCGTCGGCGGCGGCGAGTTCAGCATTTTTACCACCTGTATCGAGACCATCTACGGCATTACCTTCATGGTGCTGGCGCCGGACGGGCAGCTGGTGCAGGATCTGATGCCCCGGATCCAGAATCAGGAGGAAGTCAAAGCCTATATCGAGGAAACCCGGAAAAAGAACGACATGGACCGCACCGAGCTGAATCGGGGCAAGAGCGGCTGCCGCCTGGAGGGCGTCAAATGCATCAACCCGGCCAACGGGCGGGAAGCGGAGCTGTTCATCGGCGATTTCGTGCTGGCCAGCTACGGCACCGGCGCGGTGATGGCTGTGCCCAGCCACGATCAGCGGGACTTTGAGTACGCCGTGGCCCACGGAATTCCCATGCTGCAGGTGATCGACGGGGCGGACGTCTCGGAGCACGCCTTTGAAAAGCAGGATTACCTGGGCAAAGGCTGCCGCCTGATGAACAGCGAGGAGTTTACCGGCCTGACCGTCGAAGAGGCGAAGGAAGCCATCACGCAGAAGCTGGAGAAGATGGGCGTTGCCAGGCGTACGGTGAACTATCATTTCCGGGAGTGGATTTTCGCGCGCCAGCGCTACTGGGGCGAGCCCATGCCCATTGTACACCGGGAAGACGGCGGCATTTACGCCCTGCCGGACGAAGAGCTGCCCCTGGTGCTGCCGGAGCTGGAGGATTATAAAGGAAAGAACGGTAAGGCTCCGCTGGAGAACGCCGAGGAGTGGAAGAAGTACGACCGCCACGGCGTCCGGGGCACACGGGAAACCTCCACCATGCCGGGTTCCGCGGGTTCCAGCTGGTATTACATGCGCTATATCGATCCGCATAACGACAAGACCTTCGCGGACTACGAGCTGCTGAAGCACTGGCTGCCGGTGGATCTGTACATCGGCGGGCCGGAGCACGCGGTGGGCCACCTGATGTACAGCCGCATCTGGAACCGGTATCTGTACGACAAGGGCCTGAGCCCTGTGAAGGAGCCCTTCCGCAAGCTGGTGCACCAGGGCATGATCCTGGGCGAAAACGGCATCAAGATGGGCAAGCGTTTCCCGAAATACGTGGTCAATCCCAGCGATATCGTGCGGGATTACGGCGCGGATACCCTGCGGCTGTATGAGATGTTCATGGGGCCGCTGGAGGTTTCCAAGCCCTGGAGTCCCCAGGGCGTGGAAGGCGCCCGCCGCTTCCTGAACCGGGTATGGACCTTCTTTACGAAGGAAGAGAATATCACGGCGGAGAGCGACGGAACCCTGGACCGGGTGTTCCACCAGACCGTGAAAAAGGTCACGGAGGACTTTGAGTCCCTGGGCTTCAATACCGCCATCAGCCAGATGATGATTTTCGTCAACGCCTGCTACAAGGCGGGATCCTGTCCGAAGGCCTATGCCGAAGCCTTCGTGCAGATGCTCAGCTGCATCTGCCCCCATATCGGCGAGGAAATGTGGTCTCTGCTGGGCCATGGGGAATCCCTGGCGTACGCGCCGTGGCCGGCCTGGAGCGAGGACATGATCCGGGAGGATACGATCCAGATTCCCGTGCAGGTCAACGGCAAGGTCCGGGCCACCATCGAAATCGGTGTGAACGAGGAACAGGATACGGTGCTCGCCAAAGCCCATGAGATGCGCAACGTGCAGAACACCATCGCCGGCAAGACCGTCGTCAAGGAAATTTACGTCAAAGGCAGAATCGTGAATATCGTCGTCAAATGACAGATGAAAAAAAGCGGCATCCCGGGCAGCGCCCGGGATGCCGTTATAAACGGAAGGATTATTTTTCCCACCAGAAGGTTTTGTTCAGCGTCAGGCCGGTAAGTTCCTCAAAGTCCGCCTTCATGCCCCGCTGTTCCACCAGCTGCCACATGAAGCCGCCGCGGAAATTGCCCTCCATCAGCACCCAGCCTTTTTTGGACAGCACCATATCCCATCCGACATAGTTGATGGTCGGAAGCTGCGCGGCCAGCTCCTTCACCAGGGGCAGCAGTTCGCCCCAGCGCGGGATCTGAAAGCCCTTGATGGTCAGGCCGCTGTCCGGATGCGTGATATACACCGCGGGCTTTTCGGAATAGCCGACGGTGTCGACCGCGCCGGTGCGGACGTCGATCCCCGCCATCAGGCCGCCGGTGCAGCCGTTGTCGGTGAACGTCTCCCCAAGCCCCATGCGGAGCCAGGCTTTGTATACCACGATTTCTCCGCCGATCCGGAGGGTGGCCACCCGGATGCCGTTGACGGAACCCGGATGGATGGCGTTCAGCTCGTCCGCCTGGTCAATCAGCTCCTCCACCAGGAAACCGCTGGTGCCCTTCCGCGTCACCAGCGCTTCGTTGGTCGCGCTGTTTTCCCGGATGAGGCTTTCGTATTTCTCCCGGACGGCGGTTTCGGAAAAATCCCGGAGCTCCTCTTTATGAACCCCGATGCCCTTTCCCAGAGTCAGGGGCTTCAGCACGAACACCGGATGCTTCCGGACGAAGCCGGCGAAGGCGTCATAGGATTCCGGACCCTCGCAGAAGACCACGTCCCGGCGGAAATATTTCTGAAACAGCTGATAGGTCTCATATTTGTTCTGCAGGATATGCGCGTCCTCTTCCCGGTTCAGCTGATCGATATAGAGGACCTTCTCCCTGGTCAGGATATAGGTTTTGATTTCCTCCGGCGATTTTTCGGAAAGCTTCAGATAATAATATTCGTCGGTGGTGCAGCCGTACGCCCAGTAATAATAGACGGATCGATACAGATGCTCCTCCACTTCCGCCGGGGTCAGGTTTTCCGTATGCTTCCGGACAGACGCGCGAAGATCTTCCAGGACCTCGTCGGTATAGTACTTTTTTTTCTCCGCGATGATGTCCTGCGCCATCCGGATCATTTCAGCGGGGTTCTCGGTGATTCTGATCTGCATTTCAGCCATCCTTTCATAAAGAGCTGTTCTTTCGGTCGTCCTTTTCCTGCCGGGTTCCCGCATATTTTATCAAAAAGGAAATTGGATTGGCAAGGGAAACGAAATTCTTACATTTTTTCTAAAAATATTGTTGACATCGTAACATTTTTGAAATAAAATAAACCTGTACGCTTGTCGGGTTTTGGATTTGCAGTGTACAGAGACTTTATTGGGTACGAGGTGAGCCGCTCATGACAACGAACCATCGCAGACTGTTGTCCGTCGTACTGGCAATCACTCTGCTGGCCGGGCTTCTGCCTGTCGGGCTGTTCCGCACCGCCGCGTCGGCGGAGAGCAGCCTGGGATTTGTTACTGCCAGCAGTGTGCACGTGCGGAAGAAGGCGGAGTCTTCCTCCGAGATCTGGTTCGACATTACGAAGAACTTCGTCTGCACCATTCTGGAAGAAAAGGACGCGGGCGGGATTCACTGGTACAAGGTGGAGACGACTCACCCGGACAAGCCCGGCAGCACGAGCATCTATATCGGCTATGTGAACGGGGAGTTTTTCCGCCGGATGACGGACGAGGAGGAACGCCTCTGGCGCCAGGCGCAGATTACGCCTGAACCCACGATTCCGCAGTCCGCCGATCAGAGTGTAGACCAGCCGGCGGCCGAAGGCGCCATCGGCGTGGTGACCAACGGAGGGACCAACTTCCGCGAAGGCCCCAGCATTCATACCCACAGCATGATGAAGCTGGAACGCGGCACGGAAGTGGAACTGCTGACCATTCCTTCGGTGATCAGTGAGGAAACCTTCTACCAGGTTCGGTATCAGAACCAGGTAGGGTATATTATGTCCACTTTTATCCGGGTGGTTACCGGGCGCACCCCGATTCCGATTCCCACGGCGACGCCCGCGGGCGTCACGCCGACGCCGACCCCGGTGCCCACGGCGACTCCCGTAGGCTTTACCCCGACGCCGACGCCGGTTCCCGGTCTGCCCACGGCGACGCCGGCTCCCACGGGAACGACGAAATATACCCATGTGCGGCTGATTCTTTCCTCCTGCCATCTGCGCACCTCTCCCAACGGCTCCTTTGACCGGGCCAACGACTGGGAAGGCCAGGGCAGCATCCTGCCCCTGGCGGGAGATCCCGTGCAGTCCGGCGGATACACCTGGTATCCCGTCCGGAAGGACAACAAGGTTTATTATGTGCGGAACGACTGCGTGCAGCCCTATACCGCGGACAGTGTGACGCCCACCCCCGAAGGATCCACCCCGGTTCCGCCGGCGCCTACGCCGACCGAGACCACTTCCACGCAGGTTCTCGGCTATGTGAAGACCATTAAGGGCGGATGCAACCTGCGGTCCACCATCGGCGGCACCGTGATCAAACAGATTCCGAGGAACAAGGTACTGCCCTATCTGCTGCCGCCGGTGACCCGGAACGGCTATACCTGGTATTTCGTGGACGCGGACGGCAACCGCGGCTACCTCCGGGGCGACGTGGTGAAGGTGGTTTCAACCAATACGCCCACCCCGACGCCGACGCCCAGGCCCGGTGACCCCACGAACGTACCGACGGTCGTACCCACGCCTACGGATACTTCCACCGGCATGAAGGGATATGTCAAGACGATTGCCGGCGGCGTGAACCTGCGCAAGAGCGCCGGTTACTCCGAGACCCTCGGCCGGGTGGACAAGGATATCGTGCTGCCCTATTTCGGTACCGAAGAAAAGGACGGCGTCGTCTGGTACCACGTGCTTCACAGTAAGTTCGGCTACGGCTACCTGCACGGAAGCTATGTGACCCTGACCAACGAGGGCGGCGTGCCGCTGCCCACCGCCACCCCGCTGATCACCGTCGGTGACAATCCGACCGGAAGCGGCGGCCAGCAGGAAGCCTCCTATCCGACGCTGAAGCTGGGATCCACGGGCAACGCGGTCAAGAATCTGGTGACGGAGCTGAAACGGCAGGGCTATTACAGCGGTTCCATCACGAACCGCTACACCAGCGCGGTGGAAAGAGCCGTGCGCGCTTTCCAGCAGGCCAACGGGCTGACGGTGGACGGTGTTGCCGGCGCCGCCACCCAGCATAAGCTGTACGGCACCGTGCCGATCGGCGCGGGCGATACCAGCAACCTGCAGATGACCATCTATCCCGCCGAGAAGATCGACTGGTATACCGGCGGTATCGACGAGCTCTGGCCGAGAGGCTCGAACTACAAGGTTTATGACGTGAAGACCGGCATCATCTGGTGGGCGCACCGCTGGGCCGGCGGCAAGCATGTGGACGCGGAGCCGCTGACGGCGGCGGACACCGCCCGGCTGTGCAAGTGCTACGGCGTGACCACGGCGCAGGAGATTGCGGATAAAGACCTGTATCAGCGGCGGCCGCTGCTGGTGACTATCGGAACCCGCACCTTCGCCTGCTCGCTGTACGGCGAGCCGCACAACTATCCGGACGGCGATACGATTCCGGACAACGATTTCAAGGGCCAGGTCTGCATTCACTTTACGAACAGCAAGACGCATGACACCAACCGGGTGGACTCCCTGCATCAGGATGCCATCCAGTACGCCTGGGAGCATGCTCCGAACGGGCACAAGTAATTCTGTTCTGACCGGATACGGGCCGGATGTTCTGCTTTGGCAGAAGCTCCGGCCCGCTTTTTCATCCGGCGGGAATTGCGGATAAACCCTTGTGTTCGCCGGAATGATGCGATATAGTATACCTGCTGTTTGTCGGGAGGAGGATGGGATATGGCTAAAGGGAAAACCTGCTACGCCTGCTCGGCCTGCGGCTATGAGTCCCCGCGCTGGGTGGGGCGCTGTCCATCCTGCGGCGCCTGGAACACGCTGGAGGAAGCGATTTCCGCTGTGCCGGAAAAGGGGCCGGCGAAGCTGGCGGCCAATCAGCGGCCGGGTACCGGCGCCAGCGCCATGCGCCTGCAGGACGTACCGGAGGATACCACCCTGCGCTTTCCCACCGGAATCCAGGAGCTGGACCGGGTACTGGGCGGCGGCGTCGTGGAGGGCGGCCTGATTCTGATCGGCGGCGATCCGGGCATCGGCAAGAGCACCCTGCTGCTGCAGGTCTGCGCCAATCTGGCCCGGCAGGGCCGGAAGGTACTCTATATTTCCGGCGAGGAGTCCGCCCGCCAGATCAAGCTGCGGGCCCGGCGGCTGGAGATCGAGGAGCCCGGCCTGTATGTGCTGGCGGAGAACGCGCTGGACGCGGTGGAGCAGAAGCTCCGGGAGCTGCAGCCGGACGTGGCAGTGGTGGACTCCATCCAGACCATGTACCGGCCGGAAATGGCGTCCGCGCCGGGTTCCGTGTCCCAGATCCGGGAGGGCACCAGCCTGCTGATGCGCCTGTGCAAGGAAACGGGCATTTCCGTGTTCCTTGTGGGGCATGTGACCAAGGACGGGGCGATCGCCGGCCCCCGGCTTCTGGAGCATATGGTGGACGTGGTGCTGTATTTCGAGGGAGACCGGCAGCAGGATTACCGCCTGCTGCGGGCGGTCAAAAACCGGTTCGGTTCCGTGAACGAGCTGGGAGTGTTCCGCATGACCGGAAAGGGCATGCAGGAGGTTCCCAATCCCAGCGAGGAGCTGCTGAGCCACCGGGCCCGGGGCGCCAGCGGCAGCGCGGTGTTCTGCGGGCTGGAAGGGTCCCGCCCCCTGCTGTGCGACGTGCAGGCGCTGACGAGTCCTACCTTTTTCGGCACGCCCCGGCGCACGGTGAACGGCGCGGACGCGGGCCGGGTGGCGCTGCTGCTGGCGGTGCTGGAAAAGCGGGCGGGCCAGCGGAGCTATAATCAGGATGTGTATATCAACGTGGCCGGCGGTCTGGAGCTCAGCGAGCCGGCGGCGGACCTGGCGCTTTGCGTGGCGGTGGCCTCCAGCCTGAAGGATCAGCCGGTGGCGCCGGAGGTGGCGGTCATGGGCGAGGTGGGCCTGGCCGGGGAAATCCGGGCCGTGCCCCAGTGTGAGCGCCGGGTGGCGGAGTGCGCTCGGCTGGGCTTCACCACGGTGGTGGCGCCCCGGGCCAGCGTCCGGCCGCTGAAGGCTCCGGAAGGCGTCCGCCTCATCGGGGTGGACACGGTGATGCAGGCCCTGAGTGTATTATTTTAGTGTGTCAGAAGAACCGTCCCCCTGACACATATCGCGGAAGGGAGTTTGAGAGATGAAAACCAGAGGACTGGAGCGCTGGCTGCGTTTTCTGCTGGTGCTGCTGGGGATCGGAATCGGGCTGGCTGTCAGTCAGCTGGGGCTGGATCTGTTCCGGATGTCCAATCCGGATATGGCGATTCCGGCCTATTACCCGGCTCTCGGCTATGCCGGCATGGGCCTGCTGGGAGGCTTGGTTCTGCTGCTGCTGAGCCGGCGGATCCTGCGGCGGTTCAACGCGCTGTCCACGGTGATGCGCAGGCAGATCGACAAGATGCCCCTGCATCAGCTGCTCAGCTCGGTGCTCGGCCTGATTCTGGGCCTGGTGGTGGCGGCGCTGCTGCGGCAGATGCTGAGCTTTATCCGCTCCGGGATGTTCGCGACAGCCCTCAGCGCCATTCTGTACCTGACCCTGGGAGCCCTCGGCTACGGCATCGGCAAGCGTCGCAGCCGGGAGGTCATCGGGCTGCTGACCCGTGTATCCGGCGCCCGGGAGAAATCGAAAACCCGTCGCCACGGCTACGCCGCCCGCAAATATGTGGACACTTCAGCCATCATCGACGGCCGGGTGCTGGAAATCGCGAAAACCGGCTTCCTGGAGGGGGAAATCATCATTCCCGGTTTCGTGGTGGACGAGCTGCGGCATGTGGCGGATTCCTCGGACGACAGCAAACGGGAACGGGGCCGGCACGGTCTGGAGATTCTCCGGGCCATGCAGGAGGACCTGCGCCAGCTGCGGATAGACGATGCGGACGAGCCGGAAATCCAGGATGTGGACGTGAAGCTGCTACGCCAGGCCCGGGAGTGGGGCGGCACCGTGATCACGGTGGATTACAACCTGCAGAAGGCCGCCGCGGTCAGCGGCATCCGGGCGCTGAACGTGAACGAGCTGGTGGAGGCGCTCCGGCCGGCCGTGACTCAGGGGATGGAGCTTTCCGCCCGCATTACCCGGGAGGGAAAGGAAAACAATCAGGGCGTCAGCTATCTGAACGACGGCACCATGATCGTGGTGGAAAACGGCAAGGCCCGGATCGGGGAAACGGTGAACGTACTGGTCACCAGCGTTCTGCAGACGTCCGCGGGCCGGATGGTATTCGCAAAAATCAAGGAGGAAGGCATATGAAAACGCTGAAAGAGTTCGGATTTTACCGCGGAGTCAATCTGGGCGGCTGGATGTCCCAGTGCGATTATTCCGAAGAACGGCTGAACACCTTTATCACGGAGAAGGATCTGGACGTGATCGCCGGCTGGGGGCTGGACCACGTGCGGATTCCGATCGATTACAACGTGCTGGAAAACGAGGACGGGACATACAAAGCGGAGGGCTTCGCCCGGATTGCCCGGGCGGTGGAAGGATGCCGGGCCCGGGGGCTGAAAACCGTGCTGGATCTGCATAAAACCGTCGGCTTCTCCTTCGACAGCGGAGAGAAGGAGGAGGGCTTCTTCTTCAGCGAAGCGCTGCAGGAGCGGTTCTGCCGCCTCTGGGAGGAACTGGCCCGACACTTTAACGATCCGGAGCAAATCGCCTTCGAGCTGCTGAACGAGGTGACGGATCCCGCCTATATCGGAACCTGGAACCGGGTGGCGGGCCGGTGCATCCGCCGGATTCGCGCGCTTGCGCCGCGGACGCTGATTCTGGTGGGCAGCTATCACAACAACAGCGCGCCGGCCGTGAAGGAGCTGGATCCGCCCGCGGACGACCGGGTGATCTACAATTTCCACTGCTACGATCCCCTGCCCTTCACGCACCAGGGAGCGTACTGGGTGCCGGCGCTGGACCGGGAGGCCCGGCCCACCTTCGAGGAGTGCGGCATTACGGAGGATACCTTTGAGGAGCTGTTCGCTCCGGCCATCGAGGCGGCGAAGGCAAACGACACCTGCCTGTACTGCGGGGAATACGGCGTCATCGATAAGGCCGCTCCGGAGGAGGCGCTGAAATGGTTCCGCGCGATTCACGCGGTGTTTGAGAAATATCAGATTTCCAGGAGTGTGTGGAGTTATAAGCAGATGGATTTTGGGCTTACTGACGCCCGGCTGGACGGGGTCAGGGAAGAACTGCTGAAGCTTCTGTAACCAACCCCCCTTTACCCCTGTCCCCTTTTCCCCCCTTGAAAAGGGGGGGAAGGGGAATAATAGGAATGGGGGGTGCTGCGCACCCCCCGAACTCCCTGTGACGGTAAAAGAGAGCCCCGAAGCAGATTTAGGCTGCCTCGGGGTTTTCTATATGATTTTTTCAGAAGTCACAGTTCATGGGAGTCCGGAAGTAAGGGATGACGTCGCGGATGTTGTCCACGCCGGTGAGATAGATCAGCAGGCGCTCGAAGCCCATGCCGAAACCGGAGTGCACGCAGCCGCCGAACTTCCTCAGGTTCACGTACCAGTACATCTCTTCGGTGCTGATGCCCAGCTCGTTCATCCGGGATATCAGCAGATCTTCCCGGTGCTCTCTCTGGCTTCCGCCCATCAGCTCGCCGGCGCCGGGCACCAGCAGGTCCACGGCGCTGACGGTTTTCCCGTCCTCGTTCTGATACATATAGAAGGCCTTGATTTCCTTCGGCCAGTCATAGATGAACACCGGGCTGTGGAAATATTCCTCGGTCAGGTATTTCTCGTGTTCCTTGGCGGTGTCGCCGCCGTAGGTGGGCTCAAATTTGAAGTCGGTTCCCTTTTCCATGGCCTGCCGCAGAATGGTGATGGCTTCCTCGTGGGTGACCCGCGCGAAGCGGCTTTCCTTCAGGGCCGTCAGCTTGGCCAGGAGGCCGCCGCCGGTAAAGCCGTCCAGGAACTTCAGCTCGTCCGGGCATTTTTCCATAACGGTGCTGACGATGGATTTCAGGAAATCCTCCTCCAGATCCATCAGCTCCGGCAGATCCATAAAGGCGATCTCCGGTTCGATCATCCAGAATTCGGCCGCGTGGGTCTTGGTGTTGCTGTTTTCGGCCCGGAAGGTGGGCCCGAAGGTGTAGATTTTACTGAAAGCCAGGGCGAAGGTTTCCCCTTCCAGCTGACCGGTGACGGCCAGGGAGGTGGGCTTGCCGAAGAAATCTTCCTCGGGATGGCCCTGCCGGTCCGGCGGAAGCGTGGTGACGGTGAAGGTGTTGCCGGCGCCTTCGGCGTCGTTGCCGGTGATCAGCGGCGTATGCACGTATACGTAGCCGCGGTCCTGAAAATAGCTGTGGATCGCCATGGCGGCTACGCTGCGGACGCGGAACACGGCCTGGAACAGCCGGGTTCTGGGACGCAGATAGGCGATTTCCCGCAGGAATTCCACGGAGTGCTTCTTGGGCTGCAGCGGATAGTCCTCCGGGCAGTCCCCTTCCAGAATGACGGCGGAGGCCTGGATTTCCGGGGTTTCCGGATCCTTGTAGCTGGGAACCACCTTCCCGGTTACCCGGACAGCGGAACCTACCCGCAGGGCCTGGATCTCATTGAAACCGGACAGATTATTGTCATACACCACCTGCGGATTCCGGAAACAGGTACCGTCGAAAAAATCGATGAAACCCATGTTCTTCTGCTTCCGGTGATTGCGGATCCAGCCGCGCAGCGTCACTTCCTGCCCCTGCAGTTCGCCGAGCCGTTCCTTCAGTTCCCGGGTGGTGATAATGTCCATGCCGATTCCTCCTGTTTCCCGCGCTTTGATCGCGCGTTTTAAGTTACCGCAAGAATATATCACAATCCCTTTTTTTTCGCAAGGAAAACAATGCCGGATTCCATGCGCGTCCCTTACCGGAGAAGCCGTCCGGCCGTCCTGACCGAAATTTGAATAATATTTGACAAATGTGTGAAAAAACGTTATGATAAACGATGTTCGGCTGAGCGGGGTATTTTTCTCCCGCTTGCTGTTATTCGATAGACTGTCCCTGATTTGATTCCGCCGTGGTTCTTCCGCGGTCATTTTTCAGGCGCCGCGCAAGCGGCGAACTGCATAGAAGAAGGCTTTTTCCGGTGTGCCCGGGGAGTGTGCCCAGGGGGCCTGTATCCCCGTGCGGGAAGCGGAAAGCCGGATCGGAAGCGGGATTTGCCTCCGGAGAAGCAGCGTACAGCCGTGCGAAGCGTTTTTTTCGCGCGGCTTTTTGCCGTACCCAAACGGAAATGAGATTTTGAGAGGAAAGGGAGGGAAGTCATGAATCCGATAGTTGCCATCCTGATTGCCGTGGCCACATGCGTGCTCGGCGGGGCCGGCGGGTATGTGTACCGCAAAAATATGACCGAGAAAAAGATCGGCCGGACAGAGGAATACGCGAAACGGCTGTATGAGGACGCCGTCAAGAAGGCGGAGGAATACAAGAAGGAAAAGGTGCTGGAAGCCAAGGAAGAAATCCTGAAGGCGAAGGCGGAGAACGACCGGGAACGGGCGGAAAGCGAACGCGAAATGCGGGAACGCCGCAACGAGGTACAGAAAAACGAACGCCGCCTGATCCAGCGGGAGGAAACCCTGGAGAAAAAGGCCAACAACCTGGAAGCCCGGGAAGAAACCCTGAACAAGAAAATGGCCAAGCTCACCGAGGAAGAGGAAGAGCTGGAGGAACTGAAGAAGAAGCAGATGACCGAGCTGGAGCGTATCGCCGCCATGACGCGGGACGAGGCGAAACAGGTCGTGATCGAGCGGGTCCAGAAGGAAGCCTTCCATGACGCGGCGGCCTCTGTGCGCGAGATGGAGACCCAGGCCCGGGAAGAGGGCGAAAAGAAAGCCCGGAACATTATCGCCATGGCGATTCAGCGCTGCGCGGCGGACCATGTGGCGGAGACCACCGTCAGCGTCATCAACCTGCCCAATGACGATATGAAGGGCCGCATCATCGGCCGCGAGGGCCGGAACATCCGGGCCCTGGAGACCGCGACCGGCGTGGATCTGATTATTGACGACACGCCCGAGGCAGTGATCGTTTCCGCCTTTGACCCGGTGCGCCGCGAAGTGGCCCGGGTGGCGGTGGAGAAGCTGATCATGGACGGGCGGATTCATCCGGCCCGCATCGAGGAAATGGTGGAGAAAGCCCGCCGCGAGGTGGACAACCAGATCCGCGAAGCCGGCGAGAATGCCGTATTCGAAACCAATCAGCACGGCATTCATCACGAGCTGGTCAAGCTGCTGGGCCGCCTGCGGTTCCGCACGAGCTACGGCCAGAACGTGCTGAAGCACTCCATCGAGGTCAGCCATCTGGCGGGCCTGATGGCCGCCGAGCTGGGCGCGGACGTCCAGCTGGCCAAGCGCGCCGGCCTGCTGCATGACATCGGCAAGGCCGTGGACCACGAGAGCGAAGGCACGCACGTGACCCTGGGCGCGGATCTCGCGAGGAAGTATCACGAGAACGCGGACGTGGTGCACTGCATCATGGCCCACCACAACGACGTGGAACCCCAGACCGTGGAAGCGGTGCTGGTGCAGGCGGCGGACGCGATTTCCGCGGCCCGGCCCGGCGCCCGCCGCGAGAGCCTGGAGAACTATATCAAGCGCCTGGAGAAGCTGGAGGAGATCGCCAACAGCTTCGACGGCGTGGAAAAGTGCTACGCGATCCAGTCCGGCCGCGAGGTGCGCATCATGGTCAAGCCCGAGGACGTGACGGACGAGGGCATCAAGGTGCTGGCCCGGGAGATCGCCAAGCGGATCGAGGAACAGATGGAATATCCGGGGCAGATCCGCGTGAACGTGATCCGCGAGACCCGGAGTACCGAGTACGCCAAATAAGAACTGCTTTTGACCGGGAGCTCCCATTGGGGGCTCCCGGATTCTGTACTGCATAACGAATTTGGTTTCCGGATTCGTTTATCACAAGGACGGTATAATCAGGAGATTGATTTGCCTGCGGCAAATCAATGGGACTATGAAGGCATCAGGATGAAAAGGAGACCGTATATGGGCATTTCATCGGCGCTGGCCAGGGATCTGGCCGGGATTCGGAACCTGACGGAGGAGGACCGGGAGCAGCTGCGTACGCTGATTCTGGATTTCTTCGCCGCCTCCTTTGCCGGGGTGAAGGCGAACGGCGCCTTTAACGCCGCGGTGGAAAAAGCGGTGTTCAGCCAGGGCGGCGCTCCGGAGAGCGCCGTATTCCTGCACAGCCGGAAGCTGCCCGCGCGGCTGGCGGCCTTTATGAACGCGGTATATGGCCACGGGGCGGAGCTGGATGACGGAAACAAAAAGGCCGCCGGTCACGCCGGCGTGCACCTGATTCCCGCGGTGTTCGCGCTGGCGGACCGTCTCGGCAGCACGCAGGAGGCTGTGCTGACCGCCCTGGCGGCCGGATACGAGGCGTATATCCGGATTTCCTCGGCGGCGCAGCCCGGAATGGTGCGCCGGGGCTTTCATTCCACCGGGATGGCCGGGTCCCTGGCGTGCGCGGCGGCCTGCGCCAGGCTGTACGGCCTGGATGCGGTGGGCCTGGAGGACGCGGTGGCCCTGGCCACGACCATGAGCGGCGGCCTGCTTTCCTACGGGGATTCCCGGCCTGCCATCAAACCTCTGAATCCGGGAAAAGCGGCGGAAAACGGCGTTTTCGCCGCCATGCTGGCCCGGGAAGGCGTGCGGGGTCCGGCGGAGGCGCTGGAAGGGCCCAACGGCTGGTTTCACGCGGTGACGGAGGAGACGGACGAAAGCTGTCTGAAGGGCGGGGATCATCTACTGCTGCACGACTGCTATTTCAAGCTCTATCCATCCTGCCGGCATACCCACTGCGGCATCGACGCGGCTGCTGCGCTGCACGGGAAAGCGAAGCCGGAGGAGATCGTTTCCGCGGAGGTGTACATCTATCCCAACGCGATTAAACTGGCCGGCATCCGCTTCCCGAAGGACGCGGACGAAACCAAGTTTTCCATCCCCTATACCCTGGCCTGCGCGCTGCAGACCGGGACCTACGGGATCGCCGATATGGATCCGCCCCGCATGACGGAGGAGATCACCACGCTGATCGGAAAAATCACCATGATTGCGGATCCCGCCATGGAGGACCGGAGCCGCGGGATCCGCGGCGCCAGGATCCGGCTGACCCTGAAGGACGGATCGGTCCTCGAGGAAAGCGTTTCCGTGCCGAAAGGCGATCCGGAGAACCCGCTGACCCGGCAGGATATTCTGGCGAAGCTGAAGACATGCGCCGGGGATCAGGTATCGGAGGCGGAGCTTTCTGCCCTGGCCGGAGCCGTGCTGGGGATCGGCGGGGAGGCGCCTTTTGAAAATCCGATGCTTCTTCTGCCTCAAAAACCGTGAAAAAGCAAAGGTTTCAGCTTGACAAAGGTGAAATCGGACTGTATACTGAATGCGGCATGTCGGATTTGGTCGTTTTTGTTCGCTTTTTTACAGGCGATTGCCGGAGGAGGTCCCATGAGTTATCTGCTTGCATCTGTGCCGGAGAAGCTGGCTTCCCTTGTGGTGGAAGGCTTCCATAAGCCCGGCAGCCTGACGGTGGCCAGTGGCGCGTGGATCCACGCGGCCGGCTGCTTTACGCTGGATCAGGGGACG
Source organism: uncultured Clostridia bacterium (assembly GCA_946413245.1). Classification (GTDB taxonomy): domain Bacteria; phylum Bacillota; class Clostridia; order Christensenellales; family Aristaeellaceae; genus Aristaeella. Next base: position 42,144 of record CAMKJS010000016.1, read on the forward strand.
TATCCGCTGCTTCCGCGGGATCAGTGGATCTGGCTGGCGGTGGAGAAGGGAGAAATCCTGCTGCGCTGGGACGGGCACGATCTGCAGCTGAGCACCGGCTCTTCCTGCTTCCTGCCCGGCGGCTCCCGCCCCTGCGAGATCGTCAGTCCGGACACAGCCCGCTGCCTCTGGATGGCGCTGGAGGGTCCCCTGAGCCCCATGGTGGTGCGCAAGATGGGCGCGCTGCTGCATATGCCGCTTCGGCAGGGCGCGCTGCCGAGCCAGATTTATCTGGCGGAGCAGATCGTGCAGGTCATCGTGCGGCACAGCGAGACGGCGGACGCCACCTATCAGCTGCAGCATCTGATGTACGGCATGATCGCCAGCCACTGGGGCCAGCCCGTGGCGATGGACGCCATGCTCAGCCATGAGATCGCCAAGGTGGTGGATACGCTGCGCGCCAATCAGTACCGGAGCAATTTCTCCCTGGCGGATATGGCGGCGATTTCGCGCATGCCGATGGAAACCTTCCGCAAGCGTTTTGTGGCGGAGGTCGGCATGCCGCCCCTGAGCTATGTTCTCCACTGCAAAATGGAGCGGGCCAAGGAGCTGCTCCGGGATCAGAACTGCTCCGTGCGCCAGGCCGGCGCCGCGGTGGGCATGCAGGATCCCTATCATTTTTCCAAACAGTTCAAGCATATCGTGGGCATCAGCCCCAGCGCCTTCATGAAGCAGGCGTCTGTTCCGAACGCGACGATCCGGGGCGTGACCGCGAAGGAGAAGAAGAAGTAAGCCGGTCGATCAGCCGGCCGCCGGGTTTTTCCACCAGATAGGTCACCAGAATGGCCGCCAGCAGGCTCAGGCCGAAGGCCAGGGCAGTATACTGATTCTGCCAGGGCTGTTCTCCTGCCATGTTCGGCGTGTCCGACACGGAGGGCGGGATGCCCAGCCGCTTCAGATGCACGATGATGATCTGATGGGTCAGATAGTAGTTCATGGAGACGCCGGAGAGGAAGCGGGTGACCGGGTTCCCCAGCAGCATCCGCAGGGGCCGCAGGGAGAAAGGCGCGCTGAGCACCAGGCCGGCGAAGCACAGGGCGAACACCGGGCGGTACATCATCTGGTTTCCCTGAATCCGGTCATATCCCTGGGTCCGGGCCTGCAGCCGCAGCATCTGCAGCAGCCCGTAAAAACAGAGCACGAATACGACGGTAGCCGCGATCCGCAGGGCTGCCGTTTTTTTTCTGCTCTCCTCCAGCGGGGCGGCCAGCAGATGCTCTCCCCGGCAGAACAGCATGGCCGCGCACATCCCGATGGCATATACATCCAGGAAGTTCAGCAGCTGGTTTACCACCATGCTGTAGTCCGTAAGGGCCCACAGGCACCAGGCCCGGAAACCGAAACAGATCAGCAGCATGCAGGCAAAGGTCAGCACGGGCTTCTTCATCACACCCTGCGCGATCAGGGGGAACAGGACATACGCCTGCACTTCCACGGCCAGCGTCCAGCTGGCGCCTCCCAGCTGGGTGCCCATGTAGGTATCCCGGAAAAAGGTGAAGGTGAACGTGAAATGCGTGGCCAGATCCTTGACCATGAAGGGGGCGCTGGAATACAGATGCCAGGGCAGCGCGATGCAGAAGAAAACCGCCAGCAGAAGGAAATAGTAGCCCGGCAGAATCCGCTTTGCCCGCCGCAGGTAAAAGGCCCGGGTGTCCGGAGCCGGGGTATGGTCCCGCATGGCCCGGGCATAGGGCAGAAAAAGAAGAAAAGAGGACAGCAGCACCGTGCCGTCCACCCATATGTATCCGGAGCGCAGCAGATAATCCAGCGAGTAGCGGCCGATGTACGCGGCCAGCCAGCTCTGCTGCCAGATGTGATACCAGCTGACCAGAAAGATCATCAGCACCCGCAGCCCGTCCAGCTCGGGAATCCGCCGCACGGATGGTGCAGTGCTGTTCTGTTTGTTTTCCATCACGGACCCTCCTGTCAGCAAACGCGCGGCGTTATCCGTCATCATCCAGGACTAAAAAGCTTTCGTCATCTCCGCCGGTGCCGTCGGGCGTGCCGGGGCTGCCGTCCTCCGGAGCGTCCGGAGCGGCGGAAGGCGTCCCCGCCGGCGCGGGGGAAGGAGTGGGTTTGGGCGACGGTGTCGGAGAAGGCGTCGGGGACGGAGACGGGGTGGGAGCCGGCGTCGGCTCCTCTTCAGGTTCTTCCTCCGGTTCCTCCGGGAAATCCTCGTCCGGTTCTTCCACGGGCGCTTCCGCAGGTTCCGCCGGAGGCTCCTCCGTTGGTTCTTCCTCGGGCACTTCCGGCCCCGGGGTGGGCGTGATCTCGATGCCCTTGGCGCGCATGGCGGTTTCCCGCAGCCTGTTCGCCTCCTCATAGTCGGGAGGCAGCTGATCCAGCAGCTCCAGGGCTCGGGTGTATTCCTGATCCTTCAGGGCCAGCTGCACCAGCATATAGGTCATGGCCAGATACCGGGCCCGGCATTCCTCGCTTTTCGGCAGCCGGTTATACTGCTTTGCGGCTTCGTCGAAATCCCCTTCCTCCTGGGCCTCCTGCGCCAGCATGAGGATCAGCAGTTCGGCCCGCTCCGCCGCGTCGTCATAGTCTCCGGCGGCCAGATAAGCGTCCGCCGCCGCGTCCGCCTCGCCCTGGTTTTCCAGGGTGAGACCCTTAAGGTAATGGCATTTCTGAATCAGAACCAGGCTGTCCTCATAGTCCGGAATCCGGCTCAGCTGCCGGACGGCGGCGTCGTATTCCCCGTTTTCGATCATGGTGCCGCAGGGGTCGTAGATGCACCGGTCCGCCAGCACGTCCGATTCCCGGTAATCCCCCAGGGCCAGAAACGCGTTGCGCGCCAGCACGTAGTAGCCCTTGTTCATATTGTCCACCGCTTCGGCCCAGGCAATTTCCTTCTGCAGATCCGCCAGGCCGGACACGCTGCCGGTAATCCCGGAAAGCGCCTCGGCGGCATCGGCGAATTCTCCTTTTTCCAGCAGCAGCTTTGCCCGGCGGAAATCCGCCAGATCCGCCAGGGATTGGGCGTTTTCCCGATCCCTGCGGGACCGCAGCAGGTCCGCGGCCGCCTTCAGGGTATCCGGATCGTCGCTTTCCTCCGCGTTTTTCGCGGCGATCAGCCAGCGGCATTCGGCCAGCTTCTCCTTCGCGCCGGGGAAGCCGCCCAGGCCGGTCAGGATCGCTTCGGCCTCTTCGGTTTCGCCGGCGTCCATGGCCCGCATGCCCGCAAGCAGGCGGGCACCGGGCACCAGAACCGTCAGAGCAAGAACGACCGCGAGGACGGCGCAGGCCATGCCCACGGCCAGGCGGATCCGGCCCCTGCGGCGTTTCCGGGCGGCGTTGTAGCTTTCCTCCCGGATTCGCTGCAGCCGGGAGGTGTCTTCCACGGCGGAACGGGACTGCAGCTCCAGCTGCCGTTCCTTCTGGGTTACCTGTTTTTCCACGGATTCCCGGTTGAAGCAGGTGAACACGGTTTCGCGGGTGCGGCCGCAGCGGCCGCAGCTGTCGGAAGAATCCGCGTTCGGCCGGCCGCAGACACAGACCCACAGGCCATCCTGCTGGCTCGGGAAGCCCACAGCGTTTTCGCCGGCCACGTAGCGCAGGGCAGTCAGCCCCCGGGACATGGGCAGCTCGTTGGGCACATATTCCACCGCGTTCTCCGGATTCCGGCGCCACACGGCGTTGTCCGAATACCATACTTTTTCGATGGTGACGTCCGCGCTGACAGCCGAGGGTTCGGGGGTACACGGCACGTTCATCGTGAAGGCGCAGCGGGGCCGACCGTTCAGGGCGCGGCCCCGGTATACCAGGCGCTGCTTTTCCTCTCCGGCGGCGGAAAGCAGGCGCAGCGTCACCTCGGCCGAAGCGATGATTCGGTCGCTGAGGTTAAACATCAGCAGGCTTGCGGCCGGGACCTCTTCCGTCGGCAGTTCCGCGCGGAAGATCTCCGCCGGGCAGGACAGATCAATCAGCATGTTCGGTTCCTCTCTGTTCCGGGTATTCCCGCGGTCAGATCGTGTGCAGGATGATCTCGGTCAGTTCATTCTGCAGATACCGCAGAATCAGCTCCGCGCAGCCGCCGTCCGGCAGGGCTGTCACATAATGCAGGCTCATGCCGCCGTCGATCTCGACATAATTGGCCAGGCCCCAGGGCGCGGTGCCCTCGGTGCCGTACAGCAGTTCGCTGACGCCGTTGGTTTCGTTCTCCCCGTTGCGGAAGCGGGTGAAGTCCTCGTGGAACTGGTCTCCCAGACGCACGCCCCGCGGCCCTTCCAGGTCCGGAGAGAGAATCGTGTAGGACAGGATGGTGGCGTGCTTTCCCTTGCTGTCGCAGGAGAACACGGCGTTAAAGCCGTTTCCCTCCACGACCCGCAGCCAGGTGCCGTCCTCGTTTTCCATAATGACGTCCTCCGGCTCCCCGCCGAAGGAATCGGGCTGCAGATCCGGATAGTACAGCCCGTCGAAGCGGAGATCCTCCGCGGAGAAGACAGTCAGCTCGAGGCCGTTGCGGCTGGTGTGCACACGGACGTAGCCGGACTGACGGCCCAGCTCCGTAAGCTCCTCAAACCGGGCCTGCGTTTCTCCGGCGTCGGCGGCGGTGTTCAGCCCCCCGATGCGGATGGAGGCCACGATATCCGCCTGAATGGTGTACAGCACGGACACGCAGCGCCAGCCTTCGGCGCCGGGAAGCGCCTCGCCGTATTCCACGGCCCGCACGCGCTGCCCGTCCCGCAGGACCAGGCCGTACTGATAGCCCTTTTCCGTGTCGCCGAGCAGATACAGAAGAGCGCCTTCCCGGCTGCCGTCCAGGGACGTGTTGGTACAGGCGTAGGCGGCCAGCAGATCCGATACGGGACAGTCCGGCTCCACGCCCCGGAGAGCGCCTCCTTCGTCTTCGTTCACGGATACGGCGTGCACCAGGGTGTCCGCCGTCATCTCCGCCCGGTCGGCGAAGAGGGTTGCAAAGTCGTAGAAGAACGCGATGCCGTCCTCGGAAGCGGCGTCCTCGGAGGCGGGGTCGTTCAGCGGCTCGGAGGCGATGGCCCGGGTCTGAATGGATTTCGCATATTCCTCCAGCTCCGCGGCCGTCACCGGTTCCGCGCCTTCCGCGGAAACCAGGGGCAGGGGCAGCAGGGCGGTCATCAGCAGCGCTGTCAGGAGCGCGGTCAGCCGTTTCAGCATATTCTTTCGCATGACTCTGTTTCGCATCCTTTCGTGCGTAATTTGAAGGCATTATACCACAGGCAGGGGGCAGATGACAACTCAGGCCCGCCGGATGCGTTTACCGACCGGCGCGCCGGCCGCGTTTATTGACAAAGAAGGCGGATTTCTGTACAATCTCCGGCATACGGAGAAACGGATAAGAGGAGGGTGCGGTATGCCGGGACCAGCTCAGCTGCGGGATTTTCTGCGGGCATACCTGCGGGACCACGGCCTTCGCTATACCCTGCGCCGAAGCGCGGAGAAAGCCGCACAGCGGCTGCTGGGGCTGGGAGACCGGGTCTGGCGGCGGCGCTTTCCCTCCCCGGAGGAGCTGGAAGAGCAGCGGAAAAAGCCTCCGGCCGCGGGCCTCATCAGCGTGGCGGTTCCGGTATACAACACGGACCCCGCCATGCTTTCCGCGCTGCTGGAATCCCTTTCGGCCCAGACCTATCCGGACTGGGAGGCCGTTCTGTACGACGGGGCAGGCACCCGTCCCGGAACCGCGGAAACGCTGGCGGCGGCCGCTGCCCGGGATCCCCGTTTCCGGGTGTTCCGGGGGGAGGAGAACCTGGGAATCGCCGGCAATACCAACGAAGCGTTCCGCCGGTGCCGGGGAGAGTACGTCGCCCTGTGCGACCACGACGATCTTCTCCGGCCGGACGCGCTCTGGCGCACGGCGGAGGCGATTGTCCGGGAGCGGCCCGGCATGATCTATTCCGACGAGGACCGGATCACGGAAAACGGCCGCCATCATATGGATCCGCACGACAAACCGGATTACTGTCCGGTGAACCTGATCGCAGCCAATTACATCTGCCATCTCACGGTGATCCGGCGGGATCTGCTGGAAGAAACCGGCGGACTCCGGGCCGGCTTTGAAGGCAGCCAGGATCACGACCTTTTTCTGCGGGCGGCGGAACGGACTGACCGGATCATCCATCTTCCCTATACGCTGTATTCCTGGCGGGAGGTGTTTTCCTCCATGAGCCACCGGAATCTGCAGGCCTGCCTGGAGAGCGGATGCCGGGCGGTGGAGGAGCACGAGCGCCGGGCGGGCTATGTGACCGAGGCCGTGCCGGTGAACCGGGAGATCCGCCTGTGGACGGAGACGCCCCGGGATGCCACGGTGGAAGCGCTGGTTTTCGGGGAGAGCGAGGAAGAATGCAGGGCAGGCTGGCAGGAGCTTGATTTCCGCACGGCGTACGCCCGTCTGACGGCGGCGCTGCTGGTGACGGACGCCGAAGGCCTGTATGCCGCGCTGAACGAGGCGGCGGCCGGTTCGTCGGCGGATTATCTGCTGCTGATGGACGCCAGTCTCCGGGGAATGAACCGGCATTTTATCCGGGAACTGATGATGTATGCCCAACGGCCGGAGACTGCGGCTGTAACGCCGGTGCTGACGGACCGGAGACTGCATATTACCCACGGCGGTTTTTACTTGGACGGGGGCGGAACGCCGGTGCGCTGCGACAACGAGGGGCTGTTTGTTACCGCCGGAGGAGATCACGACGCCATGAACCGGGTTCACAACGTCAGCGCGGTCAGCGTCTGCTGCGCCCTGATCCGGCGGGAGGCTTTCCGCCCGCTGGACGAGGGTTACCGGGGCGGGCTGGGCATGGCGGACTGGTGTCTGCGGCAGCGCCGGGAGAAAGGCCTTTTCTGCGTGTTCACCCCCCACGCTTCCGCGGTGCTGGCACGCGGTCCGCTGCTGCTGTCCGGCGGCCGGGCCGACCCGGCGGACAAGGCCCGGTTTCAGGCCGTGTACGGCCCGGAACCGCCTGATCCGTGCCACAGGAAAAGCGTATCCGCGGTTTGACAGTCCGCTTGGATTCCGCTATAATGTATCGGTTGAAGTGTCTTTATTTTGAAGGGACTTCAGCCCTGTGTTCCGGAGCTCGCTCCGGGCCGGGAGGATGCAGGCGCGGAAGGGCTCTCGGTGGCTTGCCGGAGCGGGGAAGCGCTGAACAGAGCGGATTCCTGCGACGAAGCGCCTGAGCGCTTCGCGGCGAAGCATGCCCTGAAACAGGGGCAGGCATGGAGGGCCGGATGTATATCTATTGTGTGTTTTGCGCGACACAGCGCTGTGACCGGATTGCGGAGGTTCTGGAAGCCTGCGGGGTAGATCGGGCGTTCTCTCCGAAAATCGTTCGCCGGCAGCGGCGCCGGGGGGAGAACGAGAGCGTCGTGTACGATCTGCTGCCCGGATATGTGTTTTTGTATAACAGCGAAGAGATTCCGGGCCTGGCGGAATTTCGCTGGATCGACGGCATGATCCGGGAAATCGGGCGCGTGGAGGACCGGTATGAGCTGACCGGGCCGGACCGGGAATTCGCGGAGCTGCTGTATGAAAAGCAGGGCCTGGTGGGCGCCATGACCCTGATTCAGAGTGGGGAAACGGTGACGCTGGCGGACGATCTGTTCAACGGAAGCCGCGGCCTGGTGACCAAGGTGGATTACCGGAAGCAGCGGGTGCGGGTGGATTTCACGTTTAACGACACCTCCTGCCACACCTGGGTCGCGATTGACAAGGTTCGGAAATCCTGAGGGAATCAAATACAAAAAGGAGCGTACGAAGATGGAAAAAAGACGGATCGGATGCCTGCTGATGGTGCTGATGCTGGCGGTGAGCCTGTGCGTACCCACGGTCACGGCGGAGCAGACCGCGGTGCCGAAGGAACAGACGGCGGCGGAAGAAACGGAAGCG
>CAMKJS010000017.1 GCA_946413245.1 uncultured Clostridia bacterium
CCCAGCAACGGCAGCAAGCTGCGGAACCTGTCGGAGTATCAGTGGAACGACAGCGAGTGGATGGAGGCGCGGAAGGAGAAGGAGCCCTGCCGCCGGCCCATGAACATCTATGAAATGCACCTGGGCACTTGGCGCAGGGACGAGCACGGACGGATCCTGAACTACGCCGAGATTGCCGACCGGCTTGTTCCCTACCTGCAGGACATGGGCTATACGCACGTGGAATTCATGCCGGTGATGGAGCATCCGTTTGACGGCTCCTGGGGGTATCAGGTGATCGGATATTACGCGCCGACCTCCCGTTACGGCACGCCCGACCAGCTCCGGTACCTTGTGGACAGGCTGCACCAGGCGGGCATCGCGGTGATTCTGGACTGGGTACCCGCCCATTTCCCCAGGGACGAAGCGGGGCTGCGCCTGTTTGACGGAACGCCCTGCTATGAGCACGCCGACTCCCGCCGGGCGGAGATGCCGCAGTGGGGAACGCTGCTGTTCGACTACGCACGGGGCGAGGCGGTCAGCTTCCTGCTGTCCAACGCGCTTTTCTGGCTCCGGGAATACCACGCCGACGGCCTGCGCTGCGACGCGGTCAGCTGTATGCTGTATCTGGATTTCGGCAAGGAACCCGGCCAGTGGGTGCCCAATGAGTTCGGCGGGCACGAAAACCTGGACGCGATCCGCTTCCTGCAGAAATTCAACGAAACCGTGAACAGGGAATGCCCCGGCGCGATCACCGTGGCGGAGGAATCCACGGCTTTCCCCAAGGTCACCCATCCCATCGGGGACGGCGGCCTGGGCTTCAGCTTCAAATGGAACATGGGGTGGATGAACGACATTCTCTCCTACATCGAACTGGACCCGATCTACCGGCAGTATCATCACGACAAAATCACGTTCTCGATGATGTACGCGTTCAGCGAAAACTATGTGCTGCCCTTCTCTCACGACGAGGTGGTTCACTGCAAGCACTCCATGATCGAGAAGCAGCCGGGGGATCTGTGGCAGAAGTTCGCCGGCCTGCGCGCCTTGTACGGGTACTACATGGTGCATCCCGGAAAGAAACTGCTGTTTATGGGCGGGGAGTTCGGCCAGTTTGTGGAATGGCGGGACAACGAACAGCTGGACTGGTTCCTGCTTGGATATGAAAGGCATCCGGACCTGCAGAAATTTGTGAGAGAACTGAACCGCCTGTACAGAAGCGAACCGGCCATGCACAAAATTGACGACAGCTGGGACGGCTTCAAGTGGCTGAACGTGAACGACAAGGAGCGCAGCGTGGCGGCCGTGATGCGCACCGATGGCGAAGACAGCGTCATCGCCTGTGCGGTGAACTTCACCCCTCAGCCCTATCTGAATTATCGGATCGGCCTGCCCTTTGACTGCGAGCTGACGGAAATCCTCAATTCCGACAGGGCGGAGTTCGGCGGCAGCAATCTTTATAACGGAACGGTTCTCCGGGCGGAGGAAATCCCCCAGGAGGAGCATCCCTTCTCCTGTGAAATCGTTCTCCCGCCGCTGGCCGCGGTCTTCTTCAGGGTTCAGAAAAAACAAAAAAACGAAGACGACGCGCCGGATCAGCATGAAACCGGAGCATGAACTGCCGGACGGGCAATCCGGAAATCAATCCGCCCGGACAGTCTGGCGGAACAGCGCCAGCGCCGGTTCGAAGCAGGCAGGCGCAGCGGCCAGAATGGCCGCGGAGCTGCCGAAGACGGGCTCGCCCTCCAGCAGCGGCATGCTGAATATTCCGCCGGCTTCGGAAACAAGCAGACTGCCGGCGGCAAAATCCCAGGGTTTCAGGCTCATTTCAAAGAAAATATCGTGGCGCCCGCAGGCAAGGGCGGCCAGATCAATCGCGGCGGATCCGCTCCTCCGGATGTCCGAACACGCATGGAGGAATGCCTGCGCCAGGCGGATGCTTTGCCCGGCCAGCTGCTCGTAATACGGGGCGGTTCCGAAAGCAACCAGGGCACGGCTGAAAGGCACAGCGGACACATGGATGGAATGGCCGTTCAGGGTTGCCCCCTTTCCGGCCTCCGCGTAAAACATCTCCCGGGTGTAAGGCTGCCAGACCAGGCCGATGACCGGCTTTTTGCCTTCGCACAGCGCGATCGACACGGCGGACATCCGATAATCATGAATCAGATTGGTGGTGCCGTCCACCGGATCCACCACCCAGGTCGGATCGTCCGTCAGGGCGTCGTTTTCCTTTTCCTCCCCGATCATTTTTGACCCCGAAACCAGAGAAAGAAGGCTCTCCTGAAGATAGGATTCCACTTCCCTGTCAATGTTGGTGACAAAATTCGCGTGACCCTCTTTCTGATCAATTGCTGAGAGGGGACGGGACGAAAACATGTCTCCTGCCGTCCGGGCAATTCTTTGCAGTGCCGAAGCTGTTTTACGCATATAGGACGATACCTCCCAATCCGACTGATTCCGCGGCGGCCGTCCCGGAAAACGGTCCGGCGGCGCGGAAAAAACTTCCCTGCCTGATAATTCTACGGCGGCCGCTGTTTTCCTTGCGAAGCCGCCGGCATTCGGCGAATCTGTTTTCCGTATTTGCGGCCATGCGGAAGGAGTCGGACGCCTGCTGTCAGAATTATTGCAGAAGGACGGATTTCACTGACTTTCCTGAAGCGTGAGAAGGATTTCATAAGATGGAATACGATCGGAAATATACGGTCCGGCAGAACCTGGCGTACTGCGTCCGGGCGACCCGGCAGGGCTGTCCGAAGCTGCTGGCCTTCTGCCTGCTGGTGATCCTGGCCAACTGCCTGATTCCGATGATCACCGCCTGGCTGCCGAAGACCGTGATCGAGGAGATTACGGAGGGGAGCCCCCTGCGGCGGCTGCTCACCGTGACGGCGGCCATGACCCTGGCACTGGCGGTGCTTTCCGGCCTGCAGAAATATCTGGACAGGCTGATCTACTGGAACAAGTTCAAAATGAACGCCTTTTTCCTGCGGAAGATTACCCGCAAGGGTCTCACCACCGATTACAGGAACCAGGAAAACGAGCATTTCCGGGCGCTGCAGAACGAGAGCTTCGCCAGCTGCAACGGCAACTTTTCCCATTATGCCCGGATCTATGACGCCATCGTGCTGTTTTTCTCCAACCTGCTCGGTTTTCTGGCCTTCACGGGAATCCTGCTGACGCTGAACCCGCTGCTGATCCTCTTTCTCTGTCTGACGACGCTGGTCAGCTTTTTCCTGAACCGGCGGATCAGCAAGTGGATCGAGGGCAGTAACGACGAAAAGGCCGGGTATGAGCAGCGCATGCAGTACGTGATCCGCGCGGCGGACGATACCCGCGCCGCGAAGGATATCCGGCTGTACCGGATGGCGGCCTGGCTGGACGGGATCTATGAAAAGAACCTGAGCGGCCTCCTGGGCTGGTACCGGAGATATACGGCGAAGCTCTTCCGGGTGTCCGCGGCCGACAGTGCCCTGGTGCTGGTCCGGGAAGGCGCCACCTACGCGTATCTTCTTTATCTGGCGGTAAAGGGCAGGATTTCCGTGGCGGAATTCGTGCTGTATTTCAGCGTGGTGGCAGGTTTTTCAGCCTGGCTGGGCAGCCTGCTGGGGCAGATCACCGAGCTGGGGCGGCTGAACCACGCGATGAACCGCTTCCGCTCCTATCTGGAATATCCGGAAACCTATCTGCGGGAAGGCGGAAAACCGACGGGGGACCGGAGCGCCCCGAAGAAGATGGAGCTGCGGCATGTCAGCTTCCGCTACGGCGGAGACGGGGAGGACGTGATCCGGGATCTGAATCTGACGCTGGAGCCGGGGGAGCATCTGGCCGTGGTGGGCCTGAACGGCGCCGGAAAAACGACGCTGGTGAAGCTGCTCTGCGGCCTGACGGAGCCCACGGAAGGGACCGTCCTGTACGGCGGGACCGATATCCGGGAATTCAACCGGGACGAATACTACGGGCTGTTCGGCGCGGTTTTCCAGGATTATTCGATTCTGCCGGTGACAATCGGGGAGATCGTCGCGGAGGACGAAGAGGGGAACATCGACCATGCGCTGGCGGAAACCTGCCTGAAGCAGGCAGGGCTGTGGAAAAAAATCACCTCCCTGCCGGAAGGCGTAAAAAGCAAATACGACAAAACCTTCTGGGACGACGGCGTCAACCTGTCCGGCGGAGAGACCCAGAAGCTGCTTCTGGCGCGGGCGCTGTACCGGCAGGCGCCGGTGATCGTGCTGGACGAGCCCACCGCCGCCCTGGACCCGGTTTCCGAAAACCGGCTGTATGAAACCTATGACGAGGTCATGCGGGGGAAAACCACGGTCTTCATTTCCCACCGGCTGGCATCCACCCGCTTCTGCCGCCGCATCGTGCTGATCGAGCACGGGCGGATCACGGAAGAGGGCACCCATGAGGAACTGCTCGCGAAAAAGGGCAGATACCACGAGCTGTTTGAGACCCAGGCGAAGTACTATCGCGAGAACCCGGAAGGGGAGGTGGACAGCGATGAGGCTTAAGGAGCGAATCGCGGTCACCCGGCGCGGGTATGAGGTCCTGAAGGCCTATTGCCCCGGGCTGATCCGGACGAAGGCGGTTTCCGCGGCGCTGGAGGCGCTGTCTCCCTTTGTGACCATCTGGTTTTCCGGGCGGATCATCAACGAGATCGCGGGGAACCGGGACGCCGGCACGCTGGCGCTGCTGGTGCTGCTGACAATTGGCTTCGGATTTGCCTTTTCCATGATCCGCAGCGCCCTGAACCGGGTGGTCAGCGACAAGGAAGCCGGCATGTGGAACGATTTCCCGAAGATTTTTGCCGACAAGCAGATGAGCATGGACTTCGCGGACCTGGAAAACCAGGACGTTCAGAAACAGCGGCAGAAGGCGGAGGAAAACCTGTTCATGTTCGGCAACGGTCTGGCCCAGCTGGTGTGGGATACGCCGAGCCTTGTGCACGCGGCTGTCGGGATTGCCGCGTCCGCCGCGCTGACCGCCTCCCTGTTCACGTCCCAGACGGGAAACGCCGTGCTGGATTCCCGGCTCTGGATCGCCGCGGCTGTCGGGCTTATGGCGCTGTCCGGAGTGATCAGCACGCGCCTGCAGAAAAGGGAGGAAAAGGTTTTCGGGGGCTGGACGGAAGGCACCGTATGGTACAACCGGGCGTTCATGTTCTACGGCCACGCGCTGTACGCGGAAACAGCCCGGGCGAAGGACGTGCGGCTGTACCGCCAGGACCGGATCGCCGACCGGGAGATGCGGAAGCTGGAAGAGCACAACCGGAAGGACAACAGGGCGCTGGCGCAGATGAGCGCCTGCCAGGGTCTGCTGGAGTTTTCCCGGGGCATATGCAACGTGCTGTGCTACCTGTTTGCGGCGGCGAAGGCCGCGCTCGGCGCCTTCGCTGCGGGCAGCCTCGTTCAGTATGTCGGCGCCCTGACGCAGCTGGTGAAGAGCGTGAACGACCTGTTCTTCACCGTATCCGAAAACCGGATCTATACCGTGCACCTGCAGAAGCTCTTCGAATACCTGGATCTGCCGAACGCGAAGCGGCAGGGAAGCCTGCCGGTTGACCCGGAAGCGGGCCGGGAATACACGGTCGAATTCCGGAACGTATCCTTCCGCTATCCGGGCAGCGATACGGACGTGCTGAAGAATGTGAGCACGACGCTGCGCGCTGGAAAGAAACAGGCGCTGGTGGGCGCGAACGGCGCGGGCAAGACAACCTTCGTGAAGCTGCTGTGCCGGCTGTACGACCCGACGGAGGGACAGATTCTGCTGAACGGCACCGACATCCGTGAATACGACTACGACGAATATCTGAATCTGTTTTCTTTCGTGTTCCAGGATTTTAAACTGTTTGCCTTCGGGCTGGGGGAGAACGTCGCCGCCGGCGGGGAATACGACGCCGCGAAGGCGGAGGAATGCCTGAAAAAGGCGGATTTCGGCGAACGGCTCCGGTCGATGCCGGAGGGCCTGCAAACCTGCCTGTACAAGGATCTGTCTGAAAACGGCGTGGAGATTTCCGGCGGCGAGGCGCAGAAAATCGCCCTCGCCCGGGCGCTGTACAGAGGATCGCCGATCATCGTGCTGGACGAGCCCACGGCCGCCCTGGACCCTATCGCCGAGGCGCAGGTGTATGCCGGCTTCAGCGGCATGGTGGGGGACCGGACCGCCGTTTATATCAGCCACCGGCTTTCCTCCTGCCGGTTCTGCGACGAGATCACGGTGTTCGATCAGGGCCGTATCGTGCAGCAGGGCACACACGACGAACTGATCCGGGATCCGGGCGGAAAGTATTACGAGCTCTGGACGGCCCAGGCGCAGTATTATGAAAAGACCGGAGGAAACGCCGCAGACAGCGCTACAGACTGAGCATGACGATGCTGGCCGCGGACAGCAGAATACCGGCGATCTGCGCGGCGCTCAGCTTTTCGCGGAAAAGAATGCAGGAATAGAGAACGGACAGCACCAGCACGCCGCCGTTGTCGATGGTATACAGAACCGGCGCGCTGACCAGCGTCAGCAGATACAGCATGAGGTGGGCGGCGGCGGTGGCGCTGACGCAGCAGAGCAGCAGACAGATCAGGGGCTCCCGGCTGATCCGGAAGCCGGCGGCCAGGGCTTTGGGATCCCGGATGCCCTGCCAGACCGCGTACAGCAGGGACATGACCAGATAGGTCAGAACGATCATTTCGTTGCGCTCGGTTCCGTTCATGCGCTGCTGCTGCAGATTCATCAGAATGCTGAACAGGCCGTTGGCCGCGAACAGGGCGGCGCACCAGAGCAGGAATTTACCCGAGTGGCCTTTCAGGGTCAGCCCTTTCAGGTTCAGCAGGACGAAGGCGATCAGCATCATCAGAATGGCGGTCCCCTGGATCCAGTTCAGCGTTCCGCCGAGGAACAGAACCTGATGCAGCAGCGGAAGAACGATACCGCCGAACAGGACGCAGATCATCTGAAAGGAGTAGGATCCGGCCCGGCTGGCCTGAATCATCGCCGTGTTGTAAACCAGCAGCACGACCGCGTTGAGGAGGCCCAGCAGCAGGGTCTGCGGAGAAGGGGCGAAGCGGAATCCTGCCAGGGCCAGCGTCACAATGCCCGCGAAGGCCCCGTAGGCAATGGAGAACACCGCGGAGGTCATGGCCGGACCGCCGCTCGTGTGCTTCTGGGAAAACAGCTTGCAGAAAAGGGACTGAAAGGAAAACAGCAGCGTCATTACCGCAACGAGAAACGCAGTCATAGCAGAATGCTCCTTCGTGAATCGGGTGTGTTCCGCATGATTATACCCTTCCCTTTCCGGCCGTGCAAGAATAATCGGCAGAAGCATATTGAACGAAATGTTAACCGGGTATACAATAAACCGGCTTGATGATTCGGGGACGGCCGCGGGAAACAATTCGGCAGGGCCGTTTCCGGAGACGGTTCAGAGGAGGCAGATGACGTGAAACCGTACCTGACGGAGAAAGAAGCTGTGTTGGCGGAAACCGGTTCTTCCATGGAAGGGCTGACCGAAGAGGAGGCCGCGGCGAGGCTGACCCGGAACGGGCCCAATAAGCTGAAGGAAGGGCGAAAGGAGAGCCTGTTCCGGAAGTTCCTGGGCGAATTCAGGGATCCCATGACCATCGTGCTGATCATTGCCGCGCTGGTCAGCGCGGTTACCGCCCTGTACGCCGGCGAGAGCCTGACCGACAGCGCCATCATCCTGGTGGTGGTGCTGATCAACGCGTGCCTGGGGGTTTACCAGGAGAGCAAGGCGGAGGCCGCCATCGAGGCGCTGCAGCAGGCGGCCGCGGCCACCGCCAAGGTCATTCGCGGCGGACACCAGAAAACCATCCGGGCGGACGAAGTCGTCCGGGGCGATCTGCTGGTGCTGGAGGCCGGGGACGCTGTGCCCGCCGACGCCCGCGTGGTGGAGTGCGCCTCCATGAAGACCCAGGAGGCAGCCCTGACCGGAGAATCCACGGACGTGGATAAACAGGCAGGCGTCCTCACGGCCGCGGACAACGGGGAGGTTCCCCTGGGCGACCGTAAAAACATGGTCTATATGGGGTCCGTGGTCACCTACGGCCGGGGCCACGCGGTGGTCACGGGCACCGGGATGGACACGGAAATGGGAGCGATCGCCGACGCCCTGAACACGGCGGAGGATGAGGAGACGCCGCTGCAGATCAAGCTGAACGAGCTTTCCCGGAAGCTGTCCGCCATGATCCTGGTGATCTGCGCCTTCGTGTTCATCGTCAATCTGGTCCGGAACGGCGGGGAGGCCGTGCTGGATACGTTCATGGTCGCTGTTTCCCTGGCTGTGGCCGCCATTCCGGAGGGGCTGAGCGCCGTGGTTACCGTCGTGCTCTCCATCGGCGTGACCAAAATGAGCAAAAACAACGCGATCATCCGGAAGCTGACCGCCGTGGAAACCCTGGGCTGCACCCAGATTATCTGCTCGGACAAGACCGGCACCCTGACCCAGAACAAAATGACCGTGGTCAAAAAGGTTACGGAGGATGAGAAGCTTCTGATGACCGCCATGGCCATGTGCTCCGACGCGGAGCTTGAAAACGGGGAAGCCGTGGGCGAAGCCACCGAATGCGCGCTGGTCAACGACGCCAATAGGAACGGGCTGCCGAAGAACGAACTGGCGGCGGATCTGCCCCGGGTGGACGAGGCTCCCTTCGACTCCATGCGCAAGATGATGTCCACGCTGCACAGGGCCGGGGCCGGGCACGGATTCATTCAGTTCACCAAAGGCGCGCCGGACGAGGTGCTGCGCCGCTGCACCCGGATCTGGCAGGGCGGCAGGGCAGTTCCGATCACCAAAGAGCAGAGAAACCGCATTCTGGAGGAAAACAAGGCCATGGCGGATCAGGCTCTGCGGGTGCTGGCCGCCGCCCAGCGGGTGTATGACGAACGGCCTGCCTCCAACGCGCCTGAAGAGCTGGAGCAGGATCTGACCTGGATCGGCATGTGCGGGATGATCGACCCGATCCGCCCCGAGGTGAAGGACGCCATCGAACAGTGCCGCAGCGCGGGAATCCGGCCTATCATGATTACCGGGGACCATAAGGACACGGCCGCCGCGATCGCGCGGGAGCTGGGCATCCTGAAACCCGGCCAGACGGCCATTACCGGCGCGGAACTGGACGCCATTCCGGACGAGGTCTTCGCGCAGGAGGTGAGGCGGTATTCCGTCTACGCCCGGGTCCGGCCGGAAAACAAAGTACGCATCGTGAACGCCTGGAAGGCGCTGGGCATGGTGACGGCCATGACCGGGGACGGGGTCAACGACGCTCCTTCCATCAAAAGCGCGGACATCGGCGTGGGCATGGGAATTACCGGCACCGACGTCACCAAATCCGTGGCGGATATGATCCTGACGGACGACAATTTCGCGACTATCGTCTCCGCGGTGGCCGAGGGCCGGCGGATTTACGACAATATCCGCAAGGCGATCCAGTTCCTGCTTTCCGCCAACCTGGCGGAGGTGCTGGCGGTATTCTCCGCCACCCTGATGGGCTTCTCCATTCTCAAACCGGTGCACATCCTGTGGATCAACCTGATCACCGACACGCTGCCGGCGATCGCCCTCGGCACGGAAGACGCGGAAAAGGACGTGATGCGGAGACCGCCCAGGAACCGGAAGGAGAGCATTTTTGCCGAGGGCCTCGGCTTCGACATCGCGTTCCAGGGGCTGGTGATCGCCGCGGTGACCGTGTTCAGCTTCTTCGCCGGACACCGGATGGAAAGCGGCGCCTGGGCCGTCGCCGAATCTCCGGCCGGCATGACCATGGCCTTCCTGACCCTGAGCATGATCGAGATTTTCCACTCCTTCAACATGCGTTCCCGGAACGCGTCCCTCTTCAGCCTGAAAAAACAGAACCTGTGGCTGTGGGGGACCCTGGCCTTCTCGCTGCTGATCACGGCCGCCGTGATTTTCATTCCCGCGCTGAATTCGGCCTTCTCCTTCCAGCCGATCACGTTTGCCGAGTATCTGACGGCCATGGCGCTGGCCCTGTCCGTGATCCCGATCGTGGAGACCGAAAAGGTGATCCGCCGCCGTGCGCTGCGGGCCCGCCGGGAAAACCGTGTATGAATTGTTCAGGAGGCATGGCATGACCATTGAAACCGACAGGCTGCTTATCACCGAAATGACGCCGGAAATGGCCGGGGATGTCTGCCAGAATTCCCTGGACGGCGAAACCCGGCGGTTTGTGCCGGACGAAGTGTTCGAAACCCCGGAGGAAGCGCTGGAAACCATCCGGTTCCTGATCTCCCGGTACGGATCCCCGGAGGGACCCCTGGTGTACGCGGTGATCATCCGGGACGGAAACCGGAACGCCGGGTATGTTCAGCTGTCCCGGATTGAGAACGGAGCCTGGGAAATCGGCTATCATATCGCCCAAAGGTATACCGGGCAAGGCTACGCGACGGAAGCGGTGCGGGCCTTTCTCCCGGCCGCGGCGGAAGCCGTCGGGGCAAAGGAAGTATACGGGATCTGCCTGAAGGAGAACGCCGCCTCGTACCGGGTGCTGGAAAAATGCGGCTTCGAAATCCTGTATACCGGGCCCGGCGAATACCAGGGACAGAAAAGGGAAATCGTCCGAAGCGTCCGCAGTCTCACAGAGGTCTGAGGAGCAGACCGGAAGGATCCGGCTTCTTCGCGTTGTTCCCGATGGTAAAAAAATTTCCGGTTCCGATAAAAAAGGATTTGCATTTTTTGCCGAAAGCATATATTATGATAGCGAGGGAGATCGTTTGTTGATGGTTTCATTGTACATTTTGGTTTCAATTCAGAGAAAAGGGCCCCCGGATGTATTTTTCGTTCTCAAAGCGGTCAGCTCGCCTGTTTTACAGGGTGTGGCAGCTTTAGATAAATTATTTTAAGGAGGAATCACCCCATGAAAAAAATCCTTGCTCTGTTCCTCGCCCTGATGATGCTGGCCGGCCTGTGCTCTGCGGCATCCGCCGAAGAGTGGAAGTTCGAGCGCGGCATCACCATCGTATGCCCCTGGGGCCTTGGCGGCGGCGCTGACAGCACGATCCGTCCCATGGCCACGCTGATGCAGAACTACCTGGGCGTGCCGGTGGACGTGCGGAACGAGACCGGCGGCAGCGGTGTGACCGGCGCGACCTTCGCGTACAAAGAGCCCGCCGACGGCTACACGTTCCTGCTGGGCACCCAGTCCCTGTACATCCAGGACATGATGGACAATATGGACTTCAACTTCAAGGATGAATTCGAGTGCGAAGTCATCCTCGTGCACTCCATCAACATGCTGGCCGGCTCCAAGATTCAGATGGAAAAGTACGGCATCAAGACCTTCTCCGACCTGAAGGCCTATGCCGCCGAGCATCCCTATGAAGTATCCGTCGCCATGCTGACCGCCACCGGCGTGGACGGCATGTGCTTCGAGATCGCCACCGAGGGCCTGGCTCTGAACCCCGTGACCTACGACTCCGGCTCCGCTGCCAACAGCGACATGGCCGGCGGCCACGTAGATCTGTCCGTGGGCGGCTACGACGACATGAGCGGCCTGATCGAATCCGGCGATATCATCCCGCTGCTGCTGTTCTGCGAACACCGCATCGACATCATGCCCGACTGCGAATGCACCGCTGAGCTGGGCATCGACAGCTACGCCGGTCCGTGGCGCGGCATCTTCGCCAAGAAGGGCACTCCCCAGGGCGCCATCGACAAGATCGTGGAAGCCGTGGAAGCCTGCCGCAGCGACGCCACCTGGCAGGAGTTCATCAAGAACGCTGCGTACGACCAGCGTACGGTTCCCGCTCCCGGCGAAGCCCTGCAGGCCTTCTGCCTGAGCGAGTACAAGGATCTGCGCGACTACATGGTCGAGCAGGAGACCATCGAAAAGGACTACGACGATCTGAAGTAATCCCGCGGAAACACAGGAATTATGCTCAGACCGGGGAAGAGGTTCCTCTTCCCCGGTTTCCACTCTTCAAACGATTTAAAGGAGATGACATCCTTTGTTTGAGCTGATTTGCAATGTTCTCCTGCTCGTGTTTCTGGGGTACACGTACTTCACGCACGTTCTGGAGGCCAAGGTTCCCAAGAGTTACCTGAAAAACCCCAATGTTCTTCATCCCAGCGTCTGGCCCAAGCTGATCATTATTCTGCTGGTGATCTGCCTGGTGATCAACATCATCAAGATCTTTAAGAAGAACAAGGGCAATCCCGAATTCTCCTTCGGCGCCTTTGCCAAAAACAGCTTAGTATTCCTGAAATCCAAGATGTTTATCGGCATGGCGATCCTGGTGATTGCCGCCCTGATCCTGGAGCCCCTGGGCTTCGTGGTGACGGCCGCGCTGCTCATGTTCGCCTACGGAATGCTGCTGGGCGAGAAGATCTGGTGGCGGCTGGCCATCATCTCCTGCGTTCTGGCCGTATTCCTGCACATCGCGTTCAGCGGTCTGCTGGGAGTCAGCCTGCCCCGCGGCACGGTGCCCTTCCTGCGTGACTTCTCTCTGTTCCTGGAAAATCTGTTCTAAGGAGGAATTGAAACATGAGTTTAGGCGAGATGTTTGTTTCCGGCCTTAGCGCTGTCTGGGGCGGAGGCACGATGTTCCTGATGGTCGTTGTGGCCATCGTTCTGGGTACCATTTTTGGCGCCCTGCCCGGCGTATCGGCCACCATGGCCGTGGCTCTGGGCCTGACCTTTACCTATACCATGGGCCCGGTGCCCGCCATCGTCTTCCTGACGGCCATATACTGCTCCTCCATTACGGGCGGTTCCATCACGGCCATTCTGTTCAAGATTCCCGGCGTACCCTCGTCGGCGCCTACTACGTTTGACGGCTATCCGATGGCCCAGCGCGGCGAAGCCGGCAAGGCTCTGGGCGTGGCGCTGCTGGCCTCCGCCATCGGCGGCTTGTTCTCCGCGCTGATCATGTTCCTGCTGGCGACCCCGCTGAGCAAGGCGGCCCTGGCCTTCGGCAACGGCGATATGTTCGCCATTACCTTCCTGGGTCTGAGCATCCTGATCGTGCTGGATACCGAGCATATTCTGACCACGATCATTTCCGGCCTGCTGGGCCTGCTGCTGGCCTGCATCGGCCAGGACCCCATGGCTGGCGTGGCCCGGCTGACCTTCGGCCAGACGAACCTGCTGAGCGGCATGGAGATGATCCCCGTGCTGATCGGTCTGTTCGCCGTGACCGAGGTGCTGAAGCAAACCACGACCAAGAAACGCCTGTCCGCTGAGGACGGCGTCGGCAACAAGGGCAAGGTCAACACCAAGATGCCCAGCATGAAGGAACTGTGGAGCATCAAGATGACCCTGCTCCGCTGCTCCATCGTCGGCACGGTGGTCGGCATCCTGCCCGGCGCCGGCGCGACCATCGCTTCCTTCATGTGCTACACCATGGAGAACAAGCTCTCCAAGTATCCGGAGAAGTTCGGCACCGGCATCATCGACGGTATCGCCGCCTCCGAAGCCTCCAACAACGCCGCTACCGGCGGCGCCATGGTTCCCCTGCTGTGCCTGGGTATTCCGGGCGGCAACGCGGCGGCTGTCATGGCTTCCGCCCTGGCCCTGAAGGGCGTGCAGATGGGCCCGCGTCTGCTGAACGTGCAGCCGGAATTCCTGTCCGCCACCTTTATCACCATGATCGTGACCAACATCCTGATGGTTATCGTCGCCATCGGCATCGCGAAGGTGTTCGCCCAGATCCTGGCTGTACCCTATTATTACCTTGGGCCGATCATCCTGCTGCTGGCCATGATCGGATCCTTCTCCGAAGGCAACATCGTGGGCGTCTTCGTCATGGTGATCGCCGGCATCCTGGGTATCGTGGTCAAGTATATGCACCTGAACAGCGCGGCCATCGTGCTGGGCCTGGTGCTGGGAGGCATGTGCGAAAAGTATTTCTCCCAGGCCTTCCAGAAAGCCCATATCGTTACGGCGGAAATGGGCTTCGGCGATTACGTGGCCAAGGTGTTCGAGAGCCTGTTCGGCAGCCCGATCTCCGCGATCGTGATGACCTGCTGTATCCTGCTGCTGCTGAGCCCGATCTATATGCCGCTCCTCAAGAAGGTTACCGGCAAGGGCAAGCAGGCCGCATAACCGTATCCACTGCGAAGCTTCCCGCGGAAGCCTGCTTTCGCGGGCTTTCCGGGAAGCTTCTTTTTGTAAAAACCTGAAGGGGGTATCACATGTTGAAACTGTATGATTCCGGCGTGTATCTGCTCCACGGACGCCAGATCACGGCGGACGCGCAGGAAGCCGCCAGGCTGGCCGGCAAGCCTGTCTCCAAGGAGGAAGCCTCGCAGGGCACCATCGCCTACGGCATCCTGAAGGCGCACAACAAGAGCGGGGATATGGATCACCTGCAGATGCGCTTCGACAGCCTGACCAGCCACGATATCACTTACGTGGGCATTATCCAGACCGCGCGGGCTTCCGGCATGAAGGAATTCCCCATGCCCTACGTGCTCACCAACTGCCACAACAGCCTGTGCGCCGTGGGCGGCACCATCAACGAGGACGACCATATGTTCGCCCTCAGCGCGGCCCACAAGTACGGCGGGATCTATGTGCCCACTAACATGGCGGTCATCCACTCCTTCAACCGGGAGATGATGGCTGGCTGCGGGCGGATGATACTCGGCTCAGACTCCCATACCCGCTACGGCGCCATCGGTACCCTGAGCGTGGGCGAGGGCGGCGGCGAGCTGGCGAAGCAACTGGTGGGCCGCACCTACGACGTGGCCCGGCCCGGCGTGGTGCTGATTTATCTGGACGGCGAACCCCGGCCCGGCGTCGGTCCCCAGGACGTGGCACTGCAGATTTGCGGCGCGGTATACGCCAACGGCTACGTGAAAAACAAGGTCATGGAATTCGTGGGCCCCGGCGTGGCGAAGCTGCCCATGGAATACCGCAACGGTATCGACGTGATGACCACCGAGACCACCTGCTGGAGCTCCATCTGGGAGACGGACGAAGCGACGGAGGAATACCTGACCATCCACGGCCGTCCCGAAGCCTATAAGAAACTGGCGCCGGCGGACGCGGCCTACTACGACGGCTGCGTCTATATCGACCTTTCGAAGATTGAAAGCACAATCGCCCTGCCGATGCATCCCAGCTATGCGATGACCATCCGGGAACTGCTGGAGAATCCGAAGGACATTCTGCACGAATACGAGGAAAAGGCAAACAAACAGATCGTCGGCGCGAAGATCGACCTGGTGAGCAAGGTACACGACGGCGGCGTCTGGGTGGAGCAGGGCCTGGTGGCCGGCTGCTCCGGCGGAACCTTCGACAACGTGTGCGCGGTGGCCGACATTCTGCGCGGAAACAGCACCGGAAACGGGCCGTTCACCATGAGCGTGTATCCCGGCTCCATGCCCGCCTACCTGCAGCTGCTGAAGAACGGCGCGCTGGCTGACATCGCCGCCGCCGGCGCGATTATCCGCGAATGCTTCTGCGGTCCCTGCTTCGGCGCGGGCGACACCCCCGCCAACGGGGAATTCTCCATCCGTCATACGACCCGCAACTTCCCGAACCGCGAAGGCAGCAAACCCGGCGAGGGCCAGATGAGCGCCGTGGCCCTGATGGACGCCCGGTCCATCGCCGCCACCGCCATCCATCACGGCAAGCTGACCCCGGCGACCGACCTGGACGTGAAGTATCAGAAGTATCCGTACGTTTTCGACAAGTCCGTGTACGAGAAGCGGGTATACTTCGGCTACGGAAAGGCGGAACCGGATCATGCGCTGAAGTTCGGCCCCAATATCAAGGACTGGCCTGAGCAGCCCGCCCTGACAGAGGATCTGCTGGTGAAGGTCGTATCCTATATCACGGATCCCGTCACGACCACGGACGAACTGATTCCCTCCGGCGAAACCTCCTCCTATCGCTCCAATCCCGAACGCCTGAGCGAATTCGCCCTCAGCCGCAAGGATCCCGAATATGTGGGACGCAGCAAGGCTGTGCGGCAGATCGAGCGCGGCCGGGCAGCCGGAGAGGGACTGCCTGAAGAAGTCAAAAAGGTATACGAAGCGCTGGCGAAAGTCGTCGTTGTCGATCCGGAACATACCGATATCGGCTCCACGATCTTCGCCGTGAAACCCGGCGACGGCTCCGCCCGCGAGCAGGCCGCGTCCTGCCAGCGCGTGCTGGGCGCTTCCGCCAACCTGGCGAAGGAATACGCCACCAAGCGGTATCGCTCCAACTGCATCAACTGGGGTATGGCGCCGCTGCTGGTGAAGGACGAAACCGCCTTCGCGCTGGGCGATTGGGTATTCATCCCCGGCCTGCGTAAGGCCGTGCTGGAAGGCACGCCGGAATTCACCGCGTATGCCGTGAAGGCGGACGGCACGGTGACTCCCTTTGCCGTCAGCCTCGGGGCGCTGACGCCGGACGAGCGGCAGATCATCGCCGACGGCTGCCTGATCAACTACTACCGGAATCATCCTGTGAACTGATCGTTTGATAATCCGGAGCATCCGGAAGGATTCTTCCCTCCGGATGCTCCGGCAAGCCTGAAAAATGTCTGAATAAGAGAGGACTGTGCATGATCACCATCACCGTTTCCGAAGCGTTCGGCAATGCCCCGCCGCGCAGCGCCGCCGTGCTCTGCGTGAAAGGAAACGACGGACGAACGAACCTGATGCTTGCCGACTGGTTTACCTGGCTGAACATCAAGCGGAATCCCATGATCAGCTTTTCCCTTCCCCGCGGCGCGGAGATCGGAAAAAGCCTTCGGGAGGGGGACGCTTTTGTGCTGGCCTTTCCGCCCCTGAAGGAAGCGAAGCGCTATCAGGCAGGCGTCAGCGCCGGCGCGGAAGAAACCGGGGAGAACGCCGGCAGGGAGCCAGAAACGGTCCGGGAGGACGGAATGGACGTGAGGATCCCCAAAGGCAGCACGGTACTGCTCCGGTGCACGCTGGCCGGGGCCTACAACTATCCCTTTAAAAAAGTACGGATTTTCAACTGCAATCTGGAGGAAGCGAGAGGCAGCACGGAAGGCCTGCTGGACTGAAACAAATCGCTCTGCGTTGAGGACGAAGTATGAAGAAAGAGAAAATCAGCAGAACGCTGGAGATCTTCCTGACGTTTCTGAAAATCGGCTGCTTCACCTTCGGCGGCGGATGGGGCATTGTGGCGCAGATCCAGAAGGAATACGTGGAGAAACGACACTGGATCACCGACGAGGAGTTGCTGGACTTCACCTCCGTAGGACGCTCCACCCCGGGGCTGATGATCGGCAACGCGAGCGTGCTGTTCGGCTATCACGCGGCGGGCTTTCCCGGCGCGCTGGCCGCGCTGCTGGGCATCGTGATTCCGCCGTTCGTGATCATGCTGGGAGTGGTATTCGTATATGACCAGGTGAAGGACAACCTGTATGTGGCCCGCGCCATGACCGGCGTACGGGCGGCCGTGGTGCCCATTATTTTCAGCGCGCTGACGAAGCTGATGAAATCCGGTCTGAAGGACGCGGCCTGTTACCTGATAGCCGCCGCGGCCTTCGCGCTGTGCCTGTTCGTGAAGATGAACAACGTGCTCATCGTGCTGCTGGGCGCCGCGGCCGGACTGCTGTTTCAGGAGGTGAGGAACCGCCGTGATCTATCTTGAGCTGTTTTTATCCTTCCTGATGATCGGCTTTACCAGCTTCGGCGGCATGTCCATGATCCCCCTGATCAACGATCAGATGCTGTCCCACGGCTGGATGACCACCCAGGAGGTGGCGGACATCGTCGCCATCGCGGAAATGACCCCCGGCCCCCTGGGACTGAATTGCGCGACCTTTGCAGGAGCGCGCACGGCGGGAACGCTGGGCGCGATTTCCGCTTCGCTGGGCGTGGTGACGCCGTCCCTCACCCTGACGATGCTGGCGGCTGTTTTTCTGGAAAAATTCAAGGAGAACAGGCTGCTGGAGGAAGCGATGTACGGCGTACGGCCCGTGTGCATCGGCCTGATCTTTGCCGTCATCATTCAGCAGAGTATGAGCAACTATGCCGGAACGCTGTTCGGATTCATCTCCTGGCAGGCTGTGCTGATCGGCGCGGTATCCCTGCTGGTGCTGATGAAGGGAAAGTGGAGCGTGCCGCAGACCATCCTGCTGGCGGCCGGGCTGGGGCTGGCGCTGGGAGGACTTTGAGGAACAGGACGGATACGATTGATTTTCTCATCCAAAGAGAGACATGGAAAGGAGCCAAGGATATGGAGATCAAAAAGCCCGCTGTGGCGGGCACGCTGGAATCCAGCGACTGCATGGTGACGGTGGAGCCGGGACAGGGAGAGATTGAACTGGATCTGGACAGCGTCGTGATCCGGCAGTACGGAAAGCAGATCCGCAAAATCATCCATGAGACCCTGGACCGGCTGGACGTGAACAACGCCAAGGTGACCGTGGTGGACAAGGGAGCGCTGGACTGCACCATCAAGGCACGGGTGGAATGCGCGGTGTACCGCAGCAACGATATCAGGGACAACCTGCCGTGGGGAGGTGTCATCAGATGAATCCGAACATGAAACGGCTGCGCAGAAGCATGATGTTCCTCAACTGCCAGAAGCCCGGCCTCATCAAGGACCCTTACGTTTACGCGCCTGACTCCATCATGCTGGATCTGGAGGACGCCGTGGCCGAGCGGGAAAAGGACGCGGCCCGGTATTCCCTGTATCATGCCCTGCAGGAAATCGACTACCGCGGGGTGGAACGCGTGGTGCGGATCAACGGGCTGGACACCGATCTGTGGATCGAGGACATCCGCTGCTCCGTGGCGGGCGGCTGCGACGCGATCCGCATTCCGAAAACGGAAACCGCGGAGGACGTGCAGAAGGTGGAAGCGGCAGTCATCGCCGCCGAAAAGGAATTCGGCGCGGAAGAAGGCCGCACCCTGATTATGGCCGCCCTGGAATCGGCCAAGGGCGTGATGCACGCCTATGAGATCTGCCAGGCCAGCCCCCGGCTGTTCGGCATCGCCCTGTCCGGCGGCGACTATACCAAAGACCTGCAGACCACGATCTCCGGTACGGGCGTGGAGCTGATGGGCGCTCGGCAGCATATGATTATCGCGGCCCGCGCCACCGGTGTGCAATGCTTCGATACCGTGTACACCAACCTGAACGATATGGAAGGTTTCCGCAGGGATGTGGAAACCATTCACACCATGGGCTTTGACGGAAAGTCCATCATCAATCCCCGCCAGATTCCCATTGTGCACGAAATCTATACGCCGAAACCCAAGGACATCATCTTCGCGGAAAAGGTGGTGCGGGAAATCGACACCAAGAAGGCCCAGGGCATCGGCGTGTTCACGGTGGACGGCAAGATGATCGATATCGCATTCTACGACGGAGCCAAGCGCACCCTGGCATTGGCCAAGGCCAGCGGCGTATATAAGGGGGAACTGTAAGATGATCAACGCAGTCGGTCGGGAAATTCCCGATGAAATCCTCAAGGCGACAGGCAAGGAGCCATTCCAGGGGAACAATTACAAAAACGGCGTGCCTTTCCGCCGCCAGGGCCCGATTATCCGCCCGGTGATGGAGAATACCCATAACAAGCTGGTGAAGGATATCCACGAAGCCCTGGTAAAATGCAAAGCCCATAACGGCATGACGATCAGCTTCCACCATCATTTCCGGGAGGGCGACCTGATCGTCAACATGGTCATGGAAGAAATCCATAAAATGGGCATCAAAAACATCACCCTGGCGGCCACCTCGCTGGGGAAGGCCCATGATCCGCTGGTGCCCATGATCGAGGACGGAACCATTACCCGGATCGAAGCCTCCGGCGTGCGCGGAAAGATCGGCCAGGCCATCTCCGACGGCAAGCTGAAGGGCCTCGCCATCATGCGCTCCCACGGCGGGCGCGTTCGCTCCCTGGTAACCGGAGAAACGAAGGTGGACATCGCCTTTATAGGCGCGCCGACGTCCGACGACTACGGCAACCTGCGCGGTATCGGCGGCAAAACCAACTGCGGCGTGCTGAGCTACTCCCACGTGGACGGCGACTGCGCCGAGTATGTGGTGGCCATCACGGACTGCCTGGTGCCTTTCCCGAACTTCCCCGCTCACATCTCCATGACCAAGGTGGACTACGTGTGCGTGGTGGACGCCATCGGCATTCCCGAAAAGATCGCCACCGGCGCGGCCAAGCCCACCACCGACCAGCGGAAGCTGATGATGGCGGAATACTGCACCCAGGTCGTGGTGAATACGCCCTACTTCAAGGAGGGCTTCTCCTATCAGACCGGCGTGGGCGGCGCTTCCATCGCCTCCACCATCTCCCTGACCAAGATCATGGAGGAACGGGGAATCAAGATGGGCTTCGGCGTGGGCGGCCTGACCAAACCCATGTGCGACCTGCTGGACCGCGGCATGGTGCGCGTGCTGATGGACACCCAGGCCTTCGACCTGGACGCCGTCAGCAACGTCATCAACCCGGCCCACCACCGCATCACCGCCGGCGCGTACGCCAACCCCTTCAATAAAGGCGCCTTCGTGAACAAGCTGGACTACGTGATCCTGGCTTCTCTGGAAGTGGACGTGCATTTCAACTGCAACGTGGTGGTCGGCTCCGACGGCGTGATCACCGGCGCGCAGGGCGGCCATCCCGACACAGCCCAAGGCGCGAAGTGCACCATCGTGATCTGCCCGCTGCTTCAGGGCCGTATTCCGGCCATCTGCTCCGAGGTGACCACGGTCACCACGCCCGGCGAATCCGTGGACGTCGTGGTGACGGATTACGGCGTGGCCGTAAACCCCAACCGCCACGACCTGCTGGAATGCCTGCAGAAGGCGGACTGCGTGCCGCTGAAGACCATCGAGGAGCTGCGGGATATCGCATATGCCATCGTGGGCGAACCGGAGCCGGTCCAGTTCGAGGACCGCATCGTGGGCATCATCGAAGCGCGGGACGGCACCATTATGGACGTGGTGCGCCAGGTGAAGCATTACGGCTGATCCGCTCGCACCGGTACACATCATCCGGGGATACCGGCGTACGGTATCCCCTTTTTTCAGGAGGGGACAGGATGCCGCAGACGGTGACGTTGGAACAGGTTCTGGAAGCCCGGGAACGCCGGGCCCTTCGCCAGCAGGCGCTGCTTGCCCGGTACCGGCTGCCCCTCGTGTCCTTCTCCATGAACATCGCCGGGCCGGTGAAAAACACACAGCTGATCCGGCGCGGGTTCCGGCTGGGCAGGCGGACGCTGCTGGAACATCTCCGCCTGTCCGGAATCCATGCGGTTCAGGAAGAACAGACGGACACGGTGACGGGCTGCGAAACCCTGCTCGTGACGGACGGAGAACCTGAACAGATCAAGAAGATCGCATGCTCCATCGAAGACAACGCTCCGCTGGGGCGGCTGTACGACATGGACGTGATCGGAACGGACGGCGCGAAGCTGGAGCGGCCGGAGCCGCGCCGCTGCCTGATTTGCGGCCAGCCGGCCCGGGCGTGCGCCAGGAGTCGCACCCATTCCGTGGAGGAGCTTCAGGATGCCACGCGGACGCTGCTGAAGGCGGCGCTGGAAAAGGAAGACGCCATTACTGCCGCGCGCCTCGCCGTTCAGGCTCTGCTGTATGAGGTATGCGTCACGCCCAAGCCGGGCCTGGTGGACCGGGAGAACAACGGCAGCCACCGTGATATGGACATTTACACGTTCATGGCCAGCGCTTCCTCCCTGTGGCCCTATTTCGCGGACTGCACGCAAACCGGCAGGCAGACCGCGGACCGGCCCGCGCCGGAAACCCTGGCGGCGCTGCGTCCGCTCGGCGTCCGGGCGGAGTGCGGAATGCTCCGGGCCACCGGTGGCGTGAACACCCATAAAGGCGCCGTTTATTCCATGGGGCTGCTGTGTGGAGCGCTGGGACGGCTGGAGCGGGAGAAATGGGCGAACCCGGCAGCCGTATTATCCGAAATATCCGCCATGGCGCAGGGCTCCGTGGAGAGGGAACTGGGCGGCGTCACCCAGGAATCCGCCCGGACCGCTGGGCAGTGGCTGTACGCGCTGTACGGGATCGCCGGCGTCCGCGGGGAAGCGGAGAAGGGTTTTCCTTCGGTGACGGTTTACGGCCTGCCGGTGCTGGAGGAAGGCCTCGCGCAGGGGAAAACCGCCGACGAAGCCGGCGCCGCCGCGCTGCTGACCATGCTGATCCATACCACGGACACCAATATGGCGGCCCGCGGCGGGATCGCCCGCGGGCAGGAGGCGGCGGCCCGGGTCAGTACTGTGCTGGAGGATTCCCCGTATCCACCGAAGGAAGCCGTGGAAGAACTGGACAGGGAGTTCATTGCGGACAACCTCTCCCCGGGGGGGAGCGCCGATCTGCTGTCCCTTTGCTGGATGCTGCATTTTCTGAAGGAGGAGCCGATATGAGCGATTCCTGGATCGGACAGATTTATCCGGGCGATACCCGCGGCATGGCCATGGTGGACGCGCTCCTGGAAAAGGAGGGGATCCGCCGGGACGGGAACCTGGACTATACCTGCGCCATGTTTGACGAAAACGGACAGGCAATCGCCACGGGAAGCTGCTTCGGCAATACCCTGCGTTGTTTCGCCGTCAGCGGAGCGCACCAGGGCGAAGGGCTCCTGAACCAGGTGATCACCCATCTGATCGACTGGCAGGCAGGGCGGGGACAGTTTCACCTGTTCCTCTATACAAAAGCCGGAACCGCGCCGTTTTTCGCTGACCTGGGATTTCATGAAATCGCGCGGGTGGACGGGAAGCTGGTGTTCATGGAGAACCGGCGGAACGGCTTCCCGGGGTATCTGAAGCAGCTTGAAGCGACCCGGCGGGACGGCGTTTCCGCCGCCGTCGTCATGAACGCCAATCCCTTTACCCTGGGCCATCAGGCGCTGGCGGAGCAGGCGTCGGCTTCCTGCGATACGCTGCACCTGTTCATCGTCTCCGAGGACAGGAGCTTCTTCCCTTTTTCCGTGCGCAGGAAGCTGGTTGAGCTGGGCACGGCGCACCTGCCTAACGTCGTTCTGCACGACTGCGGGCCGTATATCATTTCCTCCGCCACCTTCCCGAGCTATTTTCTGAAGGATGAAACGGACGTGATCGAGGGGCAGGCGCGGCTGGACGTGGAGGTGTTCAAACGGATCGCCGCCGTGCTGAACGTCAGAGCCCGCTGGGCGGGGGAAGAGCCCACGAGCCGGGTTACAGGCCTGTACAACCGGGTTATGGCGGAGGAGCTGCCCAAAGCCGGAATCCGGTTCGTGGAAATACCCCGCGTTCAGACCTCGGGAACCGTGATCAGCGCCAGCACTGTCCGGGCCTGCCTGCGAGACGGCGATTTCACGGAGCTGAAAAAAATGGTTCCGCCTTCCACGCTGGCGTATCTCACCGGTGCGGAAGCGGAACCTGTTCTGAAAAAACTGCGCCAGGCTGAAAACGTGGTTCATTACTGACCTGGTTTCCGCCCGAAAACACCGGGCGGGATTCATCATTTCAGGCTCATGCCGATCCGGACGGCGCGCAGCAGCCGTTCCGCGGCAAATTCATACAGGGCCGGGGTGTCCGCCATAGCCTTTTCCAGGGTCATGGGGCCGGACACCGTAGACTGGATCGTGCTTTCGCACAGATCGAACAGGTCTTCCGCGCCGTCTCCGATGCCTCCGACGATGGCGACGGCCGGAATTCCCCGGGCGGCGCAGCGCTTCGCCACGCCGACGGGAACCTTGCCGAAGCGGATGCTCTGCCCGTCAATCCGGCCCTCGCCGGTGACGGCCAGGGACACGCCATCCAGCTTCTGCTCAAAGTGAACGGCATCCAGCACGGCGTCGATCCCGCTCTTCAATGCGGCGCCCAGCACGCCGCCCAGCACCGCTCCCAGACCACCGGCCGCGCCGGCGCCGGGGAACCCAGCGATATCTCTGCCGCAGGCGGCACGGACGACTTCGGCGTAATGCGCCATCCCGGTTTCGAGCTCGTCCCGGATGGCGCCGACCGCGCCTTTCTGGGACCCGTAAATGAAAGTGGCGCCGTTTTCCCCCAGCAGGGGATTGGTCACGTCGCAGATTACGGTGATTTCGGTTTCCTTCAGCGCCGGCAGCAGCCCGCTGAAGTCTGCCTTCGCCACCCGGATCATTTCTCCGCCGACAGGCCGGACCTCCTTGCCGGCATCGTCCGTAAAGCAGGCGCCTAAGGCGGTCAGCATGCCCATGCCGCCGTCGTTAGTGGCGCTGCCGCCGATGCCGATCAGGATCCGGCGGACACCTTTTTCCAGGGCGGCGGCGATCATTTCGCCGGTGCCGAGGCTGGTGGTGTTCCGGGGATCCCGCTTTTCCGCAGGCACGTAGGGAAGGCCGCTGGCCTGGGCCATTTCCATCACGGCAGCGCCGTCCGCCAGCAGGCCCCATTCCGCCGTTTCCGGCTCGAACAGAGGGCCGGTGACGGAAGCTTGAATCCGTTCGCCGCCCATGGCGCGCAGCAGGGCGTCCACGGTACCCTCTCCGCCGTCCGCCACGGGAACGGACACGGTTTCCGTTCCGGGAAAAATCCGGGCGGTTACCCGTTCCAGAATATCGCAGATTTCAGGAGCGGACAGGGATCCCTTAAAAGAATCTGGGGCAAAGATGAATTTCATACTTTTTCTCCTGCACATCCGTTAATAACAGTACCGGTTTCCATACTGAACACAATTCTCCGGAAATGACCGGAATTCCTTCGAAAACAGGTACAGAAACAATGATTTCGGAGACCGGTTGAAACGGATCGATTCGATTTGCTATAATGCATCTGCGGATTTCAGCAGCTGAGCACAGCCGTTCAGTAATACTGCATGGAGCATAAGAAAAAGGGGACGAAAATGAGCAGAAAAATGATCATTGTCCTTCCGCTGGTGGAGGAACATAACCGGAAAAGGATCGAAACCGCAGCCGCGATCCGGGGTTTCACGGTATCCTGTTTCGCGGACGAGCAGGAAGCGCTTCCTCATCTGGCGGAGGCGGAGGTGATTCTGGGCCAGTCCGCCGCGCTGGCGGAAAACGCGCCGCGGCTGCGCTGGCTGTGTACCCCTTCGGCGGGGGTCAATCAATTCACTCCGGGCTGTTTCGCGAATCCGGAGGCGGTACTGACCAATTCCTCCGGGGCGTACGGTGTGACCATCGCCGAGCATGTGGTCATGGTTACGCTGGAGATGCTGCGCCGCCAGCCTGAATACGGCGAAATCGTCCGCCGCCGGGAATGGCGCCGGGATCTGCCGGTGCGGTCTATCCGGGACAGCCGGATTACCCTGATGGGCACCGGGGATATCGGGCAGGAAACCGCGATACGGCTGCGGGCGTTCAGCCCTGCCTGTCTCACGGGGGTGAACCGCGGCAGCCGGAATCCCGGGAACCTGTTTGACCGGATCGTTCCGCAGGAACAGCTGGACGCTGTTCTTCCTGAAACAGAGATCCTGGTGATCTCGCTGCCCGGCACGGCGGAAACCTTCCATATGCTGGACGCCCGCCGGCTGGCGATGCTGCCGGATGGGGCCCTCATCGTCAATGTTGGCAGGGGAACGGTGATCGACCAGAAGGCGCTGGAAGCGGAGCTGCGGGCATGGCGCCTGCAGGCTGCTCTGGACGTGTTCGAACAGGAACCGCTGCCTGCGGAGGATTCGCTGTGGGACTGCCCCAATCTGCTGATCGCTCCCCATGTGGCGGGCAACATGACGCTGCCCTATACGAGGAACCGGATTGTGGAACTGTTTCTGGAGGATTTTGAGAACTACTGCGAGGGAAAACCGCTGGTCCGGCAGGTGGATCTGAAGCGGGGATACTGAGCATAAAGAAGAGGGAAAAAGGATGAATATAACAGAAACACAGACCGTCGAAACCGCCAGCCTGACGCCGCGGCGGTTCCCGGCGACAGCCCGGTTTGCCCGGGGGGAATCTGGACCGTGTCAACGAACAGCGGAAACAGGCCAACAATCTGCACGTAGCCGGGGAACCCGAAGTGTTCAAGCCGGGTTTCCGCGACGGGCCGGGGGATTGTATCCGGGCGATTTGGAGCGATCCGCATAAGGAGATTGTGGTTGCGGAGCTGCAGGGCAGCGTCTGCGGCTTTGCCGTGCTGAACCATATCGTGAAGCCGGAGAACCCGTTTATGCATGAGCGGTATTATCCGGACATCGACGAATTCGGCGTGGACGGGAACCGCCGGCGGCAGGGCGCCGCCAGCGCGATGATCCGCTTTATCCGGGACTATGCAAAGGAGAAGGGCTATAAACGACTGGAGCCGAACATGTGGGAGCTCAACCGCGGCGCGCTGGCGTTCTACGAAGCCGCGGGGTTTACCACCTGCCGGAGATACATGGAGATGCATCTGTGAAAGACGATATCAAAAAGAACCCGGATGTGACGGAAAAGGTCAACCGGCTCCGGGAACTGATCGACCGGTCCAAACGAATCGTTTTTTTCGGAGGCGCGGGGGTATCCACCGCCAGCGGAATTCCGGACTTCCGGTCCGCGTCCGGCCTGTTCGCGGGGGAAGAAGACGGTCTGTCCCCGGAAATGATGTTGAGCAGCAGTTTCTTCTGGCTGCATCCGGAACGGTTCTTCGACTTTTACCGGAAGCACATGCTGTATCCGGAGGCGGCGCCGAACGCCGCGCACCGGTATCTGTATACGCTGGAAAAGCAGGACAAACTTCGGGGCATCGTAACCCAGAATATCGACGGACTGCATAAAAAGGCCGGGAACATCCGCGTTTACGAGCTTCACGGAAGCGTGTACGAGAATTACTGCATGGAATGCAACGCGCCTTATCCGATGGAAACGATCCTGCATTCCGACGGGATTCCCCGGTGCGAATGCGGGGGCGTGATCCGGCCAAACATCGTGCTGTACGGCGAACCGCTGGAAAAATACGTCTGCATCGGCGCCAGACGGGAAATCACAAACGCGGATCTGCTGATTGTCGCGGGAACATCCCTGGCGGTCGAACCGGCGGCGTCGTTCACAGAGGATTTCCGCGGCCGGAACCTGGTGATTATCAATCAGGAGCCTACCCCCGCGGACGGCCGGGCATCCCTGGTGATCCGCGGAGATGTGGCCGTCGTTTTTTCCGCCCTGGACGCGGGAACTGCCGCAGATGCCGCGGAGGGCTGTCAATCTTGACAAACAGAGCGAAAATGCATAGAATCGAAAAGCAGGAACCGATGGATTTTCACAAATATGACCGGCAGAGGGAAAACACATGAATGAGAAATTTTTCAACAAGGGTGAAGTGGTTTTTCGCGAGGGAGAAATCGGAAAGAGCTTCTTCCAGATCACAAAGGGAACAGCGGGCGTTTATGTCCGCTACGGGGAAGCGGATCAGCGAAAGCTGACGGATATGAAGGAAGGGCAGTTCTTCGGCGAGATGGCTGTGGCGGACGCCTGGTCCCGCAGCACGACGATCATCGCGGAGGAACCTCTTTATGTGCTCGAAATTGACGGGAGCATGCTGGACACGTATTTCCGGGAGCAGCCGGACAAGATTCTGGCCCTGATGAAACAGCTGGGCCGCAGAATCCGGGAGCTGACCGCGGAATATGACGAGGTCTGCGCGTTTATCCGGGAAAAGCAGGAAGCCGGCGCGGAGAAGAAAGAGGGATTCCTGGCCAGGCTGAAAAAGTATCGGGAAATGAGCAGCATGGCCCGGAAGAATTCAGCCCCCACCCAGGAAGAAAAGTTCGGCGTTCCGGCATTTGACGAAGCGGACAAAACCTCTCCCCGGGTGCTGTCGTTTAAGAAAGGGCAGATTATCTTCCGGGAAGGGGATACCGGCAGCTGCTATATGTATGCGGTTCACGGCGGCAGCGTCGGCATCTATGTGAATTACGGGACGCCGAACGAAAAGCAGCTGACCACCCTGTATGCGGATTCCTTTTTCGGAGAGATGGGCCTGATCGAGAACGAACCGCGCAGCGCGACGGCTGTGATCGAAGAGAACGGCACGCTGCTGGAGTGCATCCGGGCGGAGGAGCTGGAAGCCCTGTTTGCGGAGAATCCGACCAAGATCTACATGATCCTGAGCCATCTGTCCCGGCGGCTTCGGATCCTCACGCGGGATTATACCGAGGCATGCGCGATTGCCGCCGGAGACGAATGATCCGGACGGCGAAGCGGTAATCAGGGATTTGTTCCTGTCTGAACGATGAAATCAGCGATTGTCTGAATCACCTGCGCGTCGACTTTTTCCGCGCGGGAATACACGGAGGATCCTTCGGTTTTCTGCCCCGGGGTGAAGCAGTGGGTCAGCCCCGGGCAGGAAAGAAGGGTCCAGTTTTCTTTTTCCCCGAGCGCGTTCTTCCAGATGGAGAAGTCCTCCATGGTCACCTGATAATCCTCTTCTCCCTGGAGCAGAAGAACCGGTTCCGTAATTTCCTCCGCGGCCTGCAGGATGTCATACGCGGCCAGCCACTTCCAGTACGGTGCGTAAGCGCCGGCGACCGGATCGTCGTCGGTCAGGGCGTCCAAATTATTCAGCTTGTCCAGGTCCGCAAAAAGCGCGTCCTTTTCCGCCTGCTGTTCCGCGGTAACCTCCGGCAGCAGGGAATACAGGAAGTCATACTGTTCCCGGATCAGCACCTCCAGCGGCCGCGGCGACGCGGCCAGCATGACGAACCCCCGGGCTTTGACCGAAGCCTGCGCGAGTTCCCGGGCGATTGCCGGGACTGCGTTGCCGCCCAGGCTGTGCCCCAGCACAAAGATCCGGCCGGGGTCGATCTTTTCCTGCTTCGACAGCAGCTGCACCGCGCTGACGGCATCATCGACGGATTCATCCATCAGCGTAATCTGACGGTCGCTCATCATTTCCGCTCCGTATACGTAGGTGCGCTTGTCGAAGCGGTAGACCGCGATCCCTTTTTCCGCCAGCCCTTCCGCCAGATCCCGGAACGGTTTGAGACTGCCGACGGTTTCATCCATATCGCTGGATCCGGAACCGTGAATCAGGACCACCGCCGGGAAAGAACCATCCCCCTTCGGAACCGTCAGGATCCCGGGGAGCTCCCCGTTCAGCGCCGGAACCGGAAGAGCCAGGCTGACGCTGTCGAAAGCGCCGGATTCCGGCGTTTCTTCATTTTTGCCGGTGTATGGGCCGGTGGACAGCCCGGCGATCGTCCCATCCTGGACCACCAGGATGAGATCCACAGACATGGCCGAAAAGACGCAGGGGATATAGAAGGCCTTCAGCCCCTGAATGGTTCCTTCGTACGCGGAACCGATTTCCGCGATTGTTCCCAGAGCGGCCAGCGACTTCGCGAGCCCGCCGATGCCGCCCAGCTGCCCGACGGCCGCCTTCATCTGAACGGACAACTGCCAGACGCCTTCCAGTGTCTCCGGATGCTCGCCCAGAAAGACGGCGATCCATTCGTCCGCGTCCGCGGCGGTATCCATCCGGCGTGCCTCCGGCTCCGCCCCGGCGGTTCCGCAGGCAGCCAGCGTCATGACGACGGCCATCAAAACGGTTAAAAACTTCATTTCAGGAATCTCCTTTCTCACAGTCCTCTCCTTGTCCGCAGGGGGCGCCGCACCGCGGCGCGGCTTTCCGCCTCCTGCCGGAGTCATTCTGCCGCATGACGCAGCGTCACAAGCAAGAGGTGACGCAAGGGGATATTTCTGTTTTTGTTACTGAAGCTGCCTGGAAATCGCCGCGAAGGATTCCTCGGACAGGTCGTGCTCGATCTTGCAGGCGTCCTCCCTGGCAACTTCATCAGGAACGCCGAGCTGGATCAGGTATTTGGTCAGCACCTGATGGCGGTCATAGATCTTCCGCGCGATCGCATAGCCTTTGTCTGTCAGGGAAATCATATTATCCGAGCCCATGTTGATGTAGCCGTTTTCTCTCAGCTTCTTCATGGCGACGCTGACAGAGGGCTTGGAAACGTTCAGGCCCGCGGCAATGTCGACGGAGCGGGCGTGGCCCTTCCGTTCCAGCAGCATCAGAATCTGCTCGAGATAATCTTCTGCGGATTCGTAAATATTCATCGAAAAGCTCCTTTGCTCCCTGCTGAGGGAAGCGGGACGCCTGAACGAATCTGTATCCCGCCTTTGACCGGTATCCGGTTAACGATTTCTAACCGGAACCAATCTATCAGATTTCCGCCGGTTCGTCAAGAACCGGGTTGTTTTATTCACGGTTATTCGGCGGTTTTCAGCGCGGCCACCATATCGATGTGCCGGTTTTTCCGCGCGACCATCAGGCCGACGATCAGGGAAACGCCGAAGGTGAGCAGGATGCTGACCAGCCAGGTGGCCGGGCCCAGCACCAGCTTCAGCTCATATTCGGACGCCAGCGCCGTCAGCAGGTACTGCAGCACGCCGGCGCCGGCAGGAATTCCGATCATGACGCCGAGAACGGTCAGCCACAGATTCTGGCTGATCAGCAGCCGTCCGATCTTGGAATCCTTAAACCCGACCACTTTCAGGGTGGCCATTTCCCGATAGCGTTCCGTGTAGCTCATCACGCCCAGGTTATACAGTACCACGATACCCAGAATGACGGCCGCGATCACCAGCAGCCAGATCATTTTGTTCATCAGATCCATAAACACGTCAAATGAATCCATGATCGACTGCTTGCTCTGCTGATTCAGGATATGCGGATCCGCCGGGATTTCCGCGGCGTCCGTGAAAACGGACGAGACGGAATAGGCGATCCCCGTCTGATCCGCGAAGGCGTCCGTCATGAATATTCCTTCCGTCATGGAGTCCAGCACGCCGGCCACGGGAACCGTATAGTGTTCATTGCTGTCGTAAGGGGAGAAGGTCAGTTCGTCCCCGGCCCTGAGGTGATATTCCCGCGCAATTCTTGAACAGATATAGACGCCGTCGTTCGTCAGCGGAATGATCCGCATATCCGGGTCCGCAAAACGGACTTTGTCATGGGTGACGGAATAGATTTCCATCGAATAGCCCTTATCGCCGATCTGGACCGCTCCGGAGGCCGCCCAGTCGCCGTTCAGGGAATCCGCAAGCGCTTTTGCTTCTTCCGCCGTCATGTTTTCCGTGTCCAGATTCACCCTGGTGGTATAGTTGATCGCTTTCTCATAGAAGATATCCAGAAAAGCGTCCATCGTATCCTTCATGCCGAGACCGCCCACAAGCAGCACCATGCATCCGACGATGCCGAAGAGTGTCATCAGGCTCCGGGCCTTATGCCGCACGCAGTCCCGCAGATTCCATTTTGTTCCGAACCCGAGCCGCTTGAACCGTTTCGTCTCCTCGAGCCGCAGATGCTTCATCCGCTTCGGGGAATAGGGCCTCAGCGCGTCCGCTGCCGTGCCCTGCAGCATTTTCCGTACGGACAGGAATCCGATAAACATCAGGAACGCGTTGATCCCCGCCAGCACATACCAGGAGAAACGGGGCGCGTACAGCGTCCAGGAGGGCATATCGATATAGGTGGCCATGGCTCCGTCCGGATTCATGATAAACCAGCCCAGGCCGTAGCCGAGGGCGATGCCCAGAACGGTTCCGAGCAGGCCGATGATCAGCGCGTAGGCGGAATAGTGGATCAGAATCCGCCTGTCCTTGAACCCCAGCGCCTTGAACGTGCCGATCTGCGTTTTCTCGCTGGCGCAGATCCGGTGCATGGTCGTGACCATGGTCAGAATCGCAATGGCCAGAAACAGCACAGGCAGGATGGACGCCATGGTTTTTCCTTCGTTCACCTCTCCCTGCGCCTCGGCCCAGGAAACCGCCTCCTCTTTGGAAAGGATCAGGCGGGTGCTGCCCAGAGCCTGGTCAGCCGCCTCCACAAAAGCCGGCTTTGCCAGGGAAGATTTTACGTTGATCTGATGATACAGGGAGCCGATCAGCATTTTATACAGGGCGGGAATGGCCTGATCCAGCATCACGGGGGAAATATACACAAAGCCGTAGGTGGAATAATCCGGCATCATCTGGGTGGAATCCGGCAGGCAGATCAGGTATTCGCTGGATTTGACCAGTCCCCTGACAGTTCCCTGAACCGTGATCATCTGATACGTCAGGGCCAGGGAATCGCCGACAGCAATTCCGTTGGCGGCGGCGTAGGAATCCGAAAGCCAGAAGCCGTCCGGATCATCCGCGCTGTAAGGCGCTCCTTCCATGACCAGAATACCGGAAACGTCCATATTCTCGCTGACGGTCAGCGCCAGGGTATCCGTGTTGTCCTTCACCGAAACATTCAGCGACAGGAAACGGGTCGCGTCCTCCACGCCGGGGATCGCATTCACTGCTTCCAGATCCTCCGGAGTGAACCCTTTGTCGGAATAGATCCGGTAATCCGCGAAACCGGTCGCGTCATAGATTTCTTTCGTGTTCACTTCCAGGGAGTACCATTCCACGTTGAATCCGAGAAACACACCGACGCCCAGCGCGACCATGATGACCATGGAAATAAACTGGGCCTTGTACTGCCACAGCGTCCGAAACAGTTTCTTCAATAACATATCAAGACCTCTTTTTCCGCCGGAACCGAAGGCTTCTGGAGCTCCCTCCGGTTACCAGTCCACCTCTTCCGCCGCCAGGGGATGATCCTGCTCCTCACAGGACCGGATTTTTCCGTTCTTCACCCGGATGACCACGTCCGCCATCTTCGCGATGTTCTGGTTATGGGTCACGATGATGATCGTTTTTCCCATATCCCGTGCCATGGACAGCAGCAGCTTCAGCACCATGACGCCGGTTTCGGAATCCAGCGCGCCGGTGGGCTCGTCACACAGCAGAATGTGGGGGTTCTTGGCCAGCGCCCGGGCGATGGATACGCGCTGCTGTTCCCCGCCGGAGAGCTCGGACGGAAACTGATGGATATGATCCTCCAGCCCGACGGCCCTGAGCATGTCGTGGCTGGAAAGCGGGTCCGGCGCGATCTCCTTTACCAGCGCCACGTTTTCGATCACGGTCAGCGTGGGAATCAGATTATAGCTCTGGAACACGAAACCTACGGAAGCGGCCCGGTATTCCGCCAGCTCGTTCGGCGTGAGCGTGGAGATGTCTCTTCCGTTCACGACGATCGTGCCTTCGGTGGGGCTGTCCAGCCCGCCGAGCATGTTCAGCAGCGTGCTTTTTCCGGCGCCGCTGGGCCCCAGAACCACGATGAACTTTCCTTCCTCCAGGTTGAGGTTCACATGATCCAGCGCCCGCTGCTCATGATCTCCGTTCCGGTATACTCTTGAAACGTTTTTGAATTCCACAATGGCCATGACGATTATTCTCCTTCCTTTTTCCAATAGACACGGTGGCGGATTCTGTACTCACTGGGGGTACAGCCCTCCGTTTTTCTGAAGACATGGGAAAAATGAGCCGAGGAAACGAAGCCGACCATTTCCCCGATTTCCGAAATCTCCTCACCGGTATGGGCCAGCAGCTCCTTCGCCTGCTCGCAGCGGACGTGATTGTGGTACGCGAGCGGGGTAAACCCGGTGTTTCTCTTAAACACCCGCAGCAGATAGCTTCCGTTCACAAACAGGGTGTCCGCCATTTTCTGCAGGGAGAACTTTTCCCTGGAATGCGCCTCTATATAATCGGAAGCCGCCTGTGTCAGGGTTTCTCCGCCGGCTTTCTTTTTCCCGGTTTCGGGCACCGCTGTTGCCTGAATTGGCTCGTTCTTCATATCGGATCCCCTCCCGCTGACCGCAAAATCATGATTAGAAGATTCTAACCAGGAAATTATATTAGCATAATCTAACTGATTATTCCATCATTTCACATTAAAAAATCCAAAATGTCGATATCAGACAATTGTTTATTTTCAAAAAGTCAATATCAGGATACCGCTATTCCAAAATGTGTGCTAAGATTTTTCATGCAAGTTAGCAAGTGCTAACGTTATGCATGTTTAACGGAAGGAGGACGGGCATGCAGATGAAGAAAGTTCCTGGACTGATCTGCGCGCTGGTCATCGTTTTACTGACTGTTTCGCTGCCGGGCGTTGCGGAGGAAACAGTGTCGACCCGCTGGGCGGACGCGGCGGACGAGATTGACAAATTCCTGGACGCCGCGTTTGAAGCGTATCTGGACGGGGATCCGTCAGCCGCCTACAACCATGTGAGCAACGCCTATTTCCGGGTGTATGAAACGACGGGTTTTGAACGGCAGACCATGAGCTACATCAGCGGAAACCGCAAGAACGCCGTGGAAATGCAGTTTTCCGCGTGCAAAGCAGCCGTAAAGAAAGAAAACGAAACCGCCGAAACGAAAATTGCCGTCCGCAGCGCGCTGGCCAAGCTGAAGGCGATGATCCGCGAAGACGGAAACAAGCTGGCCGCCATGCAGGGAGGCGTGCAAAGCGAAACCAAATACTACCTGCGCGGCGAGCTGTCCGCCGGCGATCCGTACGCGGAATACTCCGCCGATCCAAATGCCGCGGCGAAGTATTCCAGTCGGTACGAAGCCGCGACGCTGGTGAAGGAACTGCTGGATACGGCCTACATGGCTTATCTGGATAAGGACTTTGCTGCTGCGGAGGACAATCTGAACACGGCCTACTACTCGGTGTACGAAGAATCCGGGCTGGATCACGCCATCTATACCGACTTGTCCATTCAGGAAAGGCAGTCGGCGGAAAAGTGTTTCTCCGATCTGCGC
The DNA here is from genome assembly GCA_946413245.1 of uncultured Clostridia bacterium. Classification (GTDB taxonomy): domain Bacteria; phylum Bacillota; class Clostridia; order Christensenellales; family Aristaeellaceae; genus Aristaeella. The sequence continues at coordinate 34,492 of CAMKJS010000017.1, forward strand.
AGCCTGATTGCCTCCGGCGGGGAAAAATACCAGAAAAACAAGTATCGCACCACCACCGACCGGGCTAAGAACACCATCCTGAAATACGCCAAAGCGATCGACACGAAAAATGCTGAGTCGAAGGCGGAAGAAGCCGGCGAAAGCGGCGGCGTCTCCGCGGAAAGCGAAGCCGCGGAAGAAAAGCAAAGCGATCCGAAGTGGCTGACCTTCCTGGGAGCCTTTGGCATCATCGTCCGGGAAGGGCTGGAAGCGATTCTGGTCATCGCCGCGATCATTGCTTACCTGGTAAAGAGCGGAAACAGCCGCAGCGTGAAAAACGTCTATATCGGCGCGGCAGCCGGCGTCGCGGCGAGTTTCGCCGCGGCTGCGGTGCTCGCCTGGGCAAAACAGGCGTTTGTCGGCGCCGGCCTTGCGCAGGAGGTGATTGAAGGAATCACTGCCCTGATCGCGGTATGCGTGCTGTTCTACGTCAGCAACTGGATGATTTCCAAAGCCGAGGCGGCCAGCTGGAGCCGCTTTATCGACGGGAAGGTTCAGTCCTCCGTGGAGCAGGGAAGCGCGTTCGCGCTTGCTTTCACCGCTTTCCTGAGCGTGTTCCGGGAAGGCGCGGAGGTTGTGCTGTTCTATCAGCCGATGCTCAGCGAGGGGAACCCGGGGATGGTCTGGGCCGGATTCGGTGCCGGATGCGTCCTGCTGGTCTTCGTTTACCTGGCGATCACGAAGCTGTCGATCAAACTGCCCATCAAAGTCTTCTTTACCGCCACATCCATCCTGATGGCTGTGATGTGCGTCAGCTTCCTGGGCAGCGGTATCAAGGAACTGGCTGAAGGCAACGTCTTTGACCTGGCGCTCCGCGTGCCCGGTATTCCGGAAAACGACGTGATCCAGATCTTCGGGATTTATCCCTGGCTGGAGACGCTGGTGCCGCAGCTGATTCTGGCGGTGATTCTGCTGATCACATTCCTGATCGCCCATTACCGGGGTAAGATGAACGCGCTGAAGGCGCAGATCGCTCAATCCTGATACCCTCACGGAACGTAAAAAACACGGGCCCCGGAGCCTGGTGACGCAGACTCCGCAGGAGCCTCCAATCCAACGGAGGCCCCACAGGGGCCTCCGCCCCGCGCGTTCCGTGCCGGATATACAAAAAGATCCATGAAAGAGGAGGATGTCTGACATGAAAAAGTTGGTTGCTCTGCTGCTGGCCGCTATGATGCTCTTCGCCGTTTCCGCTGTTTCCCTGGCGGAAGAAGAAGCAGGTTTCGATGAATACGAACTGGGTGTCGAGGGTGAACAGGAAGTCGATTTCATGACCATGGCGATGGTATATTTCCAGCCCGTGGATATGGCTCCCGCCGAGAACGCGACCCCTAAGGAAGGCTCTGACCTGCATATCGAAGTGGATCTGACGGCTAACGAGAACCCCTACGGCTTCCCGGTGGACGGCTGGGTGCCCTATCTGAGCATCGATTTCGTGATCAAGGATCTGGAAGGCAAGGAAGTCTATTCCGGTTCCATGATGCCGATGGCGGCCTCTGACGGCCCGCACTACGGAAACAACATCCCGCTGGCTGAGGGCGAATACACCATCACCCTGTACATCAAGAGCCCGGCTGAAAACGGCTATCTGCTCCACGTGGACGCGGAAACCGGCGTCGAAGCCAAGGACGGCTTCTGGACCGAACCGCTGACCGCCACCTGGACGGGCTGGAAGTTCGTCAAGGAATGGTAATCCCCAAAAACCTGTAAAGAGAATCTCTTTTGATATACTGGCGCTCCGTCCGCGGGGGCGCAGGCGCTGACGGCGCCTGCGTTGGCGGAGTGCCGGTATTTGGCATGTTTATGACTTGTATTTTTACAGAGAGGGCCCTGCTGTGTTCAAGTATCTTTGGATGGTGATCCAGGATCTTTTCCTTACAGTGACGTATGCTTCGCTGATGCATGCGATGCTTTCCCGTGTCGCCGGAAGAAAAGGACGTCTGATTCATGCCGTTGCGCTGTGCGCGGGAGTGTTGGCTTCTGTTGCCATCGCAACCGTGAAATACAATACGAAGCTCATTGTTTCCAGCCACTGGAATCATTATATTTACGCCGTTGTGATGTCGCTGACAATTCTCTTTCTGGTGTTTACTTTCTGCTTCGGCAGAAAGGAAAAACAGTCCGGGGGAGCGGGCGGTGCGATCCTCTGCGTTACCGGCTCCCTGCTGTCAGCCGTCATGATTTTTTTCGCGCTGCCCGGTGTGCTGCTGTACCCCTTCAGCTTTAATACCATGGGGCAGGGATATCTTTCCTCCTACTATCTTGTGCGCATGGCCGGATGGCTCGGCGCGCTGATTCTTCTTCTGATCTGTTCGCGGCTGCTTTCTCAGTGCGCGTTGGAAATAAAGCCTTACGCGTGGGTTCCTGTTTTGATGAACATCAATCTGCTGGCTTTTTCCGTCTATTGCTTCGGCCGCTTCTTTGTTCCCTGGGTTAACCGGGCCAAATGGCTCGGGTGGTCCGTGAAGTACAGCGACGAAGCCTACGGATGGATCGGGAAATGGATGATGTTCACCGCGAACCACGCCATGCTGTTCTACTGGGTCACGGCCGGGCTGGTCGTTTTGCTGGCGGTCTTTTTCTTCCGCCAGGGAACGATCCTGCGGGAAAAGTACGACAATCCCGCGCAGCTCCGTAAGCTGAAGGCCCGGAACCGGCGCTGGCGGAGGATATCCGCCGGAATACTGGCCAGTATTCTTCTGTTTTCCCTGATTCTGACCGTCGTCAAGACGAACGACACCAGACAGGTGGAACTGTCCGCTCCTGAAAGCTACACGGTGGATCGGGAAGCCGGCGTGATTCTGGTTCCTTCCGAGGCGGTGAACGACGGCCACCTGCACCGCTTTGAGTACCGGACTGAAAAGAACATCGACGTTCGCTGGATCGTGGTGAAAAAGCCCAATTCCGCCAGCTACGGCGTTGGGCTGGACGCCTGCGAGGTATGCGGGAACGCCGGCTACTTCGAACGGAACGGACAGATCGTATGCAAACGCTGCGACGTCGTGATGAATATCAACACCATCGGATTCAAAGGCGGGTGCAATCCCATTCCCCTCGCTTATGAAGTGAAGGACGGCAATCTGGTTTTCCGGCTGGAAGACCTGGTTGCAGGGGAGAAGGAGTTCAGGTAAGGGGGAAATAAAATGCTTTTTCGAATGATACGCGGCGTGCTCTTTCACCAGAAGGGAAAAATGCTGCTGATTGCGCTGACTATCGCCCTGGGAGCTTCTCTGGCCACGGGTATGCTGAACGTCGTTCTGGGTGTGGAGGAGAAGGTCAACAAGGAACTGAAGAACTACGGCGCCAATATTGTCGTAAAACCCAAGGACTCCTCCCTGCTGTCCGATATTTACGACGTGGGGGAAGGGGCGGAGCTGAATACGGCCTATCTGCGCGAGGACGAGCTCGGCAAACTGAAAACGATTTTCTGGGCGTTCAACATTGTGGACTTCACGCCCTTCCTGGATACGCAGGTTCAGATAGCGGAAGGCGTACCCGTAAAAATGACCGGAACCTGGTTTAATCATCACCTGGATCTGCCGACTGGGGAAAGCCTCGACGCCGGCGTGGTCGGGATGCGTTCCTGGTGGGATATCACGGAGGGACGCTGGCTGGACGAAAAGGATGAAAACGCAGCCGGTGAAATCATGGCAGGCACTGCCCTGGCGGAGCGCCAGGGCTGGCACGCGGGAGACGTGATCCATCTGAAAGGGAGCCACGGGGAAAAGGACGTTACGCTGGTGGGCGTATACGACGCCGGCGGGGACGAGGACGACCAGCTGTATGCCACGCTGGATCTGGTGCAGGCCCTGACGGACCGGGAGAACAAAGTGGCTTCCATTGAAGTGTCCGCCCTGACTACTCCGGATAACGAGCTGGCCCGGCGCGCGGCGAAAAATCCCGCCGCCCTCAGCAGCCGGGATTACGAAACCTGGTACTGTACCGCTTATGTCTCCGCGATCTGCTATCAGATTCAGGAAGTGATCACCGGATCCGTTGCCACCGCTGTCCGGAAAGTGGCGGAAAGCGAAGGAACGATTCTGGATAAGACGAAGCTGCTGATGATCCTGATCACTGCCCTGAGCCTGATCGGTTCGGCGCTGGGCATCTCTAACCTGGTAACGGCCTCCGTGATGGAGCGCAGCCAGGAAATCGGCCTGCTGAAGGCGATCGGAGCAAAGGACCGCCCGATTACCGGCGTGGTGATGACGGAAATCCTGATTACCGCGTTAGTGGGATTTGCCGCGGGATACCTGATGGGCTTCGGATTCGCGCAGCTGATCGGCCACAGCGTGTTCGGATCGTCCATCGATATGGATCCGAAGGTCGCACCGATCGTGGCGGGCCTGATCGCGCTGGTTACCATCGCGGGCAGTCTTCCGGCGATCCGCATGGTGCTGCGCCTGAGACCTGCGGAAGTGCTGCATGGAGGTCATTGAATATGACGAAAAGAAGAATGTTCCTGCGCATGATCACGGCTTCTCTCCTGCGCAGACGGTCGAGGATGCTGATTGCGCTGCTGTCGATCGGGATCGGCGCGACGATTCTGGCCGGGCTGGTGACCATTTACGTGGACGTTCCCCGGCAGATGGGAGCCCAGTTCCGTTCCTACGGCGCCAATATGCTGATCCTTCCCCGGGAAGGCGCGACCCTGACCGGGGACCGGCTGGCGGAGGTGCTGGAAAAGATCCCGCAGGACGAGCTGATCGGCGCGACACCGTACCGCTACGTCCGCCTGGATATGACATCCCGGCAGCAGTCCTTTACGGCGGCGGGAACCGATTTTTCGCAGGTTCCGAAAACCAGCCCATACTTCAGCATCGAAGGGATGTACCCGGAAAACACGAGAGAGGTGCTGATCGGAAAGAACATTGCGGACATCATCGGGGTGAAAACCGGATCCACGATGGAGCTGACGTATCAGCCGGCGGCTTCTTCGAAGACGGCGGGCCCGGAAGAGAGCCGCCTTCCGAATGCCGAACTGGCCGGAAGCGCGGAGGGCTTCGGCGGCGGAATCGTTTACGTCAGCGTAAAGCTGGACGACCGCTCCGCCATCGCGTCTCTCGGGATCGACGCCGGCACGCAGACGCCGGAATACGGCGGACGGACGGCTGAGGACCAGGATTTCCTGAATCAGTTCATCGGAAAAACTCTTCCGCTGACCCTCGGGGAGGATGTGGACGCGCTCTCCGGCGCGACGGTGACGTCGGAAGCGGTGGTGCAGGCGGTCAACACGGCCCGGAAAGCGGAAACGGCGGCGAAACCGCAGACGCTGAATTTTACGGTCACCGGGATTCTGACCACCGGCGGCGAAGAGGAGGATTACGTTTTCCTGTCCCTGGAGGATATGAAAACGCTTACCGGATCGGATCAGCTGGATGTGGCGGAGCTGAGCGTCTCCGCCGGCGCGGAACAGCTCGAAACATACGCGGATTCCATTTCACAGGACAGCGATACCGTGCAGGCCAGGCTGGTGAAACGGGTTACCCGCTCCGAGGCCTCCGTGCTGGAAAAACTGACGGCGCTGGTCTTTCTGGTAACCCTGGTGGTTCTGCTGCTGACCATGATCTGCGTTTCCACGACGATGATGGCGGTCGTCTCGGAACGCCGAAGGGAAATCGGCCTGCGCAAGGCGCTGGGCGCGTCCGACGGCTCCATCCGGGCGGAATTTCTGGGCGAGGGACTGTTCCTGGGATTGCTGGGAGGCGTCATGGGCGGCATTCTCGGCTTTGTGTTTGCTCAGGTGGTCAGCGTCAACGTCTTCGGTTCCTCGATCACCTTCCAGCCGCTGCTGCTGCCCGTCACCATCATCGTATCCATGGCGATCGCGGCGCTGAGTTGTCTGCTTCCCATTAAGCGCGCGGTGGCCATCGATCCGGCTTTAGTATTAAAAGGCGAATAGTTGTGAAGTGAGGAGAAAGATATGAGTCTGCTTGAACTGAAAAACATCTCCAAAATCTACGGAGACCTGAAGGCGCTGGACAATGTTTCCCTGCATGTGGATCAGGGAGAATGGGTCGCGATCATGGGTCCTTCCGGCAGCGGCAAGAGCACCATGATGAATATTATCGGCTGCATGGATAAACCGACAAAGGGTGAAGTCCTGCTGGACGGCGTGGATATCAGCAAGGAAAGCAGCAAAGCCCTGACGGACATCCGCCGGGATAAGATCGGCCTGATTTTCCAGCAGTTTCATATGGTGAACTATCTGACAGCCGTGGAAAACGTGATGGTCAGCCAGTACTATCATTCCATGCCGGATGAAAAGGAAGCGCTGGAAGCGCTCGAGCGCGTCGGCCTGCGCGAACGGGCCCGGCATCTGCCCAGCCAGCTTTCCGGCGGTGAACAGCAGCGCGTGTGCGTGGCCAGGGCGCTGATCAACCATCCGGAGCTGATCCTGGCGGACGAACCCACCGGAAACCTGGACGAAGCCAACGAAAACATCGTTCTGGACCTTTTCGCGCAGCTGCATAAGGAAGGAACGACGCTGATCGTCGTCACGCATGACCCCGAAGTGGCGGACGCCGCGCAGCGTACCATTGTGCTGGAACATGGGCGAATCGCTGACAACCGTCAGTGACGGAAGTCTTGTCAGCGATGAGGTCAACCGAAACGAGCGAGCTCCACAGTGTGGAGTCGCGACGATTGAGGTTGCGGATAAAGTTGCTCGTGAAGTTATTAATGAGAATTTTCAGGCATGAGGCGAACGAACATGAAAAAACAGATAATACCCGGCTGTGTGATGCTTGTGCTCTCTCTGGTGATCGCCATCGGGAGCTTCACCTTTTTAAGCCCCTGCGTTCATGAGGACGGCAGTGTGGGCGCCTGTCACTGGGCAGGCAGGGCGCTTCTCGGACTGGGCTGCCTGCTGGCGGTGCTCTCCGTGCTGGCGCTCCTGTCCGGGCGCGCGCGCTTTGGAATATATCTGAGCAGCCTGGCTGTATGTACAGTCGGAATCCTGACGCCCGGAACCCTGATCAGCCTGTGCCGCATGGACAGTATGCGCTGCCGGGCTGTGATGCAGCCCGCCATGATCATTCTTTTTGCCGCTGCAGGTCTGGCCGCCCTGTGCGGGGCTCTTGCGTGCGGACGGAAAGAGAAAGGAAGAACGTGAACCCGGCATGAAAAACGCTCCTTTACCGCTGAAGAACCTGATCAGAAAACCGGGGAGAACCACAGCCCTGGTGCTGCTGACCGCTTTTCTGGCTCTGGCTGTTTTCGGCGGCTCAGTGATCATACTCTCTCTGCGCACGGGGCTCCGGAGCCTGGAGGCCCGCCTGGGAGCGGACATTATTCTGGTGCCTTCTGAGGCGCAGAGCAAGATCAGCTTTCAGAACATGTTTCTGCAGGGAACCACCGGCGCGTTTTATATGGATGCGGCTGTGACGGATAAAGCCATGGGCGTGCCCGGCGTGGAGAAAACCGCGCCGCAGACCTTTCTGGCGTCCCTGAAGGCAGACTGCTGCTCCGTGAAGATCCAGGTGATCGGGATTGATCCAGAAAAGGATTTCACCGTTCAGCCGTGGATCGCGCGCAGTCTGACCGGGGAACTGGGGGATATGGACGTCGTGACCGGCTGCCGGGTGGAAGCCGGTATCGGAGAAATTATCCGGATCTATGATCAGCGGTGCAAGGTTGTCGCGCGGCTTGAACCCACGGGAACCGGCCTGGATACTGCCGTCTACTGCAATATGGGTACCATGAATACCCTGCTGGCTGCCGCGGAAGCCAAAGGCGTCAGCCACAAAATCTCCAGCGGGGACGATTCCGTCGTCTCAGCCGTCTATGTCAAGGTGAAGGACGGATATGACATTGATACGGTCAATTCAGCGCTGACCGGAAAGCTCCGCAAAGTAACAGCCGTCCGGACCCGGTCCATGATCACCGGTGTTTCGGACAGCCTGGCAGGAATCAGCCGCACCGTTACGACGATGGTCATCGTAATCTGGGCGCTGGCCCTGATCATCCTGATGCTTGCCTATATTCTGATTGTCCGGGAGCGTTCCAGGGAGTTTGCCGTGCTCCGCCTCATCGGCGCGTCGGGAAACATGCTGGGCAGGATGGCGCTGACCGAATCCGCGGTTTGCGGCCTGGCCGGCGGCCTCGTGGGAACCGGCCTGGCAGCAATCGGTGTTTTCTCGTTTTCCGCCCTGATTGAGAGCAGCCTGGGACTGCCGTATCTGCTTCCGGATCCGGGCACGCTCCTTCTTCTGGCGGCGGGCACCGTCATTCTTTCCGCTGCGGTTTCCGCCCTGGCAAGCGCCTTTGCGGCATGGCGCCTCAGCAGGGTAAACCCGGGGACCGCGCTCAGGGAGGGGAACTGATATGCTGCTTCGGGCCGATCACATCAGCAAAACTTTTTTCCGCAGTACCGGAAGCGCCAATTATTTTTATGCCGTTTCCCCTCTGAGCATGGAAATCGCCCCGGGAACGGTCACCGTACTGACGGGCAGAAGCGGTTCCGGAAAAACCACGCTGCTGAATATGCTTTCGGGGATTCTGGAACCGACAGAGGGAAAGGTATGGGCGGACGACACCGATCTGTACGGTCTGAAGGATGCCGCGCTTTCCCGCTTCCGGAACGACCGGATCGGCGTCGTCTCGCAGGCCAGGAGCGCGGTGGACACGCTGACGGTGGCGGAAAACATCCTGCTGCCGGCAAAACTGTACGGAAAAACACCGCCTGAAGAAGAAACAAGGTACTGGATGAAAGCGTTTGAAATCGCTCCTCTGGCGGACGCGATGCCGAAAGAGCTTTCCGGCGGCGAACTGAGGCGGATGGCGATCATCCGGGCTCTCGTTCAGGATCCGGACGTTCTTTTTGCCGACGAACCCACAGGCGATCTGGACGATGAAAACACAAAAAAGGTTTTATCCGCTCTGCATGCTTTTGCGCACGAAAGAAACAGGGCGGTGTTCATCGTAACGCATGAGAACGAGGCGGTGAAATATGCGGACCGGCTCTTCAGAATGGAGAAAGGTCAGATCATGCAGCCGGAAAGCGAATAATAACCGCTGAAAAGATGCAGTATCCGCGGTACAGGAAAAGCAGTGCCCGCGAGGCACTGCTTTTCTTCATTCTTACTCCACCGTAACGCTCTTGGCCAGATTCCTCGGCTTGTCCACATCCAGCCCCCTGTTCACGCTGGTGTAATATGCCAGCAGCTGAAGCGGGACAATCGCCAGCGAAGCGATGAAGTGTTCGTCCGTCTTCGGCACATATACGGTGAAGTTCACGGAATCCTCCACGGAGAAGAAGCCGTTCGTCGTCAGCCCCATCAGATAGGCGCCGCGGCTCCTGCATTCCAGCATGTTGCTTACCGTCTTCTCGTACAGGCTTCCCTGGGTCAGCACGCCGATGACCAGGGTGTTGTTCTCAATCAGGCTGATGGTTCCGTGCTTCAGCTCGCCCGCCGCGTAGGCCTCGGAATGGATGTAGCTGATTTCTTTCATTTTCAGGCTGCCCTCAAGGCTGATCGCATAGTCCAGCCCCCGGCCGATGAAGAAGATATCGTGGGTGTTGGCGATCTTGGAGGAGAACCACTGCAGCCGTTCCTTTTCTTCCAGAATACGGCGGATCTGATCCGGGATCGCGGCAAGCGCTTCCAGGAATCCCGCAACCTGCTCCCCGGTGACGGCGCCGCGTACGGCCGCCAGATGCACTGCCAGCACGTCCACGGCAATCAGCTGCGCGCTGTACGCCTTGGTCGTCGCCACGGCGATCTCCGGCCCCGCCAGCGTATACAGCGTATGATCCGCTTCCCGGGCGATCGTGGAGCCGATCACATTGACCACCGCCAGCGTCATTGCGCCGCGTTCCTTTGCCACCCGGAGCGCCGCCAGGCTGTCCGCTGTCTCTCCGCTCTGGCTGATGACGATCACCAGCGTATCGGGAGCCGCGGGAATGCTGCGGTACCGGTATTCGCTCGCCAGTTCCACCCGCACCGGGATTTTCGCCAGATCCTCGATCACATACTGCGCCGCCATGCCTACATGCCAGGCGGAGCCGCAGGCCACGATATCGATCCGGCTGACGGCTTTCAGCATTTCGTCCGTCAGGCCGGTTTCCGCCAGCGTAATCCTTCCGTCCTTCACCAGGCTGTTCAGCGTGTCCCGCACAGCCCTGGGCTGCTCATGGATCTCCTTGAGCATAAAATGCTCATATCCGTCCTTTTCCGCGGACGCCGCGTCCCAGGTGATCTCGGTCAGCGGCAGGGAAACCTCGTCTCCGTTCAGATCATAGAACCTGACGCTTCCGGGACTGATCCTTCCTACCTGCAGGTTGTCAATATAGTAGACATTTCGTGTGTGCTTCAGAATGGCGGGCACGTCCGAAGCCAGATAAGAGGCGTCCTCCGCGGTGCCGATCACCAGCGGGGAATCCTTCCGCGCCACAAAGATTTCATCCGGATAGTCCCTGAACATCAGAGCCAGCGCGTAACTGCCCCGTACCCGCACCATGGTCCGGGTGATCGCGTCCACCGGTCCGATCTTATACTTCTTGTAGTAATAGTCGACCAGCTTAACCACGACTTCCGTGTCCGTTTCGCTGTAGAACGCGTAGTTGTGCCGCAGCAGCTTTTCCTTCAGTTCCAGAAAATTCTCGATAATGCCGTTATGCACGCCTACCACATCGCTCTCCACCGTTCCGGAACCGGAACCGGAGCAGTTTCCGCTCACGTGCGGATGGGCGTTGACCATGCTGGGATCCCCATGGGTCGCCCAGCGCGTATGCCCGATGCCGCAGGTGCCCGGCAGCGCTTTTCCCTGATCTGTTTTGTCCGCCAGGTGATACAGCTTTCCGGTGGCTTTCACGACCTCCGCCGGCGCCGAGCCGTTGCGAACCGCCAGCCCGGCCGAATCATACCCCCTGTATTCCAGCCTGGCCAGCCCGTCCAGCAGGATCGGAGCTGCCTGCACATGACCTGTATATCCGACGATTCCACACATAATCCGTTTCCTCCCACAAATATACTGCATAACGAATCTGGTTTCCGGATTCGTTGATCATCCGAACGGTATAAAAGGGAACTGATTGATTTGCCCGAGGCAAATCAATGTGATCATGAGCATAAAAGCGGCAAAGCGGCCTGATGCATGACCCCTTTGCCGTGCTCCGGAAGAGCATACCATGTTCCGTTGTTTGTGTCAATACGTTATAATACATTATAAAATGGTTTACAGTCTTCGGAAACCGAAATGGGCGCCGCAGCTCTCGCGCACCACCAGGGTGGCCTCCCGGACGATGGCGAAGGAGCGGGAAGAGGATTCCCTGGCCAGAAGCAGCTCCCGGACGGCGCTCTGGGCCATCTCCTCCGGATGCAGATCCACGGAGGTCAGGGCAGGATCCGTATAGGCGCAGAAAAACTGATTGTCACAGCCGATAATGGCCATATCCCGGGGAAGCGAAAGCCCCATTTTTTTCAGCTGCTTGATGACGCCGAGCGCGACGAGGTCATTGAACGTCACGATGGCAGTGGGCCAGCGGGAAGAATCCAGGCCGGAAAGCATCCGAAGGACGGCTCTTTCGCCGCTCTCCATGTCATATCCGGCGTCCACGTGGTAGGCCGGATCGTCCGGCAGGTCCATGACGCGCAGCTGCTCCAGGAAACCGGCGCCCCGGCGGGAAGTATCCTTGCTGTGCATCGAGCCGCCCAGGAAAGCGATCCGCCGGTGCCCCAGCGTGTGCAGATGGCGGACGGGGAGACGGGAGCAGTTCACCAGGTCGCTCTGAATGCAGATGCATTCCAGCGAAACGTCCTGCGGGCAGATCGTCGCCACCGGCATATACTTTCCCAGCTTCTCCAGGGCGGTATTCAGGTCTCCGCGATCCGCCGACCAGATGCTGCCTGCGAAAAGCACCCCGTCCATGCGGCAGCGGATCAGCTCGTTCACGAGTTCCGCGGAAATGGCCTGGTTTTCCATCGTCTGAAAGAGGCGGATGCTGCAGCCGTTCTTATCCGCTTCCCAGTAAGCCGCGTCCAGGATCCGGTTGAAATACAGGTTTGAGATCACGGGAAGGACGACCGCCAGCGCGCGGCTGCGCCCGCTCTCCAGATTCTGCGCGGACATGCTGGGCGTATAGGCGTGCGCGTCGATGACCTGCTGCACTTTCAGGCGGGTCGCTTCCTTCACATGCGGATCCTTCCGGACCACGCGCGTAACAGTGGCAGTGGAAACGCCGGCCTCCCGGGCAATATCATAGATGGTGGCTTTTCTGTTCATTATATTCCTATCCTCCGGAAAACGCTTGACTGCGGAAGTATAGTAGCATGATTCGGCTGAAAAAGCAAGAAAAATGTTACCGATAACATAAAAAAGATCAAAAAAATTTGCAAATACCGCAAAAAGTATCTTGACAAAAAGGGCCAAAAGCAATAGGATTTAGACAAATACAGGGATGAACGAGGCAAAACGGGCTGGGGAAAGAAGGAAATGGAACCCGAAGACTGTGAAACCGATAACATTCCTGAAGAATATGTGAGGAGGAACCATTCATGAAGAAAATGCTGTCTGTGCTGCTCGCCGCGATGATGCTGCTCTCGCTGCTGGCCGTGCCCGCCCTGGCTGATGACCAGGTGCTGACCGTGGTGACCTGGGACGCCACTACCACCCCCTATCTGGTTGCCCAGAAGGAAGCTTTCGAGGCTTCCCATCCCGGCGTCACCATCGAGTATGTGGACGTTGCCTCTCAGGACTACGCCGTGAAGACGACCACCATGCTGGAAGGCGGGGACACGAGCGACGTGTTCATGATCAAGGAGATCGACAATCTGATCAACTGGCAGGCCCAGGGCTTCGCCGCCCCGCTGGCTGATTATGTCGCCGCCGGCTACGACATGTCCGGCTTCGTCGGAACCGAGAAGAACTACGCGGTGGACGGCGTGCAGTACGCGATTCCGTTCCGCAGCGACTTCTGGGTGCTGTTCTACAACAAGGATCTGTTTGACGC
>CAMKJS010000018.1 GCA_946413245.1 uncultured Clostridia bacterium
AAGATCGAGTACATCGATTACAAGGATATCAATCGCCTGCGCCGCTTCACCAATGAGCGCGGCAAGATTCTGCCCCGCCGGATGAGCGGCAACTGCGCCAAGCATCAGCGCCAGCTGAGTGAGGCCATCAAGCGCGCCCGTGCCATCGCGCTGATGCCCTACACGGTGGACTGAGTCTGCAATTGAATCCATCCAGCCCGGAAGCAGCGACTGCCTCCGGGTTTTCTGTTTTTTGATTTTCCGCGGGCACATCAATCCCAGTCGGAGGAAACATCCATGGACGGGAATCGTAAAGCGCTCCGCCTTCGGGAAAGCTGGTTCGGAGACCGGGCTTTCTACCGGAGCGTGTTCTTCCTGCTGATCCCGATTGTGATTCAGCAGTTTATAACCTCTTTCGTTTCCCTGCTGGACAACGTGATGGTGGGCAGCCTGGGGACGGAAGCCATCTCCGCCGCCTCCATCGCGAATTCCGTGCTGATGGTGCACATGCTGGCCGTGTTCGGCGGCATGAGCGGCGCCGGCATTTTCGGCGCGCAGTTTTTCGGCAAGGGCGATATGGACGGCATGCGCCATACCTTCCGCTTCAAACTGTATTTCGCGGTGCTGATTTCCGTCCTCGCGGTGGTGGTATACCGCCTGTACGGCAGCGTGTTCATCGACGCCTTTCTGCAGGGGGAGAGCAACGGAGGAGACCTGGAGCTGACCTTCCGGGAAGGGGTTTCCTATCTGGACGTGATGCTGTGGGGCCTGCCGCCCTTCGCGCTGGGGCAGGTTTATACCGGAACGCTGCGGGAGTCCGGGGAAACCAGGGTGCCGATGTTTGCCGGCATCTGCGCCATCGTTACCAACCTGTGCCTGAACTGGGTGCTGATTTTCGGCCATCTGGGCGCCCCGGCGCTGGGCGTCCGCGGCGCGGCCATTGCGACGGTCATTTCCCGCTATGTGGAGCTGGCGGTGGTGGTGATTTACACCCACCGGCACCTGGACCGGTATCCCTTTATGCAGGGGGTCTATTCCAGCCTCTATGTGCCGAAGAAACTGGCGGGGCGTATCGCGCGCACGGGCGTGCCGCTGCTGGTCAATGAAATTCTCTGGTCCCTGGGCATGACCTTTATCAATCAGCTGTATTCCACCCGCGGGCTGAACGCCGTGGCCGCGCTGAATATTACGGGTACGGCGTGGAACCTGTTCTGCGTGATTATGTTCGGCATGGGGAGCGCCGTTTCCATCATGGTGGGGCAGCGCCTCGGCGCCGGGGAGATTCAGAAGGCCCGGGACGTGGACCGGAAGCTGATCGTGCTGACGGAGATCATGCATATCCTGATCGGCGGCGTCATGATCCTGGCGGCGCCGCTGGTGCCCCGGATGTACAACGTGACGGAGGAAGTGCGGGAACTGACCCGGCAGATGCTGATCATCGCCGGCCTGTCCCTGCCGCTTCATTCCTTTGCCCATGTGACGTATTTCACGATCCGCTCGGGCGGCAGAACCATGATTACCTTTCTGTTCGACGCGGTGTATACCTGGGTGGTGACGGTGCTGCTGGCTTTCTGCCTGACGCGCCTGACGGACCTGGATATCGTGCGGATTTACTTCTGCGTGCAGTTTATCGACGTGGTGAAGCTCTTTATCGGCCTGGTTATGCTGCGCAGCGATTTCTGGGCCAGAAACGTCGTGAAGGACGACTGATATAAACGAAATCGGAATCCAAATACGGTATGGAGAAGGAGGAACCCGGAATGCCCTGCACAACTGTATTGGTCGGAAGAAAGGCCAGCCATGACGGATCCACGATGATCGCCCGGACGGACGACGGAAGCTTCAACGTGAAAAAGCTCATCGTGGTGGAGCCGAAGGATCAGCCCCGGAAGTACAAAAGTACGATCTCCCACGCGGAGGTGGAGCTGCCGGATAATCCGCTGCGCTACACAGCCAGTCCCAACGTGGATCTGAAGGACGGCCTCTGGGCAGCCACCGGGATCAACGCGGCCAACGTGGGCATGACGGCAACGGAAACCATTACCAGCAATTCCAGAGTGATGGCCGCGGATCCGATGGTGCGGCTGCAGAAGGCCAAAGCCCGGCGGGACCGGGAAGTGTCCGGCGGAATCGGCGAGGAGGATTTCCTGGTGCTGGTGCTGCCGTACATCCGCACGGCCCGGGAGGGAGTGCTGCGCCTGGCTTCCCTGCTGGAACAGTACGGCACCTACGAATCCAACGGGATTGCTTTCAACGACGAGAACGAGGTCTGGTGGATGGAGACCATCGGCGGACACCACTGGATCGCCTGCCGTGTTCCGGAGGACCAGGTGGTGATAAACCCGAATCAGTTCGGCATGGACGCGTTCGACCTGGAGGATGCCTTCGGCAGCCAGGAAGCGCACCTGTGCAGCGCAGACCTGCGGGAATTCATCGCGGAGAACGGGCTGGACCTGAAAATGGATGGAGCTTTCAATCCGCGTGACATTTTCGGCAGCCGCCGGGATATGGATCACATTTACAACACGCCCCGGGCCTGGTTCATGGGCCGGTATCTGACACCGTATTCCCATCGCTGGGACGGCGGGAACGCGGAATTCACCCCGGAAAGCGATAACATTCCGTGGTCCCTGAAGCCGGACCGGAAGGTGGCGGCGGAAGACGTGAAATACATGCTATCCTCCCACTACCAGGGGACTCCCTATGACCCGTACCTCAGCCGGGATACTGGGGTTCGGGGGCAATACCGTCCGATCGGCATCAACCGGACCGGTGTGACATCCATTTGCCAGATCAGGCCCTATGCCCCGGAGTGCGCCAAAGGCGTGGAGTGGATCTGCTTCGGTTCCACCACCTTCAGCGCGATGTTGCCGGTGTACGCCAACGTTCCGAAAATGCCGGACTACCTGAGCAAAGTGACCCTGGATGCGTCCACGGAGAATTTCTACTGGAGCAGCCGGATGATCGGTGCGCTTGCGGATCCGCATTTCCATGCCACAGTCCAGCAGGTGGAACGCTATGAGAACGCGGTGTTCACCGAGGGCCGGAAACTGATCCGGGAATATGACGCGAAGATCGCGGAAACCGGCGATCTCCGCCTTGCGGAGGAGACGGACCGCAGGCTGGCGGACATGGCGAAGGCGGAGACGACCGCCGCCCTGAACAAAATCCTGCAGACAGCCAGCGAACGGATGAGGAACCGGTACAGCCTGGCGGATCTGTAAAAAAGGACGGTTCTGTGTGCCGGAGCACACATGAACCGTCCGATTTTTATGCTTTCAATGATGTAAATCAGTAGAGAACGTTCAGCACCCGCTGCCACGGGATCTCCACCATTTCATTGGAATTTCCGTCCTTCACGACGTCGAAATTCGTCTTGTAATCGGGGATCTCATCGTACAGGGTGATCACTTCGTCAAAGAAGGCCACTGCCCAGGAGCCGGGGCTTTCCTCGTCCCACAGCTCCAGATACAGTTCCTCGCCAATGAATTCATGCAGGTCGATGATGAAGGTGGCCATATCCGCCCAGGAACCACCGACGCCTTTCTTGACGCTGGGGAAGCCGGAATCCTTGAAGTGACGGTTTCGGAAAAGGCCGACCTGAGTGCCGTCCGCCTTGAAGACTTTGACAGCAGCGGTGCGCCCGCCCATGCGGACGGTGATATAGCCGACGCCGCCCAGCATGAAGTGGGAGGACGTGATGTGCCAGGATTCAGGCTCGGGAATGGTGGTGGCCCAGCCATCCAGATGGTACTCGCCTGCTTGGTTGAAGGGCATCTCTTCCGCCCAGTAGGTCTTGTCCGAGCTGAGGCCCAGGGGATTGCCGCTTTCGTCCACAGGCCAGCCTTCCGGCAACGTCCAACCGGTGAAATCGCCGGTTTCAAAGCCGCCGTTTTCTACCTGAAAGGGAATTTCGGATTCGGCAGCGGCGACAGCAAGGCTGCAAAGCACAGCGACGGCCAGCAGGACAGATAACCATTTTTTCATGATACATACTCCTTTCGTTTGGAACACGAATTTGCTGAGGTGAGACAGAAACCAAAGGGCTGTGAACCGTGTGTTGTCTGCTTTCGGCAATCCCTCCCTTTTACGTCCGACACTCGGTGTGCAGGAGGACCCTGCTTATCGGTAAATGGAGGAAACCACACGAACCTGAAGCGAATTTACTGTAAGCGCACCGTCCGCGAACAGTCTGATCTCCTGCGCCTCCGGCGCGGCGTAGGAACGGATGCTGATGGATTTATCCGCGTTGAAGAAGCCCTCCACCAGGGAACGGTCAATGAAAATTTCCATAGTCAGCGTTCCGTCCCTGAGCGGAACAGGCCCTTCCACCACGGAGACAGCGGCGCCTTTTCCGCGATTGGCGGTATACCCGTCCATGCTTTCCTTCGCGGTATAATAGGTGAAGGTGGTATGATTCCGCCTTCCCTCCGCCTTGCAGATCAGGCCGAAGTTCTGCTGATCCTGCGGGGTAAGCACTGCTTTGATATACAGCATATCGCCGCTGATTCCGGCCAGCGCGGCGTTGGCTTCCTCTGGGGTGACGTTTTCCAGGGCAAGCAATTCCTCACCCAGAAGATCGTATACCCGCGGGTCGGGAGCGACGCACACGTCCGTGCCTTCATCATTCAGGCGGATATTCCGTGTCAGACCTGCACAATGCGCCCAGCCAGCGGCGGCTTCTTCAGGGCCTGTGCGCTGATCCTGCATGATACTGAATACGCATACCCGTCCGGTTACAGGATCCTGCAGAACGCTGGGCCCGGTGAAGACATTGCTGCCAAAGTCCAGAATACGGGGCAGGCCGCCCATGCTTTCGTCCGGCGTGAATTTTCCGGTGCTTTTCTCAAAATCCCCGATGAAGTAATAGACCTTGTTGTCCGCGATACTGGCCGGAGCGGGAGAAATGAAGAAGGCGTACCGGGTAACAGTGCCGGCCTGATTCGTCAGCGGCAGCAGAATGGGGAGCTCCCAGCTGGTGCCGTAGGTTACAGCCTGGTTTTCCATCTCATAGACAGGGCCTTTATACTGCCAGTCCATATCGATGGTACCGTCCGCTTTCACTTCCAGGGTATCCGTCACATACAGAAGCGCGGTGCCGCCGGAGCCTGTTTCGCTGCCGGAGCATACCAGCATATACCACCGGCCGTCTTCTTTCCAGATATGGGAATCACGGAATTCTCCCGGTCTGCCCTGGCCGGGCTGCTGAGCGACAGCCAGATCGGAACAGATGATCCAGTCAGTCAGCTCAGGATCCGTGAGATCGGCAGGATAAGCGGCGCCGATGTTCTGGTTGGAGATCAGGCCGCCTTGGCGGAAGCTGTCGTTGCCCGCTGTGAAGAACAGGACGGGCACGCCGTTTTTGTCCAGGGCCGCGCCGCCGGACCAGACACCGTCAGGAACCACGGTGTTTTCCGTGGGCACGATGGCATCCGCCACGGGACGCCAGCGAACAGTGTCTTCGCTCACCAGATGGCCCCAACAGATATTGCGCCAGTAGGTGCCGATGGAATTGCTCTGGAAGAACAGGTGATACATGCCGTTGTAATACAGAGGGGCGTGGGGCTCGTTCATCCAGTGCTGATACGGGCCGCCGTGATACTGGGTTTTGTACACGTCGCCTGTCAGGATATTCTCCAGGGCGATTTTTTCATAGGGAATCGGAGCGGCTTCCCGGTCCGCCAGCGCGGCGACGTCGGCGTCGGAAAGCGCGGTGCCGAAAAGCCGGAATTCGTCCATCAATCCGGCAAACATCTGATAATTTCCGGCAGGGATCTGCTCGCCGTAGCTGTTTTTGCCGATGAGAAGCCTTTCGTTGACAGCGGGAGAAATCTCGGAATCCGGAAACACCGGTGTAGAGGCGGCCAGCTTGCCGTTCAGATACAGGGAGATGCGGCTGTTCTCTCCGTCGAATACAGCTGCCACATGGTTCCATTCGTTGCGGACCAGGCGTTCGTCATCCGCCCACAGCGTGAACCAGTCTTCCTCGGTGCCCACCTCGAAGCAAAGCCTGCCAAACCGTTGGTACCCCAGCAGGAAGCCCTGGTTGGCCCCTTTATAATACTGGCTTGCAATGGCGGTCAGGTGGGCGTTTCCGCTGAATTCACCGTTGGGATCGTCCCACTCAAAGGCCCGAGGCGCGACCCATACGCTGATGCTCAGCGCTTTCCCTGACACGCAGATTTCCTCAGGTGCATAGGAAATGTACGTGGAGCAGCCGTCGAACAGCAGGGAACCGTTTTCCACGCCGGCATCACGCCATTGGGGTTCCATTGGATCGGTATAGGCAGGGGTGAGATACTGGTACTGTACGTCCGCCGCCGGCAGATGTCCGCTCACGTCCTGAATCACCGCGCCCTGCCCCTCGTCAAAGGAGAGGTACAGCAATGCGGCGTCCGGTTGCGCTGTTTCCGCGGAAACAGTTACAATCATCAGCAGGCAGGCAAGAAGAATGAGGCAAAAGGTTTTCTTCATGGTCGATCCTCCTGGCAGAAAGCCTGGGTAAACGTCTTATTTCAGGTGATGCGCTTCCACAGACAGGGCGATGGGAGCGTCGGCGGCAAAGCTGACGCCTTCCGCGTCCAGGGGGGTGGGAATCAGGGAGGTTACCACCCGCTCGCCGCCGTTGATAAACAGTTCGATGCTTTCCTTGTCCATCAGCAGCCGCAGGGTCAGATTCCCGCCTTTTACTTCCGCTTTTACATGGCGGGTATGGGCGATGTCCCGGTGGGAGCCTCCGTGGCTGCGGTCAAAAACCAGTTCGCCCCGGGCCAGGTCGCAACGGATCTGCACGTAGTGAACCGCGTCCCGGGCAACCTTCAGGGTAAAGCGCCGGCATGCGGTATTCCGGACGCTCAGGGTGACAGTCAGGTCCATCAGGCGGCCCTGCACTCCGGGAAGAGACGTTTCCTCACAGACCGTTACATCGTCATGCCGCACGGTATCCTGCCACAGTCCCCGGATTTCCCTCACGGGGCGCTGGCACAGGCGGCCGTTTTCAAGGTAAACTTCCCGCGGAATGCTCATCTGGGCGTACCAGGGATGGCGGCGGGGGGCTTCCTTGCAGGTTTCCCAGTTATCCATCCAGCCGATCATGATACGCCTGCCATCGGGAGCCAGTGCGGTCTGCGGGGCGTAGAAGGTAAGGCCGTGATCCACAGGCTGAATGCTTTCACGTGTAAAAGCATGCGTGCTTTTGTCATACTGCCCCAGAATGGCTACGGTGCCGTAACCGGCATGAAACTCTTCCCGGGCGTGCATTTCCTGGGGGCTGACGATCAGGATGTGTTTTCCATCCATTTCAAAGAAATCCGGGCATTCCCACATGCGCCCGTATTCCCTGCGGCATGCGTCCAGTTCGGTGACAAAGCGCCAGTTTAAACCGTCCCTGCTTTCCATCAGCAGAACCGTTCCTGACTTTTCTTCATGCCGGTTGCCGACGACCAGGCGGTACATCCCATCTCCGTCACGCCACACCTTGGGATCGCGGAAGTCAAATTCACTGTACCCTTCGGGAAGATGCGCGTGGCGGATGACCGGATTGAGCAGGCTTTTTTCAAAATCCTTTCCGTCCCCGACGGCGACGCACTGAGCCTGGGTTTCCCGCCGGAAGGTGCCGGCAGGCTGCACGCCGGTATAGATCAGCATCAGCCTGCCGTCCGGCGTTTCCACGGCGCTGCCGGAGAAACAGCCTCCCGCGTCGGCGGCGGTGTCCGGGGCCAGCGCGCAGGGCATATACGTCCAATGCAGGAGATCGGTGCTTACCGCGTGCCCCCAGTGCATAGGGCCCCATTGCGTGGAAAAAGGATGATACTGGTAAAACATGTGATATTGCCCTTTGTACCAGCAGAATCCGTTTGGGTCGTTCATCCATCCGACCAGAGGGGTCAGGTGAAACAGAGGACGTTCGTCGGCGGACAGCTTCATTGCCCGCTCCCGCTCATATTCTCTTACTCGTTCCAACGGAGTCGGATTTTTGCTCATGGGGACCTCCTGTATTGCGGAAAATCAGAAACCGGGAGCCGGAAATCCGGCTCCCGGCAAATGAGATTATGGAAAACTCGTGTTCTTATTTTGCAGCTACGTAGCGATCGTATACCGTCTGATAAATATCCAGCAGTTCGCTCATGCCGCAGCGATTCAGGAAGGACTTGTAGCTTTCCCATTCCTCATCGGAGGGACCGCCCTCCTTGAGCCACTTGGCTTCATTTTCAGCTACAGCACGCTCGAAGTCGGCACGGTAGAAGTCGATGTCGTCCAGCTCTGTTTCGGTGAAAACGCAGTCCTGGGGATAGAAGGAGAAGTCTTTCACGAACTGGAAGAAGTAGTCATAGGTGTCAGCCAGACGTTCCATGGCACGGTCTTCCATGTAGAAGTATTCATTGTAATACTGGGACAGAATCAGCTTCGGGCCGGCCACTTCGTTGGCAGCCTTGAGCTCGCCGGAGGACTTGCCGTACTTGGCCTGCGCTTCTTCGTTGGAGATGGACAGCCACATGCCCTTTTCGTCCTGCTCGGTGAAGAATACGCCGATGGGGCCGTACTGGAGCTGCATCACGATATCGCCCTGATACCAGAGGTCATAGAAGGAAAGCAGCTTGGCGGGATCCTTGCACTCTTTGGTGACGGAGAGCTGGCCGGCATTGGTGGCGCCGCCGGTGCGCAGGGTGACGTTGCTGGTGCCGTCGGGGCCGGTCAGGATCGGCAGGTACACATAGTCGTCTTTGTGGGGGCCGGTGATTTCGGGAATTTCCCACCAGGTGGTCACACCCACGCGGCCGCCGGTGACCTTGGCGATCAGCTGGTTGGTATCCTGGGAGAACATTTCCAGGTCCATCAGGCCGTCGGCATACCAGTCGTGGAAGTAGGTAATCGCCGCGCGGTAGTTGTCGTCGTCGCAGACGAAATTCACGACGCCGTCCGCGTTCACGTTCAGGTCCATGCAAACGTCGTTGGGCCAGTTGGTAAAGCCGAAACCGGCATAGAACACGTTCTGCCCCCAGCACCACTGGTCGAAACCGGTGCTCATGGGAATAGTGGAACCGGCTTCATTGCCGTAGATCTTGGCGGACATATCGTTTTCCTTGAAGGCTACCAGGGCGGTGTGCAGCTCCTCCAGCGTGGTGGGAACAGCAAGGCCCAGGTCGTCCAGCCAGGCTTTGTTGATCATGGCGAACTGGGGTACGGAGAAGATGGAGAAATCCTTTTCCCGGCCGATACCGGCGGTGCCCATCTGCTCACCCGCGGGCAGGCCGTAGATCTTGCCGTCGCTCATGGTAATGGCGGCCTTGATTTCCGGATGCGCTTCCAGGATCGCGGAGAGATGCGGCATCACTTCGGGGGTGATGTAGGGGGTCAGATCGATGAAGGTTCCGGCAGCGCCGTACCGCATCAGGTCGAAATTGCTGAAGCCGACAGCCTGGAAGGCGTCGATGGGGTTCTTGCTGGCCGCATTGCCGCTGATGCGGGTGCCGACCACTTCACCCAGGGAGTCAGACCAGGTATCCCAGATGATTTTGATGCCGGCCTGCGCCTGCAGCTCGTTGAGGACGGGGTTGTTGTCGTAGCCGCCTGAAAGGGCGGAGATGCCGCTGAGGACGTTGAATTCTGTTTGCCCTTCCGCGGAAGCGAAAGAGACCATGCCCAGGAGCATCATGACAGCCAGGATAAGAGACGTGAGCTTCTTCATGGGAATCCTCCTTTTCTATGTTCGTTCAGGCATCTTTACGATGCGGGAAACCTAACCTTTAACAGCGCCGGCCATGAGGCCCTTCTCGAAGTACTTCTGGACGAAGGGGTAGGCGATCAGCATGGGAGCGGCAGCCACGATGATGGAGGAGAACTTGATCATTTCCGTCATCTTGTTCAGCTCTGCGTATCCGCCGGAAATCATACTGGCCTGATTGGCGGAGGCGGAGGACTTGATCAGGATGTTCCGCAGCACCAGGGGCAGCGGAGCCTGCTCGTTGGTCATGTAGATCAGGGCGGTGAACCAGTCGTTCCAGTAAGCCACCATGGAGAATATGACCATGACGGAGAGGATCGGCAGGGACAGCGGGATAATCATCGAGAAGAAAATCCGGAAATGATTGGCGCCGTCGATACTGGCAGCTTCCTTCAGCGAACCGGGGATGCTGTTCTCAAAGTAGTTGCGGGCGATGATTGCGTTGCTGACCGCCACGCCGCCCGGCAGAAACATCGCCCAGATCGTCTGCATGATCCCGGTTTTCTGCACGATCAGATAGGTGGGGATCAGGCCGCCGCCGAAGTACATGGTGATAATGAAGAAAATACTGATGATCTTCTTTCCGGGGAGATCCACAACCGACAGCGGGTATGCCACCAGGTAGATCATGGCTACCGAGAAGAAGGTGCCGACTACCGTATAAAGGATGCTGTTTCCGTAGCCCCTGACGATGTTTGGCTCGGCAAAGACTGCCTTATATCCTTCCAGCGTCGCCTGGCTGGGAAGGAGAAAGGTCTTGCCGGCGTAAACGTCATAAGGATCCGAGAAGGAAGCGACGAGAACGTAGTACAGCGGATAGGCCACAATCAGCAGAATGATGACGGAGAACACAATCAGGATAATATCGCTCGTTTTGTCGCTCAGCCCGCCCAGTTGGCCCTGCTTTCTTCTGGAAAAAACGCCCATCTTTTCTTCCTCCTTCCTTACACGAAGCTGACTTCGCCGTATTTTTTCGCGATGCGGTTTACAATCAGCAGCAGTACGATGTTGATAGCCGTATTGAACAGCCCCACAGCGGTACCGAGTTCATACTTGGCGCTGACGATACCCTGCTCGTACACATAGATGGCGATGATATCGCTTGTTGCACGGTTCAGGTCGGTCTGCAGGAGGTATGCCTTTTCAAAGCCGACGCTCATGAGGCCGGACGCGCTCATGATAAGCTGCAGGATAATCATCGGAAGCAGGCAGGGGATGTCGATGTGCAGAATCCGCTGAAAGACGCTGGCGCCGTCTACGGTTGCTGCTTCGTACAGGGCCGGATCGATGCTGGACAGGGTGGCCAGGTAGATAATGGTGCCCCAGCCTGCTTCCTGCCAGATGCCACTGGCTACGTAGATCGTACGGAAGGCGCCGGCTTCGGTCAGGAAGTCGATGTTCGTTCCGGCGATCAGGTTGATCAGGCCGCCGGACGGGGAAAGAAAGATCCGCAGCATACCGCAGATGACCATCGTGGAGATGAAGTGCGGCGCGTAGATTACGGTCTGGACAGTCCTCTTCAGCCGCTTGAACCTCAGCTGGTTCAGAACCAGGCTCAGGATGATCGGGACAGGGAATCCCCACAGCAGGCTGAACAGGCTCAGCTTGACGGTGTTCCAGAGCATCCGGTCAAAGGTAGGGGCGCGGAAGAAGCGCTCGAACCACTTCCAGCCGACCCAGGGGCTTCCTGTAATCCCGAGGCCCGGATTGTAATTGCGGAAGGCAATCTGGATACCGTACATGGGCCCGTACTTGTATATGATTGTGAGGACCACGGGGATCAGAAGCAGCACGTACAGCTGCCAGCTGTCGGCCATCCGCCTGCCCAGGCTTTTACGGTGCACTTTCCGCTTCGGGGCGGCAATCGTTGTCATAAGCATTCCTCCTGTCGATAGGGCGGTCAGTAAAGGAATCGATGAAACGTTTCATGAATTTCATGCTTAGATTATCATGATCGTTTCATCTTGTCAACCCTGTATAATCGTTTTTTTGAAATTTTTTCTATTTCGTTTTTGATTATTATCATATACAGATTTTAAATACTTCCCGGCTTGACATTGATTCATGAAACAATTATGATGTATTCATGAACAGATTGATGCTCATAAAACTGCTTTCCGAGGAGGATTATCTTGGCAAAAGAACGCAGCGGACCTACGATGGCAGATGTGGCAAGGGAGGCCGGCGTTGCTCTGGGAACTGTATCCCGCGTCGTCAACGGCGAACAGGTAGGGGAAGAATTCAGAGAGAAAGTAAACGCCGCTATTCAGCAGCTGGGCTATCAGTATAATACCAGCGGACGCGCACTGCGCACAGACCGTACCAATACGATTGCTTTGATCATCCCGAATACGATCAATCCCTACTTTGCCCTTTTGGTAAACCATATCAATATTGCCCTTGAAAAACGAAATTACAGGATGATGCTTTGCTTCAGTGAATATGACCGGGACCGGGAAGCGGAGTTTATCCGCATGGCCCGGCAGAACCGGGTGGATGGGATTATAGCGCTGAGCTACAATCCGCGCCTTGAAATTCCGGAAGGGATTCCTTTCGTCACCATCGACCGTTTCTTCTCCTCTTCCGTGCCGTGCGTAGCCGCAGACAACTTCGGGGGCGGGCGCCTGGCTGCCGTGAAACTGAAGGAACTGGGCTGCACCCGGGTTGCGTTTATGCGCATCGGTTCCACGATAACCAATGAACCAAGTAAAAGGAGAGACGGCTTTATCAGCGCCTGTGTGGAGCTGAATCTTCCTTTCGATCAGATTGCGCTGGAGGACGGGCAGCCGTATGAAGAGTTCGTAAAATTTCTGATCCGGAATACGGCGAAAGGGAAACTGGCGTTTGACGGTTTGTTTGTCGGCACTGACTCCCTGGCCTGGCAGATTATTCAGACGCTGAAACAAATGGGCATCCGTGTGCCGGAGGACGTGCAGGTCATTGGTTTTGACGGGATCCGGATGTTCGGGGATCAGGAACCTGTGCTTTCAACGATCGTCCAGCCGGCACAGGAGATCGCGGAGACCTGCGTCAGCATGGTGCTGTCCGGCCACATGTCCAACGTTCCCTCCCTGGTTTGCCTGCCGGTTGCCTATGCCGCAGGCGGCACCACGAGAGAATAAAAAAACCTGAAGCGGAGCTTCAGAAGGAGGTAAACATATGTACGACGTCGTTGCCCTGGGAGAACTGCTGATTGATTTTGCGCCGAAGTCCGTCAACGAAGCGGGGTATCCGACCCTGGCGGCCAATCCGGGCGGTGCGCCGGGCAATTTTCTGGCTGCACTGACCAAGTACGGCTGCAGTACGGCTATGATCGGCAAGGTCGGCGACGATATGTTCGGCCGCCTGCTGCTTCGTACGCTGCGGGATGCAGGCATTGAAACCAAAGGTATTCTGCTGGATCCTGACTGGTTTACCACGCTGGCCTTCGTTTCCCTGGACGCGGAAGGCAACCGGGATTTCAGCTTTGCCCGCAAGCCTGGGGCGGACACCTGCCTGCGGCCGGAGGAGATCGATCCGTCTCTTTTGGCTGGCGCAAGGGTCTTCCATTTCGGTACGCTGTCCCTGACGGACGAGCCTGCCGCTTCCGCCACCCGGAAAGCCATTGACATTGCGAAGGGCAGAGGAATACTGATCAGCCTGGATCCCAACCTGCGCAAACCCCTGTGGAAGCGGGAGGAGGACGCGAAGGCTGCCATCGAGTGGAGCCTGAAACAGGCGGATATCGTCAAAATCAGCGACGAGGAGATTGAATGGCTGTGGGGGATTTCTCCGGAGGAAGGCGCGCAAAGGCTGCTGCAGGAATATGGGGTTTCCCTGGTGTACGCTACCCTGGGCCCTAAAGGCTGCTATGCTGCCACCCGCTCCTGCCGTACGAAAGTGCAGAGCCCCTCCGGGATTCAGGTGGTGGATACTACCGGAGCCGGCGATATCTTCGGCGGCAGCGCCATGAGCCGTTTCCTGCAGTACAAAAAAGCCCCTTCCGAACTGGCGGAGGAGGAATTGGCGGGAATTGTCCGTTTCGCCTGCACTGCCGCCAGCCTTTCCACCCAGAAGCATGGAGGCATCACAAGCGTTCCGGAGCTTTCCGAGGTGGAGAAATACCTGTAATTGAAAAACAAAAGCAGCCGCGGGCACAATGTCATTAAGTTTACCAGTAATGACATCCCCTCGCATCAATCTGGCTCCATCTTGAAAAAGGTGGAGTCAGATTTATTTATCCGTTTCTGTAACAGTTTTATAAGTACCAACCTGCCCACAGCAAAGCCATGGACAGCTTGCAGACCGGAATATAACGATCCTACATCCGGTTTCTGACTGATGGATAACGCAAAACGGCATGGAAAACCATATCAGGTTTCCCACATCGTTCTATTTGCGTTAACCACAGCATGACTACGACTACGACGACGGAGAGGCGATATTATTGCCACAAAAGGGACGGAGGAGGATGATAACCAAAACATCATTTCCCTTCCGCAATCTCCTTCATCGGAGCCATATTTTCATTGACATAACGTTCGATGGCTTTCTCCACTACAGCCGTCTTGCTCAACCCGGATACTTTGCAGTATTCTTCCAGCATCCGGTAAACGTCAGTCGCGATTTTGCAGGAAAAATTCTCAGCTTCTTTTTTTGCTCTCGGCATTTGCATTATCCTCCAATCAAACGAAGTCGCTTATTACTGAGTAAGTGTATGGGATGAACGCATCATTCGGACCATATCTCTGTTTATAGAGATGTTCCAGTTGCTGATCGGATACTTTCTGAATAATAATGTTATGGATATGCGGGCTTCTCTGATACTTGATTACTAAATAGTCCAATGATCCGATATGCTTTTTCAAAGTATCAAGTATTTCCGCAACCCTGAACGGATATACAGGTTCTGTACCGTTTGATGTCCTCATATAGCACCCCAAAGAGGTGATATCTTCAACAAAAAACGTGATGAGCACTTCTTTATCTGGAAACCTCTGCATTATATTATTGCGGTACAAAAAAACCCGCTCCGATTGGAAAGGGATTTCTTCTATACTGATCCTTAACTTAACGTATTTGGGAACCATTTTAGGGCAATTAAGAAAGCGGAGCGATTAACTCCGCTTATCTTAATGACATTGGCCGCGGGCCTCTGTCCTGCGGCTGCATGTTTTATGCGGACTATACACGTTCGAAGACCGGGATCACGTCCAGCGGAGCGGGAACCTCTGCGCGCTGCCCGCCGGGGATGATCTCGCCGGTATCCACGTTCTTCCAGGAAGCTCCGGCGGGGAAGTATACGCTGCGGCTGCGGGCGCCGGGCTCCATCACCGGGGCGACCAGGAAGCGGCTGCCGAACATGTACTGATCCCGCAGCAGGAAGCCGTTTTCATCCTCCGGGAATTCGTAGTACATGCCCCGGAGCAGCGGCGTGCCCGCTTCGTGGGCTTCCTGCATCAGGGAGCGCACGTAGGGGCGGAGTTCCTCCCGGCGACGCATGTATTTGACCAGAATCGGGTATGCTTCCTCCCCGAAGCTCCAGACCTCGTTGTCGCTGCCGGTATTGAGCACCCGGGTACCGTCCTTCCGGTATACCGCCTGGGACGGCTGCCGGTCTCCGTGCAGGCGCATGACGGGGCAGTAGCAGCCCCACTGGAACCAGCGGATCAGCAGCTCCCGGAATTCCGGCTTCTCCGGGTTGCCCTCGAAGAACCCGCCGATGTCGGTGGTCCACCAGGGGATGCCCGCTGCGCCCATGCTCAGGCCCGCGCACAGCTGGCGGCGGAAATAGGTCCAGTTGCTCACGATGTCGCCGCTCCAGACCAGCGCGCCGTAGCGCTGACTGCCGGCCCAGGCGCAGCGCACCAGATTCACAGGGTTTTCCTGGCCTTCCGCCTTCATCCCGTCATAGAACGCGCGGGAATACATCTGGGGATATATATTCCCTGTCATCTGCGCGCTGCCTGCCTGATACCGGAAATGGCGGACGTCATAGGTGCCGAGTTCCGGCTCCGCCTCATCCAGCCAGAAGATCCGGATACCGTAGTCATAATAGTTCTGTTTGATTTTCTTCCATACATATTCCCGGGCCCGGGGATTGGTGGCGTCCCAGAACATGGAATCCTCCACGAAGCGCATGCCGATCTGTTCGCCGTAATCCGCCCGCATCAGCAGCCCTTGCTGTTTCATTTCCTCATAGTTTTCGCTGGTGAGAGCCACCTGAGGCCATACGCTGACCATGAGCTCGATGTCCATTTCCTTCAGCTCCTTCACCATGGCGGCAGGATCCGGGAAGAACTCGGGATCGAACCGGTAATCGCCCATATGCGGCCAGTGGAAGAAATCGACCACGATCACGTCGATGGGCAGATTCCTTTTCCTGTATTCCCGTGCCACCTGCAGCAGCTGCTCCTGATTCCAGTAGCGCAGTTTGCACTGCCAGAAACCGAGACCGTACTCCGGCATCATCGGCGCGTGGCCCGTGGCGTCCGCGTAGTTCCGGCTGATATCCGCTGGCCTGTCCCCGGCAGTGATCCAGTAATCCAGCTGGCGGCAGGCATCCGCGTGCCAGGTGGTGCGGTTTTTGCCGAAGGAGACGAAGCCCAGGGCCGGATTGTGCCAGAGGAAGCCGTATCCCCGGCTGGAAAGGACGAAGGGCACGCTGGCCTGGGAATTGCGGTGCTTGAGCTCCAGAGTACACCCCTTCCAGTCCAGCTGCTCCTCCTGATACTGGCCCATTCCGTACAGCCGCTCGCCATCCTGCCCCTCGAAGGTCAGGTTCAGCGCGAAGTCTCCGCCGGTCTGGGGCATATACTCCCGGGGTGTCAGGGAGAGGGTGCTGCCGCTGTCCGTTTCCCGGAGCAGCAGTTCTCCCTTCTGATTATAGAAGGACAGCCGGGCGTTCCGCTTCCAGCCTTCCGCTTCCACGACAGCCGTGATCTTTCCGTTGCGCAGCGTACCCCTTTCGTCTGTCAGGGTAATTTCGACGTCCTTTTCATCTTCTGCCGCGTCCAGCAGGGCGAAACGGTCGTCCCGGATTTCCGCCATCTGAGCTGCCCGCACGCGAAGGCTGTCCCGCCCCCAGGGCGTGACGGCCAGGGTTTCACCGTTATTCCGGAATATCAGCGTATGTCCTTCCTGTGCAAGATATCGCATGACAGAACCTCCTGTTTGTCTGTATGATTGTTTCCGCCTGTCCAATAAATTCGCCGGAGGATGGTTCGAACCCTTTTTCCGCCGCGAAAGGAGCACAACGAGATAAACAAATGCGTCCGAACAAACGGGGGAACAGGATCATCCTGTTCCCCGTTTGCTATCCTCATCCGGTTGACGGGACTATTGCTCCTTTCTATTCCGGCTCCCGGTTTTCCGGCACCATGGTATTCTGTAATCTGTCCGTTCCGGTTCATTCTCCGAAGAGCTGGGTGGAATAATAGCGTTCAGCCGTATCCGGCAGAACGGTGACCACGGTTTTCCCGGGGCCGAGCTTCTCGGCCAGCCGGATTGCGGCGGCCACGTTCGTTCCGCTGGAGATGCCGCAGGCCAGGCCTTCTTCCCGGGCCAGCCGGCGGGCGGTCTCGATTGCTTCATGGTCAGTCACGACATAGATATCGTCATAGATCTCCCGGTTCAGAATATCCGGGATAATGCCGTCGCCGATGCCCATCTGCAGATGGGTTCCGATGGTTCCGCCGGCGAGAATCGCGGCGTTCTCCGGCTCAACGGCCCAGATCTTGATATCGGGATACTGCGCCTTGAGTACTTCGCCGATACCCGTCAGCGTTCCGCCGGTGCCGATGCCGCTGCAGAAGCCGTGGATCGGCCTGGCAACCTGCGCCATAATCTCCAGCGCAGTGTGCTTTTTGTGCGCGAGGGTGTTGTTCGGGTTCTCAAACTGCTGGGGTACGAATACCTTCGGGTTTTTCTTCCGCATGTTCAAGGCGGCCTGCAGGCACTCATCCATGCACTTTCCGATATCGCCGGCGTCGTGGATCAGTTTGACTTCCGCCCCGTAATGACGGATCAGCTTCCGGCGCTCCTCACTGACAGAGTCCGGCATAATGATGATCGTCCTGTATCCGCGAACGGCTCCGACGAGCGCCAGGCCGATGCCCTGGTTCCCGCTGGTCGGTTCGACAATGATGCTGTCCGGCCCGATCAGGCCTTCCTTTTCCGCTTCCAGGAGCATATTCATCGCAGTACGGGTTTTGATGGATCCGCCGACATTCAGCGGCTCGACTTTGACCAGGATCTCCGCGCTGTTTTTCTTCGGGATCCGGTTCAGGCGGACGATCGGCGTGTTGCCGATTGCTTCCAGGATATTCTCACAGATCAATGGTCATTCCTCCGCTATGCTGATAAGATTACCGGCTGCCATTGTAGCAGGAAACGGTATGTTTGTCCATCCGGGAACGAACCGTCGCTGCCGGAGCGCCGGCTGCTTTTCTTTTTATTGACAGGGAAACATTCCTGTGTATGCTATGTACAGAT
The DNA here is from genome assembly GCA_946413245.1 of uncultured Clostridia bacterium. Classification (GTDB taxonomy): domain Bacteria; phylum Bacillota; class Clostridia; order Christensenellales; family Aristaeellaceae; genus Aristaeella. Next base: position 18,176 of record CAMKJS010000018.1, read on the forward strand.
CCCTTTTCCGCCGGATCCCGGCGGATGAGCAAACGGAGGTATTCCGCATGAACGGTATGTTGTCCCGTCTTCCGGATTATGATTGCTGCCTGGTCAATCTGGCCAATTCCATCCTGAAAAAGTTCGGCGCGGAAACGACGGCGAAGACGCTTCCCCTGGCGGATCAGTATCTCGTCGGCACGTATAAGAACGTCGTGCTCCTCCTGCTGGACGCGATGGGCACCCCGATCCTGGAAAAGCATCTGGACAGGGATGGCTTTTTCCGGAGCCATCTTGCCGGCTCCTTTGATTCCGTCTATCCTCCGACGACGGTCGCCGCGACGACCTCCGTCCTCAGCGGATTGTATCCGAACGAGCACGGCTGGCTCGGGTGGGACGTTTATTACCCTCAGCTCGGTAAAAACGTCACGGTCTTTACAAACAGGGAACAGATCCGGGAAAAGGCAGGCGCCGTCCCGGACGGCACGTATCCCGACGGGCGGAAAAAATGGACCGAACAGTCCCTGGAGGAGGCGCAGCCCGCCGCGGAGTTCAATGCCGGTTTTCAGTATACGCCGTATAAAAACATACTCGACAGGATCCGGGAAGCAGGCGGAACGGCCTGGCCTGTTACGCCCTTTATGCCCCCGTACCCACAGACGTTCAGAGCAATCCTGGACCGCGTCGGGGACCTCTGTGATGAGCCCGGGAACAAGTTCATCTATGCGTACTGGAACGAACCGGATCAGACGATGCACAGAACGGGGACTGTCAGCGGGAATACGCATACGGTGATGACGGAGCTTGAGCAGATGGTGGGGCAGGCTGTTTCCGGATTGTCCGACACGCTGTTCCTGATCACCGCGGATCACGGGCATATGGACAGCCGGAATCATTGCCTGCTTGATTATCCTGAGATCACGGACTGCCTGGTGCGTCAGCCGTCCATCGAGCCCCGCACGCTGAATCTCTTTGTAAAGGAAGAGTGCCGGGAGGCTTTCCCCGCCATCTTCCGCAAATATTTCGGCGACTCGTTCCTTCTCCTGACCGGGGAGGAAGCGCTTCGTGAAAAAGTGTTCGGGCCGGGAAAGGATCGCAACGGCCTGGCGGAGATGATCGGCGATTATATCGCTCTGGCTGTTTCGGACGTGAGCGTCTTCAACACCCATCTTGAGGCGCAGGAGATGCCGGGCGGACATGCGGGACTCACACGCGAGGAGATGACTGTTCCGCTGATCGTGATCGAAAAGAAATGAACGGCAGCCGGTGCCGAAAGAAAACAGGGACGATTCAAAAAAACGGGCGGGAGCATGTGCATCCCGTCCGTTTTTCAGGAAACGATTACTTTTCGATGGTCAGATGAGAGAGAATGTGATCGGCAGCGGCAAGGAAGTCTTCCTCCGACGGGATTTCCGCCGCGGGGGTGGAAGAAGCGGAACTCAGATAAATCAGCACGCAGCCGCCTTGTACGGAATCCGTATAGATGGTCATCTGCCGGTGGCCGACTGTCATCTCCGGCTTTTCTTCGGTGTCCTCGCTGCTGTCCGTTTCCGTGTTCTCGTCGTCGCTGACCAGCCCCTGGACCCAGACGGCGTTCAGCCCGCCGAGGGTGCCCTCCTGCCGGGCAGCCTCTCCGGAATAAAGCCCGTAACCGAGAATGGTATCCGCCATCTCCGCCGCGCTTCTTCCGCCCTGGACACCGGCGACATAGAATGATTTGACCGACGCAGTTTCATCGTCAGCCCTGCAGTAGAAGGTTTTCGCCAGCGTGTCGGACGTAGCCTTGTATTCCGGATCCAGGGTATATCCTTCCGGAACGGTAAAGGTGCCCATCTTGTAATACCGCGGCGAGGAAGAAGTGCCCTGGTTGCTGACGATCCAGTTATCCTGCACCCCCTGCAGATGGCCGAAGAAATTCGGAATTGATCCGCCCGGGCCGATGAAGGCCTTGCAGAGCAGCCAGACGGCAAGGATCAGAACGACGGCCGCGGGGATACCGATCGTAAGCTGCTTCCGGTACTTGTTCAGAAACGCCTGCCTCCTGGCGGTCTTTTCCCTGTATTTGGCGCGCTCCAGGTTTTTCTGATGCGCCTGCTTCGCAGCGGCATTGTGTTTCCTTTTCTTTCCAGCCATAAAAAACGCCTCCGGTCTGTTGATTTCTGAAATAACACCGGAGACTATTTTACTCAAAAACGGGGCACCGCGCAACCTGAAAAAACAGAACAGACGAAAAACAGGAGAACACGGGGGAAGAGCGCTTGCCCGGCGGGTTTCTGCCGGCCCGGGCGGATTGTAACCTGCTCCGGATCGTGGTATAATGTGCGCTGATTGCACAGCGGAGGCTACGCCGCTTTTCCGGAGGAACTATGCGACTGAAGAAACTGGAACTGTACGGATTCAAGAGCTTTGCCCAGCGGACGGAGATCGTCTTTAACGAGGGAATTACGGGCATCGTGGGTCCGAACGGCTCCGGAAAAAGCAATATTGCCGACGCGGTCCGCTGGGTGCTGGGGGAGCAGAGCGCCAAAACCCTGCGGGGCGCCAGCATGCAGGACGTGATCTTCGGTGGCACCCAGTCCCGGAAGCCCCTGAGCTACTGTGAGGTTTCCCTGATTTTTGAGAACGAGGATCATTTCCTGCCGGTGGATTACAGCGAGGTCATGGTTACCCGCCGGGTCTACCGCAGCGGGGACAGCGAATATTACCTGAACCGTACCGCCTGTCGCCTGAAGGATATCGTGGACCTGTTCCGGGACACCGGCGTCGGCAAGGAAGGGTATTCCATCATCGGGCAGGGGCGGATCGACGAGATTCTTTCCCGGAAGGGGGAGGACCGGCGCCTGGTGTTCGAGGAGGCGGCCGGCATCGTCAAATACCGGGCCCGGAAGGAAGAAGCGGACCGGAAGCTGGCGAAAACCCGGGAGAACATGACCCGGATCGACGATATTCTCGAAGAACTGAACAGGCAACTGGTTCCGCTGGAGGAGCAGGCGAAGAATGCCCGGATTTATCTGGAAAAAGCGGCACAGCTGAAGGAGCTGGACCTGAATCTGTTCCTGGTGCGTTCGGACCGCATGGAAGCAAGGCTGCGGGAGGCGGACCGGGATCTACAGAATCTGCGTACCGTGCTGGAGCAGACGGAGAATACGCTGCAGGAGAAGACGGCTGCCCGGGACGCCTGCCAGGAAGAGATCAACGCCCTGGAGGAAAAGCTCCGGGTGACCCGGGAAGGGCTGCTGGCCGGCATGGAGCAGGTTCACGCGGCGCAGGACGCGCTCCGCGCTGTGGAGGAGCGGCGGAAGAACCGGCAGGAGAACCGGCAGCGGCTGCAGTCGGAGCAGCAGGCAGGGAAACAGCGGCTGGAAGAGCTGGAAACGCTGTTTACCGAATCCCGGGAAGGCGGGGAATCCCGGTCCGAAACCCTGCGAAACCGGGAGGAAGCGCTGGAGCAGGCCCGGCAGGCGGAAACGGAAGCCCGGGAAAACGAGGAACAGAAGGAACAGGCGCTGGAGAGCCACAAGTCCGCCATGATGGACGTGATGAACCGCCGGGCGGCGGTACTCAGCGACCAGACCCGGCTGAACACCATGCTCTCCGCCATGGAAACGCGGCTGCAGGAAATCACGGTGAGCTGCGGGGAAATGAAACAGGCGGAGATCACCCTGGAGGAAGCGCTGGCGGAGGCGCGGCGCCGGCTGCAGCAGGAGACGGCGCTGCAGAAGGAACGGAACACGGCGCTGGAGAGCACCCGGGCGGCGCTGGAAACGGCGGACCGGAATGTGATTCACGCCCGGCAGGAATACGACGGGAAGCTGGCGGAAATGCGGGACATGGAATCCCGGCGGAAAATGCTGGCGGAAATGGCCCGGGAGATGGACGGTTATTCCAACGCGGTGAAATCCGTGATGAAAGCGGCGCGGGAGCAGAATCTGACCGGCGTCCGCGGCGCCGTGAGTCAGCTGCTGGAGGTTCCCCGGCAGTATGAAACCGCCATGGAAATGGCGCTGGGCGCCTCCCAGCAGCATGTGGTGACGGAGAACGAGGAAACCGCCAGGGATCTGATCGAGTATCTGCGCCGGAAAAATCTGGGGCGTGCTACCTTCCTGCCCATGACGACAGTGAAATCCCGGCTGCTGACGGAGCGGGAGCGGGAAGCGCTGCGGCTGCCCGGCTGCCTGGGCGTGGCCTCGGAACTGGTGCGTTTCGACGAGGCTTACCGCGGTATCGTGGAAAACCTGCTGGGCCGGACCGTGGTGGCGGACAACCTGAACCACGGCATTGCCATCATGCGCAGGGGAAACCACGCCTTCCGGCTGGTGACCCTGGCGGGTGACGTAATGCATTCCGGCGGATCCATGACCGGCGGATCCGTGTCCTCCCGGACGGTCAACCTGTTCTCCCGGGAACGGGAACTTCGGGAACTGACGGAGGGCATGGAAGGGCAGCAGCTGGAGCTGGAACGGCTGCTGCGGGAGATGCAGAACGGGCAGGCGGAAAAGGACCGCCTGAAGGAAAGCGCCGCGGGCGCGCTGGAGGAACTGCATCAGCAGGAAATCGCGGTGGCCCGGGAAACCGAGCGGACCCGGAACGCGGAGGACGAGCTGCAGACCCATACCGTGCGCCTGCGGGAGATGGAAGCCGCCCGGGAACAGCTGATGGAATCCATGATGCAGATCCGGGAGCAGCTGTCCATGGCGGACCAGAACTCCGAGAAATCGGACGAAACCCGGGAAGAAATGGAAAAGAAGGCCGGAGAGCTGCAGCAGGCCCTGACCGACGCCCGCCGGAAAACGGAGGAACGGGCGGATGCCGCGCTGAAGCTGACCCTGGAGGTCAACGATCTCCGGCACGAACTGGAGGAGATGAAACGGGACCAGGCCCGCTTCCTGCAGGAAAAGGAACGCATGGAGCGGGAAGGGGAACGGCGGGAGCGCCTCCTGGCTGATATGGAGCACGAGGACGCCGGAGACGCCGCGGACGCGGCAAAGCGGTCCGCGGAGCTGGAAATGAAACAGCTGGAGCAGGCGCAGCGGGAAAGAATCACCGCTTCGCTGGAAGAGGACCGGAGCCGGAAACAGGCGGTTCTCAGGGAGATCCTGTCGGACATGGAAGCCCTGCACGAGAGCCATACCCGGGACAGCGACCGCGCCCACCGGCTGGAGCTGGGCAGGACCCGGACAGAAGGCGAACTGAAGGCGTTGCGGGACCGTATCTGGGATACCTACGAGATGACGTACGCCGGGGCCGAGGAATACCGGCGGAAGGAAAGCTTCAACCTGACCGAGGCGGACCGGCAGGCGGCCCAGCTGTCCACGGAGATCCGGGCGCTGGGGCCCGTAAACGTGCGCGCGGTGGAGGAATACGCCGACACCCGGGCCCGGGCGGAGGAAATGAACAGCCAGCGCCGGGATCTGGAAAAGGCGGAGGCGGATCTGCGGGAGCTGATCGAACAGCTGCTGGAGCAGATGACGGCGACCTTCGTGGAAGGCTTTACGCAGCTGCAGGGCCACTTCTCCGAATGCTTCCGCCGCCTGTTCGGCGGCGGCCACGCGGAGCTGATTCTGACGGATCCCGGAGATCCCCTGAACTGCGGCATCGAAATCAACGCCCAGCCGCCCGGGAAAAAGCTGCAGCTTCTGTCCCTGCTGTCCGGCGGGGAGCGGGCGCTGACAGCCATCGCCATCCTGTTCGCTACCCTGAAGCTGAAGCCCACCCCCTTCTGCGTGCTGGATGAGATCGAGGCGGCGCTGGACGACGCGAACATCGGATATTTCGCGGATTACCTGGCGGAGTTCTCCGCTTCCACCCAGTTTGTGGTCATTACCCACCGGAAGGGAACCATGGAGCGGGCGGACAGCCTCTACGGCGTGGCCATGGAGGAGAAGGGCATCAGCAAGATGGTTTCCGTATCCCTGAAGGACTATGAAGAATAAAAGGAAAGGAAGAGAGAACCATGCCGAATTTCACGCTGGCGGACGACGTCTTTGAAGGCGCGGCGGAGCGCTTTCCCACCCCTTTTCATCTGTATGACGAGCAGTGCATCCGGGACCGGGCACGGCAGCTGAAGAAAGCCTTCGCCTGGTGTCCGGACTTCCGGGAGTATTTCGCGGTGAAAGCCCTGCCGAACCCGGCGATTCTCCGGATTATGAAGGAGGAAGGCTGCGGGCTGGACTGCTCCTCCTCTACGGAGCTGACCCTGGCGAAGGTATGCGGTTTCCGGGGAGATGAGATTATTCTTTCCGCCAACGCCATGCCGCCCGAGGAGTTTACCCAGGCGCGGGCGCTGGGCGCCACCGTCAATCTGGACGATCTGACGGACGTGGATACGCTGCGCACCCACGGCGGGATTCCGGCGTGCGTCTGCCTGCGCTACAATCCGGGCGGACACTTTTCCATCGGGAACACGATCATGGGCAACCCGGGAGAGGCCAAGTACGGCATGACCCGTCCGCAGCTGCGGGAAGCGCTGGATATGCTGCGGGCGGACGGCGCCGTAGCCTTTGGTCTGCACGCGTTCCTCTCCTCCAATACCACGGATCCGTCCTATTTCCCGTCCCTGGCGGAGCTGCTGCTTTCCCTGGGCAAGGAGCTGGCCGCGGAAACGGGAATGCGTTTCGCCTTCATCGATCTTTCCGGCGGCATCGGCATTCCCTACCGGCCGGAGCAGGAAGCGGCGGATATTTTCTTTGTGGGCGAAGGGGTGCGCAAAGCCTTTGAAACAGTAAACCCCGGCCCGGGGGTCGGGGTGAAAACGGAACTGGGCCGCTGGATGACCGGGCCCGCGGGCTGGCTGGTGACCCGGGCCGTGCACGAAAAGAAGATCTACCGGGATTACATCGGCGTGGACGCCAGCGCGGTGAACCTGATGCGCCCGGCTATGTACGGGGCGTATCACCATATCACGGTGTGCGGCAAGCGGGACTGGCCGGAGGATCATGTGTACGACGTGACCGGGAGCCTCTGCGAGAACAACGACAAGTTTGCCATCGAGCGGAAACTGCCCCGGATCGATCTCGGGGATCTGCTGGTGATCCACGACACGGGTGCCCACGGATATTCCATGGGATACAACTACAACGGCCGGCTGCGCTCCGCGGAAATCCTGTACACCGCGGAAGGGGAGTACCGGATGATCCGGCGGGCGGAACGACCGGAGGATTACTTCGCGACGCTGGACGGGGATCCCGCCGCCGCGGAGCTGGGCTTATAACACGATATCGCCGGGCCGGTAACCGGGGGGAAGGGGCTCTTCCGCCACGAAGGCGAAGTCCGGATCCTCCAGCACCGGCAGGAAAGCTTCATAGGGAATGGATTCAAACTCGCAGCCGTAGGCGGTCTGGCCGAACCAGCCGCCTTCGGCTGCTTTCAGGTGCAGATCCCGGGCAAACTTGGTGCGGTTGGAACAATCGTGCACGACAATGGGCCAGTTTTCCTCCGCGGCAGTCTTCATGACGGCCAGGGTCAGATCCCGGCTGAAGATCGGGCTGAGATATCCCATGCGATGGAAATAAAGGTTTTCGCCCCAATAATTGGGCAGGTTGTTTTCGTTCAGGTGCAGTTCCGCGCAGTTCATGAAATCGATGCCCGTATCCAGAATCTGTTTCTTTTTCCGGAAAAGCACGTCATAAAACTCCCGGGTCATGGGGGTTTCGACGCCAACCCGGGGGATATACCGCTTTGCCACGGCCATGGCGGCAATGACCCGGTCCGAGGCGCCGGTTGCGCCGAGATTGAAGCGCAGCTCGTCCAGCCCGGCTTTGCCCAGCGCCCGGAGATTCTCCTCATTTGCCAGCGTTCCGTTGGTGTACATATGCTGGTGAATGCCCGCCTCGCGGAACAGCCGGATGACGCCGTAATACTTTTCAATCTCCATAAAAGGTTCCAGATAGACATAGGAAATGCCGGTCGGCTTCCGCTGCAGCGTGAAGAGAAGCGGCAGATCCTCTTCCCGGTACCTGCCCCCGCCGATTTCCCACAGCCCTTCCCCGATGGGCGGAATGGCGTCCAGCTGGCCGTAATCGTAGCAGAAGGGGCAGGCCGCGTTGCACCGGTTGGTGCGGCGGACGGCGGAAAGCCCGGTGCCCAGCAGACAGCTGCGGCAGCCCGGGGGGAACCGGTCTTCCGGACCGACGAACAAGGTGCATACGGGATCCTCCGGACCGCAGGGAACCCCGGTTTCACAGCCCGGTACGATGCCTTTCAGCCCCGGAATCTGCCGGAGCAGATCCCGGCGCCGGGTTTCCACGGCGTCCTCGATCTGGAAAAAGACCGCGGAAGCCAGCTCCTGCTGGCGTGGTCCGAGGGGCGTGTCGTCCGGCAGGGAGGCAAAGAAACGGAACCAGTTCAGAGCGTCTTTCCGGGGGATGCGCATGGGGAGGTCTCCTTTCAGAATTTGACTTTCCGGGACAAATCGGATATCATACAGGAGGGACGGGACAGCCGGAGGCGGAGCCCTGCCCGGATCAGGAGGAAGAATCGGCAATGAAAAAAGCATTCGCTGTGCTGCTTGCGCTGCTGCTGATTACGCTGGGAATCTGTCCCGGCGCGCTGGCGGGCATCCATAAAGATGAAAACGGGAATTACGTGGACGATGACGGAAACCCCGTCATCGATTATTGGGATGAGGAACAAGGCATCTATATCGACGAGGACGGGCAGGCCCACACCATTGAGGATACGGACGACGGCTCCGATTCGGGCTCTCAGGGGGATCCGGAGGGGATGACGATCGGGTCCGGAGAATACGGAACCGGGGAAGAGGAGGAATCCTCTCCCGGGCTGACCCAGGAGGAATGGGAGGCCCGGATGCGCGCTGCCCTGAACCGTAACGGCGGCATCACCGCGACCTATTATCTGGGGCCGGAAAAGGATCCGGTGCCGGTAACCGTGATCTACATGGGGCTGGCCCGGTCCAAGATTCAGATGCGCGGCAAGGAACTCCTGGTTCATACCAGCGACCTGATCTGGGATTCGGACGCTCCGGAAAGCCAGGCCCTGGCGGTCATCAACGCCAACCGGGTGGGATACGCCAACCTGCGCGCGAAAACGAGCCAGAAATCCTTTATCATGGATCACTGCCTGACCAACCGCGTGGTGCGGGTGATCAGCGTGGGGAAGACCTGGAGCAAGGTGGACTATAATGGGATGCGGGGCTATGTGCTCACCGGCGCGCTGACCTTCTATCCCAACGCGATGCGCACCTATGATTCCGGCGTCATCAGCCGCAAGGGGAAAACGGCCGGAAAGGGCACCATCAATGTCCGGGCCAATCCGAAGAACGGCTCCCGGATTCTCGGGGATTATACCCTGGGCACGCCGCTCACGATTCTCGAGTGGGGCGAGAAATGGTGCGAGGTGGACGTGGAAGGCTGGCACTGCTTTATCCTGACCGAATATGTGACCCTGGAGGGACAGGACGAGGAGGAAGCCTTCTCCGCAAAGAAATAATCGACGGATTCTTTTCCGGAAGCTGCCTGTGAGCGGCTTCCTTTTTTTGATTCCCGGCTTATTCCAGATTCTCGAAGAAATCCCCGGCGCCCGTATCCTCGCCTACCAGGGAGCGGTACAGGCCGAAGAGACGGCAGTCGCAGGAGCCGAAATCCTCTACCCTGTAATCCGTCTTCTGCTGGGAAACATGGCAGCGGAAGGCTTCCCGGGCCACCTCGACGCCTGTTTTCCCGCCGAAGGCGTCCAGTGGAACACTCCAGTCCATCGTGACCTGGTTTTGCCCGTACAGGTGCAGGTAGCATTTCGGCACGTCCCAGGTGCCGTGCTCCCGGACGGAATCGGGCCATTTTTCACTGTCCGCGGCGTACCGCAGGGCATACTGCACCGCGTCCGCGCAGGCCCGATGCGCGCCGTGGCCGTATTCGCCGTTGATTGCGTGGGTCAGGAGCACATCCGGATGAAAGCGGCGAATCCATTCGGTGACCTGCTTGTACAGCCGGTTACGGTTCCAGTAGGTATACTGCTTTTTCAGGGTGGCGGAGAATTTATCGCTGAACTTGCCCCAGACGGGGTAGTTCCGCACGCCGCAGGTCCACAGGCAGTCCAGCAGCTCCAGCCGGCGGTAGGGCATGGTGGGAACCACCATGCAGACCTGGCATACTTTCCCGCGTTCACCGGCGTAGACCGGCAGGGCACCGCCGAACCAGAGTACTTCGTCGTCCGGGTGGGCGGCCAGGAGCATCAGGTCCGCCTTTGCGGCGGGGGACTCCCACTGCTGCACTTCCGCGGGCAGGGTACCGCTGCTATAAATATGCAGCTCTGTGATCCGCATCCGGGAAGTTTCCTTTTCGGGATTGGCGATCCGGAAATGGTTCGTGCCTTCCGGAAGGGGAAGATATTCAGAGAGATACGCGCCTTCCGTGTGTTCTGTTTCCGTCCAGGCGCCGGAGGCATCCTGAACCTGCAGGGCCCAGGGATGATTGCGGTCGTACCACTGAAGCCAGACGCCGGAGGCGGTTTCCTGCTTCGGCAGCGTCACCTCGATCCAGGCTTTCGCCCCGCCGGGAGAGGACCAGTACGTCTTGTAATCCCGATCCTTCAGCTTCTTCAGGCTGTTTTTTCCGGAAGCCACCTTCAGGGTGCAGCGGGAGGTGAGATCCGCTGCGGCAGCTTCTTCCGCCTGAGCGCGGACCGCCGGGAAGGCACAGCAAAAAAGCGCCGCCAGCAGCAGGCAGAGTAAGCGGGAGCGGAACCGGGACGGCAGGGTGTTCTTCATACGTTCCTCCTGAATATTGCGAACGGAAAACCGGGATCATTGTAGCGCAAGCGCTTTTGCCCGTCAAGCACGGGAGATTCTTCCCGGTATTTCGACGCAAACGGCCCTCTGCGCGATAGCAGAGGGCCGGGGAACCTGGCTGGTTATTCCTTGAAGACAGCCTTCTTTGTCAGGCCTTTCTTCAGAAGCAGCGCCTTATAGGTTTTCAGCATCCCTTTCGGGCAGGTGACTGTCACCCTGCTGTATACGCCCTTGAAGGCGTTCGCCCCGACGGTGCTGGCCTTCAGCAGCTTCGTTTTGATCACGATCTTCTTCAGATTCGCGCAGCTGCTGAAGGCGTTCTTCCCGATTGCTGTCACGGCTTTACCGATGGTTACGGAGGCCAGCTTCTTCAGCCCCTTGAACGCCTTATCCGCGATCCCGGTCACTTTGTAGTTCTTTTTATTCGCCTTGACAGCCTCCGGAATCCTGATACTGGTCACCGACGTTTTTGCCGCGCCGGTAACGGTGGCCGTCTTCGCTTTGTGATCCAGTTTATAGTTCAGCCCGCTGACGGAGACCTCGTCTTCCGTCACCGTGATGGTGCAGGTGGCTTTCTTCTTGCTTCCGTCATTGGCCGTGGCGGTAATCTTGCAGGTTCCGGGCCCTTTAGCCGTTACCTTTCCGGTCTCGCTGACCGTGGCTACCTTGGTATTGCTGCTCTTCCAGCTCACGGAAGTATCCGTCGCGTTCTTGGGAGAGACGACCGCTTTCAGCTGTGCGGTGGGATTCTTTTTCTTCAGCGTAAACTGTATTTATTATTCTTTTTACATGCTTCATACTGATTATTGGAATAACGCATCAATCAGCTTTCCATTCACCGCATTGAACACCGCCCAGCTATCAAAACCTTTTTTCTCACCGGATTCATCTTCATAGATCACTTTCCAGACCGGCGCGAACACCATACCTTCCTTCTTATTCTCCGCACGGACCGGCATATGAGTCAATTCAACCGTCCTGATGCGGACAACCTTTTCACCGTTTCTGGATCTGGCTACCTCTTCATACAGACGTTCAACCGCCTTCCCGGATGTGATCAGCGTGTCGGGAGCTTCTGCTTTTTCTCCCATCATGTAATAGCACCGGACTTCCGCATAGACGATTCCCCTCGACGTGATGAAGAAAGATGCTTCGCGCCACGATTCATCAAGTCCCGCTGCACTCGTCTGCGTATAGATCAGATAATAACCTTCGTCTTCAGCGGTAGCGAGATCATAATCATATCTAGGCGAGTTTGTAAATGCTGCTCCGCTTTCATACCAGTATTCGTTGTATTCTTTTCCCAGGGTTTTGATTCGGTCGAGATCCATATCCAAAGCCCAGGTTAATTCATACCCGGAAAGGTGCAGAAGATCCATCATCTTTTTTGCGCTTGTATTCGCATCCTCAAAGGACAGATAGGTCAGCTGCTTTTTCTCAAACGTTGTATCTTTTGCGAAATCGTCTCCCCAGTTCACAAAAGAAGCAACTTCAGCGATGTTATAGGAGAAAGCCTGCTTGTCACCCCAGGCCGGTTCAAGGTTGGGATCATCGACCTCACGCGCATGCCAGTTGTAGTCAAATTGTTCGTCCGTATATTCCCTGTAGCCGACGTATTCAGGCGCAACATCCAGAACAGCATGATCATTGAAAACATAATATGCAGAACCCGTATCAGACTCTTCCTTCAGGAGCCCTCTCTGGTTGAACCATTCCGGACGAACAATCTTTGAGAAGTCATTCTCCACCGCCTGATAATACGGAAGCGTCCCGGTTTCCCGATATTCATCAGGCACAATGATCTCATAGCCATCCTGCGGAATAGTCTCCACAGTGGTTGCTATACTCTCCGGTTCTTCTGTCTTTTCTGCCACCATGACAGGCATAAAGGATACAGTGCCGGATTGCAATTTGAAGCTTCCTTCCGCCTGCTTTCCGTCAGGCGTAAGCTCTTTGGTTTCATAGTCGAGCACCACCTGATAACTGGTTCCGTCTTCCAATGTGTATCCGCTTGCCTCAAAGGAGAAGGTGATTGACCCATCATCATTCCGGACATTGTATACGCCGGCATCCACAGTGAGCATGGTTCCCTCATCAACGCCGATCTTGTTCGGAACACAGTTGACAGTAATCAGTTTTCCATTGGTCGCAGCAGCCAACGAGATCAGGGCTTTTCCTTCTTCATTCTGAAAGCAGACAGACCAGTCATCTGCCAAATCCATCGGCACCAGCACATTTTTCGAATCTACAGGCTTGGCAGTGCCTACTCCATAGATCCCACGCTCCCGATATACAACTTCATCCAGCGTGAAGACAACGTCTCCGACCGTTAGCGATTCTCCAACCTGAGCAATCTTCCCTTCCTCCAGCCAGTCTCCCATATCCTTTCCCCAATACTGACGGAAGAAATCCGCCACATGAGAGGAAGCAATAAGAGCACATGCTGTTCCGATGATGGCAATCCCCAATACAATACATAATACCAGGGCAAGTGATATTTTTCTTTTCACGGGTTTTTCTCCTTTCGCTTGCGCTATCACACGCTGAGCCAGGAACGGATTTTCCTGCAAGCCGGAAAGAGAATGGTTCAGCATGTTTTGCATTTTGCGTTTATCATCCATCCCGCTCACTCCTTTCATTACTGCTCAGCGCTTTGCGGAGCTTCTTCCTTGCCCGCATCAATCGGCTTGAAACCGCTTGCTGGGATATCCGGAGAGTCTCCGCAATTTCATTAGTGCTCATATCCTCGAAATAATAGAGTAAGACAACTTCCCTCAGACGAATCGGCAGATTCATGACTTCTACGGATACTGAGTCATCCTCGGGATTTGATTCCTCAGCACGTGGCGGCAGTGTATCGACTGAAACCGAACGGTCTATATGCCGGAACCAGCTTCCCCGGGTCATATCCCGGCAGCAATTGATCGCAATGGCTGAAAGCCAGGTCTTTACATTCGAGTTTCCCTGAAACTGATCCAGTTTCCGATATGCCTTCAGAAATGTCTCCTGAACAGCATCCTCCGCCAGTGCCTGATCATGCAGATAGGCAAAACACAGACGCAGCAGTGCGAGCTGATGTGTTTCAACCAGATACGTGATTTCTTCCTCAGCCGAACGGCAAGGGCCCTTTACCGTTTCCATGGCACCGCATACCCCCTTTCACCTGTTTAGACGCAAGCATATAACGATTATACAACATTCCCGAAAAAAATATGTCGAAAAACCGCATGGAATCTGCATGCTTGTCAGCAGGGGGTGAAGGGTGTATAATAATTGGAACGAATGAGGTGCCGGGAGGTGACACGCGTTGGCGGGCAAGGAACGGATGCTGGTGACAGGCGGTCACGCGCTGGAAGGACAGGTTCGCGTCAGCGGAGGAAAAAATACCGCGGTTGCGGTGATTCCGGCAACGCTGCTGTCCGACGAGCCCTGTACGGTGGAAAACCTGCCGGACATTGACGACGTGCACGCTCTGGCGGATATTCTGACGGAGCTGGGAGCCAAGGTGGAATATGAGCCCGGCAAGTCGATGCGGGTAGATCCCCGGCCGGCGGAAGGAAACAGGGTATCCTACCGGAACGCGCAGCGCCTTCGTGCCAGCTACTATCTGCTGGGGGCCTTGCTGGGGCGCTGCGGGAAGGCCTATGTGCCTACTCCCGGGGGATGCGAGATCGGGTCACGGCCTGTGGATCAGCATCTGAAGGGCTTTCAGTCTATCGGGGCGGAAGCGGGGGAAATCGGAGGCCTTCTGACCGCGGAGAGCGACTGCCTCACCGGCGGAGACGTGTTCTTTGACATGGTGACCGTCGGCGCTACGGTCAATGTGATGCTGGCGGCGGTCAAGGCGAAGGGCAACACGGTAATCTACAACGCGGCGAAAGAACCGCACATCGTCGATCTGGCCAACTTCCTGAACAGTATGGGCGCCCGGATCAAAGGCGCCGGTACGGACATCATCCGGATCCGCGGCGTGCAGCGGCTGCACGGAACCACCTATGCCGTGATTCCGGATCAGATTGAGACCGGCACCCTGATGATCGCCGCGGCAGCGACCGGCGGAGACATCATCGTGAACGGATGCATCCCCACCCATATGGACGCCCTGAGCGCGAAGCTGCTGGAGATGGGCGTCAAGGTGACCGATTATGACGACGCCATCCGGGTGCACGTGGTGGGCCCGCGGCGGGCGATCAACGTTAAGACCCAGGTATATCCCGGCTTCCCGACGGATCTGCAGCAGCCCATGAGCGCGCTGCTGACCACCGCCAGGGGAACCAGTATCGTGACGGAAACGATTTTTGAGTCGCGTTTCCGCCATCTGGACGAAATCCGGCGCATGGGCGCCCGGGTCCGGGTGGTGGAGCGGACCGCTATTATCGAAGGCGTACAGGAACTGTACGGCGCTCCGATGACCGCCACGGATCTGCGGGCCGGAGCGGCGCTGATCATCGCCGGGCTGATGGCCCGGGGCGTGACAGAGATTTATGAACCGGAGTTTATCGACCGGGGATATGAGCATATAGAAGACAAGCTTCGCTCCCTGGGCGCCGTGATCAGCCGGGAGGAGTTCTGCTGATGAGCAATCCCTTTGAGGCGCTGGAGCTGACGCCCTTTGCCGACCCGGAGGAGATCCGCGCGGCATACCGGAAGCTGGTGAAGCAGTGCCACCCGGACATGATTCAGGATCCGGAGGAAAAGAAACAGGCCCAGGCGCGCATGGTGCAGCTGAACCTGGCCTATGAGGAAGCGTTGCGGATGGCGGTGCCGAAGCCCCGGGCGTCAACCACGCCGGAACTGACGAAGGAAGACGCCATCGCCCTGGCGGAGAAAATGCTGGCGCGGGACAATCCGGAAAGCGCGCTGCGCCAGCTGCTGCGGGCGGAAAGCCGGGACGCTTTCTGGCACTACACCCAGGGGCGGGTGCTGATGCGCATGGAGCAGTACGACAGCGCGCACCAATCCTTTCGGGAAGCCATCCGGATGGATCCGGAGAACCGGGAATACCGTCGGAGCGCGCTGGATGCCACCATCGCTCTGCGGAAATCCCAGACGCTGCAGGGGAAACTGAAGAAGTTCTGGAAGGATATTTCCGTGATCGGAAAGAGAAACTGAGAAGCTGTGAAGAGAAGACGAAAGAAGTCAGCGCTTCACAGTTTTTTCGTGTCATAAAAGGATTTTTCTGCTATTCTGTCTGCAAGACAGAGAGCGGGAAGGGGACAGACGGTATGAACAGCGGGAAGAGAAACGAGCGGCTGATGCTGACCGCAATATTTCTGTTCTGGTTTTCGGTCTATACGTATCCGTCCTTTCTGACGACGTACGTAACGAACACCCTTGGCGCGGCGAAGGTTATGGCCGGTATGATCGTCGGCAGCTACGGCCTGACGCAGATGCTCCTGCGGATTCCCCTGGGTATCCTGTCGGATGTGATGAAAAAGCGGAAGCTGTTCGTGGTGATCGGCTTTGTCCTGTCGATTGGCTCGTCGGCAGGCCTGACGGCAGCGGCAATGCTGGCAGGACAGGAGAATGTTCCGGAAAGCCTGCTGTTCGCCGTGCTGATTTTCCGGGGAATGGCCGGAATGACGGCAGCGACCTGGGTGAACTTTTCCGTGCTCTATGCTTCCGGCTACAGGGGAGAACAGGTCGCCGCCGCCATGAGCCGGATTACGGTTCCGCAATGCGGTTCGCAGATTGTCGCCATGCTCCTGGGCGCGCAGCTCGCCGGATATGTCGGGGAGGTCTGGGCGTTTGTTCTGGCTGCTGCCGCGGGTATTGCGGGGCTCATCGTCGTGATCCGGGTGAAGGAACAGCCGCCGGAAGGCGAACCCATGACGCTGAAGGGGTTCGTGGAAGTCGCGAAAAATCCCCGGCTGATTTCCGGCACGACTCTGGCGATCCTGTATCAGCTGGTTACCTGGGCGACGGTGCAGGGTTTTGTGCAGAACTGGGCGAAGGACGTAGTGGGAATGACGACAGCTCAGCTCGGATATCTGTCCGTTGCCAATCTTCTGCCGACAACGATCCTGTCCCGCTTTTCCGGCACGGTGCTGGAACCGAAATTCGGGAGGCGGCCGGTGCTTGCCGCGGGCTTTGCGGTGATGGCTGTCGCCTGCTTCCTGTATCCGACAACGTCTTCCATGGCTTCACTCATAGCCGTGCAGGCGCTTCTGGGCTCCGGTGTGGGACTGCTGATGCCGCTCACGATGGCCAGCGCCATTGAGACCGTTCCGGATGCGAAACGCGGCGCCGCCATGGGAATTTATCAGGCGCTCTACGGGATCGGAATGTTCCTTGGACCCGTGATCGGCGGTATGGTGATTGAGAAGTTCAGCGGACCGGCGGCGGATCCTGTTCCGGTTCAGGGCTATATCGCAAATTTCTATGCGGCTATGGGGATCGCGCTGGCGGGCGGGGTTCTTGCGGTCGTGATGAAGAGCGGGAATAAAAGATAAACCGTTCTTCTCAGACAGAACGGCGTATCATTGTTTACTGGTTTCCGTATTTGTACCAGCAGAATTCCTCGATGTTCTCCCATGGCATGACAGTCAGCCAGGTGCCGTCCGGCAGGGTGAAGTACCAGGTGTCCTGCAGCTGGGCGGTCACGTGCATCGGAGCGTCCTTCGGGTCCACCCCGAGGATGGAAACCATGACGCCGCCGTCGGTGACGGAGGCTACGTGATACTTGGCCAGGCCGTTGTGAATCAGCCACTGGAAACGGGCGGCAATGGAGGCGTTGTTGGAGGTGTGCAGCACCAGCGGATAATCCAGATAGGCATCCAGCTCCGGCACCTGCTCCGCCGTATAGCCGAACTGCCGCAGGGTGCCCAGATACATGCCGGTGTGAGTGTTCGGGTTGCGGCGGACAAAGACGTCGCCCGGATGCAGAGCCTGCGCGACCTCCTCCCAGGGAGGCAGCGGAGCGGACTGATCGAAAATATGATAGGAGCGGACGACGAGCAGCCGGTCGACTCCGGGCCAGCCGTAGCCCTTATCCTTTTTCCATACCCAGTTGACATAGCCGACGCAGTCAAACCCGTAGACGTAGAACGTATTTTTCTTATACCAGACGGGGCTGTTCATCCAGGCCTTCTGCACGATGTAGTCCGGCTCCTTGGCGAACACGTGGCTGGCGGCGCGGCCGCCGAAGAAATAGGGAACGCCGAAGGCCAGCCGCGGCGTGACCTCCGCGCCGGTAAGCAGGTTATACCGCTCCAGGAAGGGATTGCCTTCCTCCAGCAGGGACAGAGCGATATCCAGCGTCTGACACCGGGTAACGGAGCCGTCCCGGAGCACCTGGGCCTTTTCCTCCTCCGTCCATTCCGCCGGCGCGGGAAAGCGGAAGTCGAAATCTGGCTCCCACTGATCAGCGGCTGACGCGGCGGACAAAAGGAAGCACAGCAGGAGCAGCAGTGCCGGGAAGCGGAATCGTGTCATATACAAGGAACCTCCGTGATGAAAGGGTTGCCGGCAGGATGACCGAGGAAACGGCGCAGTCGTACAGATGATTCCGGGCCGTACTAAAGAACGGGAAGACGGCGGGCAGCTTTTTCGCCGGCGCTGCATGCCTCGCTGTGTTTGACGGTTGCTCCATTATTCCACGTTCACCGGCGTTTGTCAACGAGACCGGGCTTGAGAAGCCGGGCGGAATGGTGTAAAATAGGCCTGAAAGGGGAGTTGCGCAATGAGAAAACGGTGGATCTGTCTGCTGGCCGCGCTGTGGCTGTGCCTGCTGCCGTTTGCGGCGTTCGCGGAGGAGGAAGCGCAGCTGCCGGAAATCCCGGACAAACCGGAACCGCCGGCGGAATACGCGTATTCCGGCAAGACGGTCCGGGAGTATGATTCGGACACCCTGAGGTATACGGTGGAAAAGGTGAAGATCGACCGGGTGGTCTGCTACCTGAGCAAGATCTGGGTGCAGGATCCGGCGAAGCAGATCGTGAAGCAGACCGCGGTGTGGCGCAAGAACATTCAGCTACCCGTCAACATGGCCAAGAAGGTTCCCGGGGCGGCGCTGGTGATCAACGGGAGCGGCTATGTGAGCCCCACCTATCCCTGGATTCCGGAAGATTATCCGGGAACCGGCAAGGATTACTATTACACGCCGCTGGGGTCGCTGACCGTGACCGGCGGAGAAGTGTTCCGGAATCTGGAGGGCGTGCCCTATTACGGGCTGACCCTGGAGGCGGATGGCCTGCAGATGTACGCGGGGGAGAACAACGAGACGGTGCTGGCCCGGGAACCGCTGGAAACCTGGTCCTTCTACGTCAATTGCCCGATGCTGCGGAACAATGAGGACCTGCTGCCGGAGGACTGGTCCTTTGCGGATAAAGCTGCCCGGCGCACCGTGATCGCCCGGGTGAACCGGAACAATTACCTGATCCTCTCCGTGAGCAACGAAGGAGGAAGAGGCCTGACCCTGCGCCGCGTCAGCGCGTTCTTTCAGGAGAACTTTACGGCCGAGTGGGTGTACAACCTGGACGGAGGCCCGTCCTCCGCGCTGATCTGCCGCGCGAAGGGCAAAAAGACGCTGAAGACGATCATGGGAGGTTCCGCGAAGGACGCGGATATCATGGCCTTCCGGGAACTGCCGGAGGAGCCGTGAGGGGATCCGTGGCAGTACAGAAAAGGAATACGAGGCACTGAAGGATGGAGAAAAAGGAGAATCGGGTCTGGGAGATGCTGCGCTTCGCGATTTCCGGCGGCGTATGCTTCCTGATTGAGCTGGCGGCGCTGATGCTGCTGCGGGACCGCTGCGGGCTGGATACGCTGATCGCGACGCCTATCGCGTTTCTGATTTCCGTCGTCGTGAACTACCTGCTGTGCGTGCGGTGGGTGTTTCACGGCGCGGCGGAGCAGAAAAACGCGGCGAAAATGGGCTTCCTGATCACCAGCGTGGCCGGGCTCCTGCTGAACGAAGGGCTGATGTATCTGTTCCGCCTGATCCTGGGGGAGGACGCGGTGGTGCTGACCGTTTTCTCCTACGCGGTGAAGATGGTAATGATCAACAAGGCCCTGGCTACCCTGATCGTGATGATCTGGAACTATTTTACGAAGCGGCTGATTCTGCGGCGCTCCGTCAAATAAAAAACAAAAAAACCGGTCCGCCCGATCAATGGGCGGACCGGAATTGTTTTATGCGTGCTCCTTCAGCCGGCGCATGATTTCCTGATAGGCGTCTTCCACGCCGCCCAGGTCCCGGCGGAACCGGTCCTTATCCAGCTTCTCGTGGGTTTTGGAATCCCAGAGGCGGCAGGTGTCCGGGCTGATCTCGTCCGCCAGCACGATGGTCCCGTCGCTGAGACGGCCGAACTCCAGCTTGAAATCCACCAGGGTGACGCCGGCTTCCAGCCAGAAGGCCTTCAGAAAGTCGTTCACCGCGAAGGCGTACTTCTTGATGGTCTCGATTTCCTCCCGGGTGGCCAGGTTCATGGCGATGGCGTGATACGCGTTCATCAGCGGATCGCCGAGCTCGTCGTTCTTATAGGAGAACTCAATGGTGGGGGCGGAGAAGACCACGCCTTCCTCCACGCCGTAGCGCTTGGAGAAGGAGCCCGCGGCGATATTCCGGATAATGACCTCCAGGGGAACGATGCTGACGCGGCGCACCAGCGTATCCCGCTCGGAAAGCTCCTCCACGAAGTGCGTGGGGACTCCGGCTTTCTCCAGCCGCTTCATGAGCTGGTTGCTCATCTGATTATTGATGACGCCCTTGCCGACGATGGTGCCCTTTTTCAGGCCGTTGAAGGCGGTGGCGTCGTCCTTATAGGAAACGATCAGCAGTTCCGGATCATCGGTCCGATACACTTTCTTGGCTTTTCCCTCATAGAGCTGTTCTCCCCTGGTCATGGCTGCATCCCTCCCGCTTGATTTCGAGTGCATTATCCCGCATTTCCGCTGCCCTGTCAATGGAACCATCGGGCGAAAAACGGGGAGAAAAAAACAGAGCCGGAAGCAAGTGAAGAGATTTGATTTGCCTTTGGCAAATCAATCAGGCAGAAAATAAAAAACAGAGCCGGAAAACCGGCTCTGAAAAAAGACATCAGGGATTGCGGGGTTTGGTGCCCAGGAAGCACACGGCTGTGGTGCCCGGGCCGCAATGGGCGCCGATCACGGGGCCCACATGCTCGATCATGACGTTGGCGCCGGGCAGTTTCTGCAGCACCAGCACCTTGAGCCGCTCCGCGTCCTCCTCGGCGTCGGCGTTCAGCACGAGGATGGGGCTTTCGGCGGGATCGGGAGCGAACTCCATCATCCGTTCCACCAGGGTGGCCAGGGCCTTTTTCCGGCCGCGAACCTTATCCACGGACTGCAGGGTTCCGTCGGAAGCCTCCGCGATAATCGGCTTCAGGTCCAGCATGGTACCGATGGTGGCGGCAGCGGAAGAGATTCTGCCACCGCGCTTCAGATATTTCAGGTCATCCACGGTGAACACGCCCTGGGAGCGGAGCTTGTTGGCCTCCACCCATGCAGCCACCTCTTCCATGGACTTACCGGCCCGGTACAGCTCATGGGCCTTCAGCACCAGCAGGGTCATAGGACCGGAGATGCTCAGGGTGTCCACCACCGTGAACTTCCGTTCCGGATACTTCTTCAGCAGCTTTTCCCGGGCGGAATAGACCGCCTGCAGCGTGCAGCTCAGCTTGCTGGAAAAGGCGATAAACAGGAGATCCTTCTCCTGCAGGATCGGGTCAAAGTATTCCAGATACGCTTCCTCGTTCAGGGCGGAAGTTACCGGAACCGCGCCTTCGCGCATCATGTTGAAGTAGCTTTTATGATCCAGCATCTGGCCGAGATCGTCAAAATACTCCGTGCCGTTGAGCGCATAGGGCATGTAGACAACAGGAATGTCGTACTGCTGTTTCAGATGAAACGGCAGATCGCTGTCGCTGTCGGTCATCAGAACGTATTCCATGGGTCGTGCCTCCTTGAGAATAAAAGAATGAATCAATAAACATCCCTATTGTAGCCC
This sequence comes from uncultured Clostridia bacterium, assembly GCA_946413245.1. Lineage (GTDB taxonomy): Bacteria > Bacillota > Clostridia > Christensenellales > Aristaeellaceae > Aristaeella. The sequence goes on from CAMKJS010000018.1 coordinate 39,868, forward strand.
AGGAGCGCCTAAAAATCAAGCCTGCGACACGTTCCGAACATCAGATGATCATTCGGCGGGGTCCGGGATCCGGCATTCCGGAAAGTCCTTCGGAGCGGTAAAGGACCGGCGGAGGGACGGCCCCGCGGCAGCGGTGATCCGGGTGATCTGATCCGGAGACGGACTGGGATCCGTGCCGTCGTCCCGGTAGAAATCGTACGCCGCGCCGTCCGGAATCCAGCCGAGAGCGGTCAGGCGCGTGTCGTCCAGGGTTTCGGCGCTTTCTCCGCCGGGACAGAGGAGAACGATCCGGTTTTTGCGGACGAAGAGCGGGAACTCGTGCAAAGCCAGCTCCACATAATGATCTCCCTTCTCCAGCGGGATCAGGTCGTAATCAACCGCGGAGCGGAAGCGGATCATCAGCATATCCTCCGGCAGGTACACGGAACGGCCAAGGGCATTCGGCTCCAGGACCGGGGCGATCATGCAGCTCTCTCCCAGCAGGAGCTGATCCTCCACCCGGCAGGCCCGGGGATCATCGGACCAGTCAAAGGCCAGGGGACGGAAGTACAGCCCGTCGGACAGGGCAGCCTTCATGAACTCGCTGTAGAGGAAGGGGAGCAGAGCGTAGCGGACGGTGACCGTGTCCCGCATCTTCTCCCAGGTGGAGAAGCGGTAAATTTCCTGATCCCGGGTGTGGATGGCGGAATGGTTGCGCATCAGCGGCGTGAAGACGCCCAGCTGCAGGAAGCGGGCCAGGAGATCCTCGGTGGTATCGCCGGCGAAGCCGCCTAGGTCGCAGCCGCAGAAGAGGAACCCGCAGAGGTTCATGTTTGGCAGCATCTGCAGCGCGAGCTTCAGGTGCTGCCACCAGGAGATATTGTCCCCTTGCCAGAGACCGCCGTACCGGTGAGCGCCGACGAAGGAGGAGCGGGAGAAGAGGAGCCAGCGCTTTTCCGGGCCGAAGCGGCGCAGGCCTTCGGCGGTGGCCCGGGTCATGCCGGCACCGTACAGATTGTGCACTTTGTCGTGCCGGATCAGGCGGTCTCCCACCCGGTGATAAAAGCGGCGGTAGTCCTCCGGGCTGTTGGCGAGGCTGCCCAGGGCGGACCGCAGGGCTCCCATGATCTCCGCGTCCCCGGCGCCTTCCTTGCGGGCGTCCAGCACCGAGAAGCACTCCGCCAGGCCCTCGTCCGAATAGAAGAGCGAAGGCTCATTCATATCGTTCCAGAAGCCTTCCACGCCGGCTTCCAGCAGCGGCCGGTACTGATCGCCGAACCAGGCCCGGGCTTCCGGATTCAGGAAGTCCGGGAAGCAGCAGCGGCCGGGCCAGACGGCGGCCACAAAGAGAGAGCCGTCCGCCTTTTTGCAGAAGGCGTCTTCCCGGACGCCGGAATCATACGCGGCATAACCTTCTTCCAGTTTGACACCCGCGTCGATAATGGGAATCAGGCGGACATGATCCCGGCGCAGATCCGCATTCAGGCCTTTCAGATCCGGGAAGGTCCCCCGGTTCCAGGTGAAGTTCCGGAAGCCGTCCATATAATCGATATCCATGCAGACGCCGTCCAGCGGGATATGCCGCTTCCGGTGCTCGGCGACGACGGTGCGGATGTCCTCCTCGCTGGCGTAGCCCCAGCGGGACTGGATATACCCGAAGGCCCAGCGGGGCGGAAGATAACTCCTGCCGGTAAGCCGGCGGAAGGAGCGGGCCAGTTCGTTCAGGCTCTCCTCTTCCAGCAGGTACAGGTTCAGGTCTCCGTTCGCGGAGGTGATGACAGCCTGATCGGAGCGCGTGAAACCCAGATCCCAGGTGACCAGGCCCGGATCGTCCAGATAGACGGCAAAGAGGCGGCCGGGGCCGAAGACGACCAGCAGGTTATGGGAGGCATAGATGTTCTGCCGGTCGTCCGTGTGCTGGGTTTCGTCCACGTTCCAGGAGCGGTAGCGGCCGCCCCGCTTGTTCATGCCCCGCAGGGTTTCCCCCAGACCCCAGAGGATATCCTCCGGATTCAGATTCAGGGTGAAGGCAACCGTGCCGGGTTCACCGCCCTCCGGAAAAGAAACGGAGAAAAAAGGAAGATCTCCGGCTTCCGCCGGGATGCTTTGCACAACCGCGCCGGTATCCGCCGGAGAACCGAAGGTGTATTTACGTATCATCGGGAGGCCCGCCTTTCAGAATTTGTCCGGAAACATCTGGCAGGGAAAAAGCGCAAAACGATCCGCCGGGATGAACCCGGTGGATCGTGAAAAAGTTACCGTGAAAGGGTTTTCCGCTTCAGAACCTCGCTGACCACGAGCCCGCGAACGATTTCGTCACCCGTCCAGCGCAGGGACAGGCCCGGAATCTCCTGAGGCTCCGCGACATGCTCCGAAGTCAGGGAGGAGAGACTTTCCATCTGCTCCTCGTGGCAGGGGTCAAACCCTTCGGTGGAAAGGCTGCCCAGGCTGCCGGCATAGGACGTGTGATCATGCTCCCACAGGGAGCCGCCTTCCCCCAGGGGCTGCTGCAATGAGGACTCCTTCCGGTCCGGGAAGGCTGAGGCGGGGAATTTCTCCCCCGCTGCCTTCGGTTTTTCCGCAGGCTTGTTCCCGCCCTGGGCGGAAGCGTTTTTCCGCTGGGCGGCCTTTTTTGCCGCGGAAGAGGGAAGGATCACGAACACCAGCACGAAGAGGACCAGCATAATCAGCGGAGAAAGGGAATCGGACATTATGGCACCTCCGTTTCCGGCCCCGCGGGATTATTTCTTCGCGCGGGGAGTTTCAGGCGTAGCCTGCTGCGGCGCGCTGGCCTTGGCGATGGATTCCCGCATCTCGGTGTCGGCGATGGTGTTCTTCATCTGATAGTAGTCCAGCACACCCAGCTTGCCGTCCTTGAGGGCGGAAGCCATGGCACGCGGCACTTCGGCTTCGGCTTCGACCACCTTGGCGCGCATCTCCTGCACGGAGGCTTTCATTTCCTGCTCGCGGGCGACAGCCATCGCGCGGCGCTCCTCGGCCTTGGCCTGAGCGATCCGGCGGTCGGCTTCCGCCTGATCCATCTGCAGCTGGGCGCCGACGTTCCGGCCCACGTCCACATCCGCGATGTCGATCGAAAGAATTTCATAGGCGGTTCCGGCGTCCAGACCCTTGTCCAGCACGGTACGGCTGATCAGGTCCGGATTCTCCAGCACCTGCTTGTGGGTTTCGGCGCTGCCGACGGTGGTAACGATACCTTCGCCGACGCGGGCGATAACGGTTTCTTCTCCGGCGCCGCCCACCAGGCGCTCAATGTTCGTCCGCACGGTGACCCGGGCCTTGGCCCGCAGTTCGATACCGTCCTTGGCAATGGCGGCGACCACGGGGGTCTCGATGACCTTGGGGGTAACGCTCATCTGTACGGCCTGGAATACGTCGCGGCCGGCCAGGTCGATGGCGCAGGCTTTTTCGAAAGCCATATCGATGTTGGCACGCTGGGCGGCGATCAGGGCGTTGATGACCCGGTCCACGTTACCGCCGGCCAGGTAATGGGTTTCCAGCTGGGAAATCGTCAGGTTCAGGCCGGCTTTGTTTGCCTTGATCAGCGGGTAGACGAGGCGATGGGGCTGAATCCGGCGGATCCGCATGCCCACCAGGGCGCTGATCGGGATATGCACGCCGCTGGCCAGTGCGGAAATCCACAGGCCCATCGGCACAAAGTGCAGGAAGATGGCCAGAACCAGGATGATCAGGACGATAATAAAGGGAATCAAAATCTGGGATGGCATACAAGAAACCTCCTTCTAAAAATGTACAAGCTTACAGGATCAGCATTTCTGCACCAGGACATGGTCGCCTTCCGTACCGGTGACGGATACGGACTGGCCTTTGTCCATAAAGTCCCCTCCGCTGGCGGCGGGAACGCGGCGGCCGCTGATTTCCACTGTACCGCCGGGACGCAGCGCGGTCACGGTGATCCCTTTCAATCCCACCAGGGAGGCAAGGGGATGTTCACCGGCGCCGCCCACCTCCTGCGTATCGTTCAGGATCAGCGCGCTCTGGCTGAGGCGGCCCTTCATGGCGCTCCTGTAGGACAGGAACACCGCGCAGCCGATCAGCACCAGCACACCCAGTGTGAGCAGCAGCGCGAAGACGACGCCGTGGGTGTTCCAGGCCGCGTAGATCGCGATGACCTCCAGCACGACGCCGGATATGCCCGCGATCCCAAACCCGGGCATGAACGCCTCCAGGATCACCAGCGCGGATCCGATTACCAGCGACAGGATCATCACCAGATCGCCGGAAATAGTTGGCATGCAGATTCCTCCTTTCAACATGGCTCAGTTCATAAAACCGGTTTCCGGATGTTTTTCCGTGGTTCAAGCATACGGGAAAAAGAAAGAAGAATACAGGAAATATTCCGAAAAATAACGGGGGATATTTTCCCGGGACAGGCGGATTATTCCGCGGCGCCGCAGGATTTTGCCTCGATGGCCATAATCATGTCCACCCGCCGCTGATGGCGGCCGCCCTCGAAGGAGGCGGTCAGCCAGGCGTCCACGATCATCTTGGCCATTTCGATGCCCACCACCCGCGCGCCGAAAGCCAGCACGTTGCTGTTGTTGTGCATGCGGGAAAGCTTGGCGGAATAAGGCTCGCTGCAAACGGCGCAGCGGATGCCCCGCACCTTGTTGGCCGCCAGGGAGATGCCGATGCCCGTGCCGCAGATGGCGATGCCCAGATCCACCTGGCCGGAGGCGACGGCGTTGGCGACAGCCTCGCCCGCCAGCGGGTAATCATAGCTTTCAGACTGGTCCGTGCCGAAATTTACCACTTCATATCCGTAGGTCTCCCGGATATGCTTCGCGATTTCCTGCTTGTATTCCACAGCGGTATGGTCGTTGCCGATTCCGATTTTCATAAGCGCACCTCACAGGTCTTACAGGATATGAAACAGGTCGGGTTGTACAGACTGATTATAGCAGAAAGGAAGGTACATTGCAAACAAAAAAGGCGGAAATCCCGAAGGATTTCCGTGAAAACGCGGGTATTCAGCCCAGTTTGCGCAGGCTTTCGCCGAGGCGGCGGAGCGTTTCTTCCTTTCCGAGGAGGTACGCGATCTCAAAGGCGCCGCCGGGGGTGGATTCCTGTCCGGAAATGGCGATGCGCATGGGCCAGAGCACGGTGCCGTTCTTCTTGCCCCACTCCTGGATCTTCGCGATGACCGTGTCGTGGATATTCTGCTCGGTCCAGTCCTCAATGCCCTCCAGCACGGGAATCAGCAGGGGGAGAACCTCCCGGGCCGTATTCTCGTCACTCTTCTGCTTCTTGTTGAAGAAGATGGCGGTATCGTATTCCGGCATTTCCGCCAGGAAGGCGATCTTCTCCGGAATACGGCTGAAGATGTCCGTGCGGCTCTGCATGAGCTCCGCCAGGCGGCGGTAATCCATCCCTTTGCCGGCAAGAACCTGATCGAACCACGGGGTTGCCATGGCCAGATACTGTTCGAAGTCCATCTTCGCGACGTACTGGCTGTTCATCCACTCCAGCTTGTTGACGTCAAAAATGCCGGGGGAGTTGTTGATCCGATGGATGTCGAAGGCTTCCACCAGCTCCGGCAGGGTGAAGAATTCCCGGTCCGTGCCGGGATTCCAGCCCACCAGCGCCAGATAGTTGATCAGCGCTTCGGTCAGGAAGCCCTTTTCGATATAATCGGAATAATAGGCGTCCCCGTCCCGCTTGGAGAGCTTGTGAGTGGCGTCCCGCATGACCGTGGGCAGATGAATATAGGTCGGGATCTCCCAGCCCAGGGCGGTGTAGAGGTAGTTGTACCGGGGCGTGGAGGAAAGGTATTCCATGCCGCGCATCACATGGGTGATGCCCATCAGATGGTCGTCGATGACGTTGGCGAAGTTGTAGGTGGGCATTCCGTCCTGCTTGATGAGAACCATGTCGTCCATGGACTCAGCGTTTTTGAAAGTCATGTCGCCGAAAACCACGTCGCTGTAGCTGGTTTCGCCCTCCGTCGGCGCGTTCATGCGGATGGTGTACGGGATGCCGGCGGCCTTCTTCGCGGCGATCTCTTCAGGGGAAAGATGCAGGCAGTGCTTGTCGTATTTCCAGGTGCCGCCGGCGGCTTCCACTTTCGCCTTCCGCTCCTCGATCTCCTCCTTGGAGCAGAAGCAGTAATAGGCGTGACCGGACTGCACCAGCTGCTCGGCGTAGGGGAGATAGGTGGATTTGCGCTCGGACTGGATATAGGGGCCGCAAGGGCCGCCGATGTCGGGGCCTTCGTCCCAGTTCAGGCCGCAGGCGCGGAGCGTGTCGTAGATGACCTCGGTGGCGCCTTCGACGAAGCGCTCCTGGTCGGTATCCTCAATCCGCAGGATGAAGCTGCCGCCATTCTGTTTGGCATAAAGGTAGGCGTAGAGGGCGGTGCGAACGCCGCCCAGGTGCATAAAGCCCGTGGGGCTGGGGGCAAAACGGGTGCGAACCTGTGACATGGTGATTTCCTCCGAAATTGTAATTCTGCAAGGGGGCTTTCCGATCGATCCGCAACCTCAACAGTCGCAATTCCCCACAGGGGAATTTGCTCCTTTTCGGTTGAGCTCGCAGCTGACAAGACTACCGCCACTGGCGGTTGTCAGCTGTTCGCCCCCTTAGACCTCTTCGGTCATTTAGTTAATTTTGCAAAGGTGTCCCGCAGGCCGACGGTGCGGTTGTACACCGGCAGGGCGTCGGTGGAGTCGGGATCCTTGCAGAAATATCCGACCCGCAGGAACTGGAAGGACGCTCCGGTCTCCGCGCCGGCGATCACCTTCTCGGCATAGCCGCGGCAGACCTTCAGGCTTTCCGGATTCAGGCGGGAGATAAAGTCTTTCTTGTCCGCTTCGGCCTGCTCGTCGTCCAGATCGTCGTTCAGCAGGGGATCATAGAGCCGGGCTTCGAAGGGAATGCAGGCGTCCGCGGGCACCCAGTGCAGGGTTTTGCCCTTGATTTTCCGGTCCGCTCCGGCGCTGCCGGAGAAGGAATCAAGATCCACGGTGCAGTGCACCTCGGTGACGTTCCCGTCCGCATCCTTCACGCAGCTGTCGCAGCGGACGATGTAGGCGCCCTTCAGCCGGACCTCGTTCCCGGGGAACATGCGCTGGTACTTCTTGACCGGAACCTCCATGAAGTCTTCCCGGTCGATCCAGATCTCCCGGCCGAAGGGAATCACGCGCTCGCCCATTTCGGGATGGTTCGGGTGATTCTCCAGGGTCACGTCCTTCGTTTCGCCTTCGGGCCAGTTGGTGAGCACCACTTTCAGGGGATTCAGCACGGCCATGGCCCGGGGAGCGGTATCCCCCAGCACGTCGCGCACGCAGTGCTCCAGCACCGCGTAATCCACGACGGAATCCGCCTTGCTCATGCCGATGGTGTCCACAAAGTTCCGGATGGCCATGGCGGGATAGCCGCGGCGGCGCATGGCG